>CAVHGD010000081.1:0-8753 GCA_963635385.1 Dialister sp. CAG:486 | reverse complement strand
ATGGTGGGGAGGGGAAAGATGGCATGGCGGGAAGGGGCGGACTGACATTTTGGCAGAACGGGAGGCGGGCAAAACTGACAAAAAAGCGAGTTTGGGAAAATGGCACAGAGTTTGACATACTACGAGCGAGGGGCGGAGGAAGGCAGTGAATGTGCAAGCAAAAGCCAACCGAAGCCCGCTACATTGGACTCTAATCGTAACTACGAAAATATAGCGCAACCGAACTCGAACGGCAGGGGCTACGCAAAACGGCAAAGCAATCGGCAAAGCCGCAAAGCAATCGGCAAAGCGAGGGCAACCGAAAAAGCGGAAGCAACGCCGGGAAAGCAAGGGGAGCGCAAAACAACGAAATTAACGAAAAACAACTGAATACTATGAGCAAGATTCAACCATTGGCAGACCGCGTGCTGGTAAAAGCAGAGGCTGCAGAAGAAAAGACTGTAAGCGGAATTATCATTCCGGATAGCGCCAAAGAGAAACCCCTCCGCGGAGAGGTGTTGGCAGTAGGCACCGGCACCAAAGACGAACAGATGGTGCTGAAAGCCGGCGACCATATTCTCTACGGCAAATATGCAGGCACCGAATTGGAGTATGAGGGCGAGAAGTACCTCATCATGCGCCAAAGCGATGTGTTGGCAGTTCTCAAATAGACCTCCCCAAACCCCTCCAAGGGAGGGGCTTACAAATCAACACTAATAAATAACTCAAATAAACGCAGAGCGAAGCAAGCAATCGTACGCGCAAGCGAAGAAGGTACGCGGAGCAAAGCGAAGCAAAACTATGGCAAAGATTATAACCTATAACACAGAGGCGCGTGAAGCCCTCAAAAAAGGCGTTGACCAACTGGCTAACGCAGTGAAAGTAACCCTCGGTCCGAAGGGACGTAATGTCATCATCGACAAGAAGTACGGCGCACCCCACATCACCAAAGACGGTGTGACGGTGGCAAAGGAGGTCGAACTCGAAGATGCAGCAGAGAACCTCGGTGCACAACTCGTCAAAGAGGTAGCCTCGAAGACAGGTGACCAAGCCGGTGACGGTACGACCACCGCTACCGTATTGGCACAAGCCATTGTCGGCGTAGGACTGAAGAATGTAACCGCCGGGGCAAACCCGATGGACCTGAAACGCGGTATCGACAAAGCCGTTGCCGCTGTGGTAGCTGAGATAAAGAACCAAAGCGAGGTAGTGGGCAACGACTACGACAAGATAGAGCAAGTGGCTACTATCTCCGCCAACAACGATGCCGAAATCGGTAAGTTGATTGCCGACGCCATGCGCAAAGTAAGCAAAGACGGTGTGATCACCATCGGCGAGGCAAAGGGTATGGACACGACCATCGACGTGGTACAAGGTATGCAATTCGACCGCGGCTATATCAGCCCGTATTTTGTAACGAACACCGAGACTATGGAGGTGGAGATGGACAAGCCGTACATCTTGATTTACGACAAGAAAATTTCGAACCTCAAAGAGTTGCTGCCCGTCTTGGAACCGGCTGTACAGAGCGGACGCCCGCTGCTGATAATTGCAGAGGATGTCGATAGCGAAGCACTGACCACGCTGGTTGTCAACCGCTTGCGTGCGCAACTGAAGATTTGTGCCGTGAAGGCGCCGGGCTTCGGCGACCGCCGCAAAGAGATGCTGGAAGACATCGCTATCCTGACGGGCGGTACCGTAATCAGCGAGGAGAAGGGTATCAAACTCGAGAGCGCAACGCTCGACATGCTGGGAACGGCCGAGAGCATTACGATCAATAAGGAGAATACCACGATTGTGAACGGCGCAGGCGACAAAGAGGCGATTGCGGCTCGTGTGGCACAAATCAAGGCACAGATTGCAGCCACCAAATCGACCTACGACAAAGAGAAACTGCAAGAGCGTCTGGCTAAACTCGCCGGCGGTGTAGCCCAACTGAATGTCGGTGCCGCATCGGAGGTGGAGATGAAAGAAAAGAAAGACCGTGTGGATGACGCCTTGAGCGCTACGCGTGCGGCTATCGAAGAGGGTATCGTTCCCGGCGGCGGTGTAACCTACATCCGTGCACAGAAAGCCCTTGACGGACTGAAAGGCGAGAACGAAGACGAGCAGACGGGTATTGAGATTGTCCGTCGTGCCATCGAGGAGCCGCTGCGTCAGATTGTGACCAACGCAGGCAAAGAGGGCGCAGTGGTAGTGGACAAGGTGCGTGCAGGCGAAGGCGATTTCGGCTACAACGCCCGCAAGGACACCTACGAGAACCTGCGTGCCGCCGGTGTGGTTGACCCCGCTAAGGTAACGCGAGTAGCTCTCGAGAACGCCGCTTCGATTGCCGGTATGTTCCTGACCACTGAGTGCGTCATCGTGGATAAGAAAGAGGAGACTCCTGCTCCCGCTATGCCCCAAGGCGGCATGGGAGGCATGATGTAATCTCCCTCAGGCGAGAACACGCAGCGGAAGGGTGCAGCGAAAAAGCGCACACGAAGAAAGTTTGCGTGAAAATAGAAAGAGAAGGCTCTGACCAAAAGGAGCCGTCTCTTTCTGCTTGTAGGGTGGTCCGCTTGAATTTTGTTTTTTGCGCTTGTGTATGTGAAAGAAAAGCCATACCTTTGCGCTTGAATCGGTGTGGCCGGCTGCTCGTGGGGGTGTTTGAGTTTCGGGTGGGTGCGTTGGACCGATAAACAGCTGTGGTTTTGTAAATTATAGAAATATGAAAAGACTATTTTTCGTTGGGGCTCTGCTTGCCGCCACGCTCTCGCTCTCGGCACAGCAGAAAATGCAAATCTGGGAGGGCAACCTCTATAGCGAGTATACGACTGCGTCGGTCGATAGCGTGACGTTTCTCGCTTCGCCCGCCGGCACGCCAAAGCCTGCGGTGGTTGTACACGATACGATTGTCAAAGAAGTGCATGACACGATTTATATTCGGCTATGCCCTGACTATGAGGTGCTGAAAGGCGTGTTCTCGGTGTCGGCAAGCAAACAGGTGCGGTTCGCGGCGGGCAACCTGCAATGTATGATCTTGGGCAACGATACGATATGGATGTTCGCTGAGAATCAGTACGATATGTTAGGCACGGCTAATGCTGCCGGCTCAGTGTTGGCCGGCAAGATAGACCTTTTCGGCTGGAGCGGCAGCACGGGGGCGGCTAAATGGGGCATGAGTGCTTCGACAACCGACAATGACTACGCCGGCGACTTTGTGGATTGGGGAAAGAATATAGAAGACGGCACTACCTACCGAACGCTGACTGCCGACGAGTGGAACTACTTGTTCAGTACGCGCACGAACGCAAGCGACAAGAGCGGAGCGGCTCGAATAAAACTAAATGATTCGGTGTACGTGAACGGGTGTATTCTGCTGCCCGACACTTGGACCTGCCCCGATGGCGTGACTTTCGTGAGCGGATTTGAGAGCGCGTGGAGCGTAGATGCATACGCTACGCACCAAACTCTGACGCTGGTCGATTGGCAGAAATTAGAGGCGGCCGGCGCTGTGTTCCTACCTGCTGCGGGGTATCGTATTATGGCGAATATGATTCAAAATGTGCAAAGGGACGGCGAGTACTGGTCGGCAACGCTATTCGATGCTATTCGCGCATCCTTTCAACAATTCCGTTCAAGCGGTCCAGCCGCCGCAAAAGGACCGCGCTACTACGGGCGTACGGTGCGGCTCGTGCAGGATGTGGAATAAGAAAGCGGAGAATTTTTACGCATAGCGAATAGGGAAAGGGAGATTTTTGTTGCCGTGAGCAGGACGGTGGAACTTTTGGGAGCGGCGGCGGACCGTATAGTGCGGTGCCGTTGGTGCAACACGAAGAATCCGCTCTACGTGCAGTACCACGACACCGAGTGGGGCGTGGCGGTGCATGACGACCGAAAACTGTTCGAGATGCTGTTGTTGGAGAGTTTTCAAGCTGGGCTGTCGTGGGAGTGCGTGCTCAACAAGCGGGAGGCGTTCCGTCGGGCGTTCGATGGTTTCGACTACACAAAAATTGCTCGCTACGATGAAGCCAAGCTCGCTGCGCTCGGTCAAGAAGCAGGCATTATCCGCAACCACCGAAAAATAGCCGCTGCCGTGGGCAATGCGCAGGCATTCCTACAGATACAAAGCGAGTGGGCGTCTTTTGACCGCTATTTGTGGCATTTTACGGAGGGGCAAACTCTCTACGAGTACGACCGCACCTCATCGCCCCTGTCGGACACGATCTCGAAAGACCTGCAACGGCTGGGAATGCGATTTGTGGGCACAACGATAGTGTATGCCTATTTGCAAGCGGTGGGCGTTATCAATGCGCACGAACCGAAATGCTGGTTTAATTAGGAATTAGGAATTAGGAATTAGGAATGAATAGTGATTTTTTGGGGTGATGGTTCGGGAATGGTTCGAAGTTGTTTATTATTAGGGAAATAACTGCTATTCACATAGCATTTATCACTCATTGCACTTGTTAATTGAACCTATGGCCATGGGAAACGGAAAACGAATTTGGTCAATTCGTTTTTTTGTTGTACCTTTGCAGGCCGTTTGGTATGGAAATTGAACTGCCGTCGGGTATGAAAATAAAACCTTTGTGCGTTAGAAACGGAATTCGGCGTGCTGAGGAGGAGCTTTTGAGGGAAAAGAAATGATTTTGGGGTGTGAATTTTGAGATGGTAAGTGTCAAGGACGTACGTACGGCCGGATAAACGAAAAAAATGAAAAGAAATTTTATCTACATACTGCTTTTGATCGGTGCTGCGTGGGCGGCTTCGGCGACTGTGTCGGCACAAGAGAAAACCAAACAGCCCGACCTGCAGATTGCGGATAATTCGTTTTTTGACCCGACCCGCAAGGAGAAAAAGAAAGAAAAATATACGTTCGGCATGGCATACCGAATCGAGGCCGGCTATGTGCAGAGCAATCAGCGCACGAAAAACTACTCGGCGGCCGATATGTTTCAGCATGGCGCTCGGGTGGGCGTGGATTTTGACTTCTTGCTGCCGCTGAATTTCAGCCTGCAAGCGGGCGTGCTCTATTCGATTACCTACGGCACGCAAGAGCAACACTGGCGCTCGATGACAGCGCAGTCGGTGCAGACGGAATATATCAAGCACCGTGTGCTGCAGCACGACTTGACCATTCCGATTCGCTGCTACTACACCATTCCGCTGTGGCGGCAACTGAATATGTTTTTCTACACGGGGCCGCAGATGCAAATCGGATTGGCACAGAAAGACTATCTGCAGACGCACCTGAGCGAGCAGACACGAGCATGGCTGCAAGAAAAAGGCGTGCAGACCTCGGAATACGACCGCTACAAAGAGGGTGAGCTGCACCGATTTAATATTCAGTACGGCGTCGGCGGCGGTTTTGAATGGGACAAATATCGTATTCAGTCGGGCTACGATTTCGGACTGAATAACCTGATAAAGAACAAAGTGGCGAGCAACCAACATCTATGGGAATGGAGCTGGTATGTGAGCTTCGTATATAAATTGTAATCTTCAAGAGAACTTTCGTTCAGATTCGTTCGGGGTGCCGAGAGGGCTGAGATAATACCCGTTGAACCTGCACAGGTAATTCTGTAGAGGGAAATGAAAAAAACTTACTTCTTTGGAGGCTGCATGGCTGCAGCACTCTTGGTCGGCGGTGTACGGGCGTACGCTGCGGGCGACACTTTGACGGTTGTCATGAACCAAATGGAAGACATCCATGTGGTCGGGCGACGAGTACAACAAACCACTATCAACCACGAGGTGATAGGCAAAAAGGAACTGAACCGCGACAACACGGGACAGAACCTGCCCTACCTGCTCTCCACCGTGCCTGCCCTGCAGGTGACGAGCGACGACGGATTGGGCGTGGGCTACACGTATTTCCGTGTGCGCGGTACGGACCACACGCGTATCAACATGACCGTGAACGATGTGCCACTCAACGACCAAGAGAGCCAAACGGTGTTTTGGGTGAACATGACGGATATGGCCGCCTCGATGTCGAGCATCGATGTACAGCGCGGCGTGGGTACCTCGACCAACGGCTCTGCCTCGTTCGGCGCAAGCCTCAATATGCAGACGGGCGACAACGACACCGTCAGCCACTACACGCTGGCGTTCAACGGCGGTATGTACAACACTTTCCGTGAAATGGCATCGGCACATGTGGTGCTGCCTAATCACTGGCGTGCCAATGCCCGTTTTAGCAAGGTGAACTCCGACGGATTTCTATACCGCACCAACTCCGACCTCTATTCCTACTACGGCGACCTTGGGTGGTACGGCAAGCAGACGCAGGTGGTAGCACGATTGTTCGGCGGAAAGGAGAAAACCGGCATGGGTTGGGATGGTGTTACGTACGATGTGGCTTACGGCAAGAATGGTGCTGACCGCCGCTACAACCCGTCGGGCGAATACACCGATGCGGATGGCAACACCTGCTACTACGACAATCAGACCGACAACTACGCTCAGCAGCATGCGCAACTGGCTGTAACACACCGATTTAACTCGAACTGGTCGCTCAACGCCACGCTCCACTACACGCACGGCGGCGGCTACTACGAGCAGTACAAGAAAAAGAAATTCTCCTATTGGGGATTGGATGGTTACACGGATGTCAACGGCGTGAAAGTGAAAAAAGCATACGGCATGTATCGCAAATATTTGGACAACCACTTCTTCGGGGCAATTGTTTCGACCAAGTATGTGTCCGAGCCGCTTGACGCACAGATAGGAGTGGCCGCCAACGACTACATGGGTGCGCACTACGGTACGCTGAATTACATTCAAGACAGTGTCTATGGCGGTGCGCTGCCCGTGAACTACGAGTACTACCGCAACCACGCCAACAAGGTGGATGCTAACGCCTACGCAAAGGTGAATTGGCGGGTGATTAATCGGGCGCAGGAGACGCTCTCGCTCTACGCTGACCTGCAGTACCGTTATGTGCGCTACCACCGTGACGGACTGAACGACGAGGATATGGAAGACCTGCCGCTGACGGTGAACTACCATTTCTTCAACCCGAAGGCGGGATTGACCTATCAAAACCACGGGCACTTGCTCTACGGTTCGTTTGCTATGGCAAACCGTGAGCCGAGCCGTAACAACTACAAAGAGAATGTAACGTACGACCCCGAGACGGGCGAGCTGACGGGACTTCCGAAAGCAGAAACGCTCTACGACTACGAGGTGGGATACACCTACGCTCATCCTCGCTTCTCGGTCGGTGCGAACTTCTATTTTATGGATTACGACAACCAATTGGTGCTGACGGGGCGTATCAACGATGTGGGTGCGCAATCGACCACCAATGTGAAGGACTCCTACCGCATGGGTATGGAACTGACGGCGGGCGTGAAGATACTCGACTGGTTCCGCTGGGACGGAAACTTTGTCCTCTCGCGCAATAAGATACAGAACTACAGCGATGCACGGGATGTATATGACGCTGAGGGGAACTGGTTGCGCAACGAGGAGATTTTCCTCAAAGAGACGACGATCGCCTTTGCGCCGATGATTACCGCCATGTCGCTCTTCTCGTTCGACTATGCAGGCTTCACAGCGGGCATTCAAACGAATGTAACGAGCAAACAGTATCTGGACAATACGGAAAACGAGTCGGCGGCGCTGAAAGCCTTCACGACAACAAATCTCAACCTGCAGTATCAGTTGCCGATGACGCAGTGGTGCCATAAGGCAAATGTGCCGCAGATACGGTTGCTCTGCCAACTGAATAATATGTTCAATGCGAAATACGCAAGCAATGGTGGCAGCGACCTCGCAGTCTATGAAGACGGCACTGCCTGCTGGCCATGGTACTACGCGCAGGCAGGTATCAATGTGCATGCGGGATTCGTAGTGAATTGGTAAGGCGTAGTTCGGTAATTAGTTTATGATTGTAAGCCGCTTGTCCCTCGGGGCAAGCGGCTTTCTTTGTGGATTGTAGGGAGATGGTTCGGGAGTGGTAAGGGAACGAGGCGGGGATTCTTTGGGGTTGGTTCGGAGATGGTTCGGGAGTGGTAAGGGAAAATGCGGAAAATGGGGGCGGGGAAAGTGTGGAAATTTATGAGAAGGGGGGGGGTGAAGTGAAGTAGTAGTTGTGTTAAGGGAGGTTGTTGGGCTGGGTTGATGTGATAATAAAGGATAATTTTCGGGGGGGGGTATTGGCGAAATAAAATAAATGAAGTAACTTTGTGGTGCTTTAGAGAGAGTGGGTTGTGCGTTAGTGAGAATGGGGAGTTGCGTTAGTTAAAATGGGGAATCGTGTTAGTGAGAGTGGAGGAGTTGGGTTAGTGGAAATGAGAATATAAGAACGAAAGCGCATGGATAGGGAAGGAGAACGTATAAACTTTGAAGGATCCAATAGTTAAGTATTCAATCAATATATTTAAGTATCCAATCAATCCAATATAAAGATTCGACACTTAACTATTAAATTCAATATCAACTTAAATTCGAACTCGGGAAAAGAGTTTATTGTCTATGAAAAATAGTTTCTTGTCTATTGAAAAGAATTTATTGTCTATGAAAAATACTTTATTGTCTATGAAAAAGAGTTTATTATCTATGTTTGCTGTGGCGGCGGGGCTGCTAATGGCAACATCTTGCTCTACAAAGCAAGAGGATGTAAAGACCGACGGCGAGGCGACCGTGACCTTTGTCGCACAAGTGCCGAGCGGAATCAACCACCGCGCACCGCAAAAGACAACGGGTGATGATGGTACATCTACATCTACAACCACAACTACTACCTTTAGCGATGGCTTGAAAGCAACCGAGCTGCAGTATGC
>CAVHGD010000080.1:0-8843 GCA_963635385.1 Dialister sp. CAG:486 | reverse complement strand
AACCTGCTGACCTCGACGACTGAGTTTAACGTAATCATCAAGCCGGAATTTGAGGGCGAAATGGGAATCGCATTCTCTGTTGCAGAAGGTAAGGCAGTTGCATTCAGCAAAGGTAACCTGCAATACACGCAATCTAACGGGACTTGGTCGTTTGCAGAGCACCAATACGACTTTATTGGTACCGCCAATGTAGCGAGCGGCAAATTAGCCGACAAGATTGACCTCTTCGGCTGGAGCGGTAGCACGGGTACTGCCCAATGGGGTATTGGTACGACTACCGCTTGGAAAGCTTACTCCGGCAACTTTGCTGATTGGGGACAAAACATCGGCAACGGCACTACCTATCGCACGCTTACGAAAGCTGAGTGGGAGTATCTGCTGAACACCCGCGCCAAAGCAAGCGAACGGAAAGGCGTTGCACGCATCAATATCAATGCAGACGGCACCGAATACGCTAATGGACTCATTCTCTTGCCCGATTGTTGGACTTGCCCCAAAGGGATTACCCTCAAGACCGGATTCTCAACTGCATCTACCGCAAGCAGTGATGACTATGCAAACTTCCAAACCTTTACGGTTACGCAATGGGAGGAACTCGAAAAAGCCGGCGCTGTATTCTTGCCTGCTGCGGGATACCGCTACTCTGTGTATGTGTACGCTAACTATGCTCAATACTGGTCTGCTACGGTGGAAAGCGGTATGATAAACTACCTAAGCTTCCAATCGAACACAGCGTATATTTGGAATACTACTAGCGCCACCGGACTCGCCGTTCGCCTCGTTAAGGATTTGTATAATAGCGCAGATTAATTTCTGCTAACCATAAAAAAGCTGCCTGACAATGTGCGTTGTCAGGCAGTTTTTTTTATAGGGTTATTTTTTGGGGGGATTGAGAAAGCGAGAGGGGTTACTTGCGACGAGGATTGCGCGGGAACCAACCCTTCTCCACCCGCTTTTTCTGCTCGAAGACCTCTAAAATAGACCAAAAGCAGGAAAAAGCAAAGACACCCAAAATGACCGAGGCATACGTGTTGTCTGCGAACAACGAGAACACCAACGCCGCCAAGCCCACCAACGCAAACACCCACCAACAACGCGTGCCAAAATAATACTCCGCTTTGATCACAATCGGGTGAAACATACCGATACACAGAAAAGACGACAAACCCAAAACAACGCCTTCGATATTGATTGCCATAGAGATAAAACAAATTGATAATGGAAGGACAAAGGTAGTACAAAAAATGCAAGTACCCAAATATGAAACGCGAAATACCTACTATTGGGGAAGGATTTCCCTATAATATTAGGAAAAAGCCACTGCTCGCAGGTGCTTTGGGGGTTCCTGTGCGCTGCGACACCCCACTGCGCAAAGCTTGTGGGGACCCCGTTTCCGCGCACGAAAAATGGAAGAAAAGACCTCCCCTAACCCCTCCAAGGGAGGGGAATGAGATAGCTCCTACTCGTGGGCGTTTTGAAGTTCCTGTGCGCAGAGCGCACGAAAAATGGAAGAAAATTTATCCTGTTCGCTACGCTCACGAGAAATAAAAGAAATAAAAGAAATGGCCCCTTTTATACTTGTTTGCAGGACATAAAGACAACAACGAAAGATTGATTTGGTGGTGTGCGGATTTATTTGTAACTTTGCGGCAGTATTAGAATGGGCTTTTACAATAACTCGCACGAGAATAAGTCCTATAAATACGTACTATGCCTAAGAAATACAGAGCGGAAGGACTGCGGGCGGGACAGAATGGGCTGAGGATAGGGCGGAAGGACTGCGGGTGGGACGGAATGGATTGCCGATAGAGCGGAAGGACTGCGGGGAGGAATAGCCCTCTAATGCATAATTAGGAATAACCCTCTAAAAACACTATACTATGTACACTGATTTTCAGAAACACTTGCAGCAGACCCTGCAAGAAATCAAAGACGCAGGACTCTACAAAAACGAGCGCGTCATCGTTACCCCGCAATCGTCGGGCATACAAGTGGCAACCGAGAACGGACGCGCTGACGTGATAAACTTCTGCGCCAACAACTACCTCGGACTCGCTGACAACCCGGAACTTATAGCCGCTGCCAAAGAGCGCATGGACAGCCGAGGCTACGGCATGGCCTCCGTACGATTCATCTGCGGCACACAAGATACGCACAAAGAATTAGAAAAAGCCATATCGGACTTTTTCGGCACGGAGGATACTATTCTCTACGCCGCTTGCTTCGACGCCAACGGCGGTCTGTTCGAGCCGCTGCTGACCGAAGAAGACGCCATAATCTCCGACGCACTGAATCACGCCTCGATAATTGACGGCGTACGTCTCTGCAAAGCCGTGCGCTACCGCTACGCCAACGGCGACATGGCCGACCTCGAGGAGCAACTGAAGAAAGCGCAAAGCCAACGCTTCCGCATCATCGCCACAGACGGCGTGTTCTCGATGGACGGCAACGTATGCCCGTTGGACAAGATATACGAACTGGCACAACGCTACAACGCCCTCGTGATGGTGGATGAGAGCCACTCCGCCGGCGTGGTGGGCAAGACCGGGCACGGCGTGACGGAGCAATTCGGCCTGCGAGGCAAGATAGAAATACTGACCGGAACGCTCGGCAAAGCCTTCGGCGGCTCGGTGGGCGGATTCACGACCGGTAAGCACGAGATAATCGACCTGCTCCGCCAACGCAGCCGTCCGTACCTGTTCTCGAACTCGATTCCGCCGATGATTGCAGCCGCCGGAATCAAGACCTTTGAGATACTGACCCGCAGCAACGAGCTGCAAGACCGTCTGCACGCCAACACGGACTACTTCGTGGCCAAGATGAAGGCCGCCGGATTTGACATAAAGCCCACACAATCTGCTATTTGCGCTGTGATGCTCTATGACGCTCGGCTGAGCCAAGAGTTTGCCGCTGCACTGCAAGAGGAAGGCATCTACGTGACGGGATTCTACTACCCCGTGGTACCGAAAGGACAAGCCCGCATCCGTGTGCAACTGTCCGCCGCCCACACGCAAGCGCAATTGGACAAAGGCGTGGAGGCATTCGTAAAAGTAGGAAAACAACTCGGCGTACTCAAATAACAGACCTCCAATAACAGACCTCCCCCCCACCCCTCCATAGGAGGGGAGATACAGCTACTGTGCATCTCCTCTCTGATGAAGCAAGGGGTAGTCTAAAATGAAAAGAATATGAAAGCATTACGAAAGATGCGTCCCGAATACGGGATATGGATGGAAGAAGTGCCTATACCCGAAGTGGGCGTAAATGATGTGCTGATAAAGGTGAAAAAAGCGGCTATCTGCGGCACCGACCTGCACATGTACAAATGGGACGAGTGGTCGCAGAAACACTGCGTGCCGCCCTACACGATGGGACATGAGTTTGTCGGCGAAGTGGTCGAGGTGGGGCCCGGCGTGCGCAACACCAAAGTGGGCGAGCGCGTGACCGCCGAGGGACACATCGTCTGCGGACACTGCCGTAACTGCCGCCGAGGCATGGGGCATGTGTGCGAAAACAGTCTGTCGGTGGGCATATTCGGCAAAGACGGTGCTTTTGCGGAATACGTGACCATCCCCGAATCGAACATCGTGCATCTCAATCCGGCCATACCCGATGATTTTGCGGCCATCATGGACCCGTTCGGCAACGCCACGCACACCGCTTTGGCCTTTCCGCTATTGGGCGAGGACGTGCTGATAACCGGCGCAGGGCTGATAGGCACCATGGCGGCCGGAATTTGCCGCTATGCGGGAGCGAAACATGTGGTGGTGACGGATATCAATCCGCTCCGACTGGAGATTGCCAAGAAAATGGGCGCCACGCTGACCGTTGACGGCTCGAAGGGCGAGACCGTGGAAGACGCCATGAAACAGTTAGGAATCAGAGGATTCGACGTAGGATTAGAGATGTCGGGCGCGCCGTCGGCCTTCAACGACATGATACAGCACATGTACAAAGGCTCGAACATCGCGCAGCTCGGAATTCTGCCGTCGAACACGCAAGTAAACTGGTCGGACGTGATATTCAACGCACTGACTATCAAAGGCATAACCGGCCGACGCATGTGGGAGACGTGGTACCAAATGGAGCAAATGCTGCTCGGCGGGCTCGACCTGTCGCCCGTGATTACGCACCATTTCAAATTCGAAGATTTCCAAAAGGGATTCGACGTGATGGTGAGCGGACAATGCGGCAAAGTGCTGTTGGAGTGGTAAAGAAATGTTAGGCACAATTTTTGTGCAAGTATTAGGCAACATCGAAAACACATCGAAAACCGTCCTTGTGTTTTCCTTGGTTTTGCCTTGTAGTTACCGAGAGGTTGGCTTGCCAAGGTGCGCTCGGAACACTTCCACTTACAGAAAAGAATATAACAACAACTATCACTGATAATGAAAAAGTTTATAATTGCAGCGTTGTGCTTGTTTACCGTTTCGGCGGGCATGCAGGCGCAGTCGCGAGAAGGACTGACTGAGTACAAATTGGCAAACGGAATGACCGTTCTGCTGTGGGAAGACCACGACCAGCCCGATGTGACGGGCTACGTAGCCGTCCGCGCGGGCTCTATCGATGAGCCGAAAGAATACACCGGATTGGCACACTACTTGGAGCACATGCTTTTCAAGGGCACACAGCGCATCGGCGCACTCGACTGGGAGAAAGAAAAGCCCTACTACGAGGAGATAATAAAACTCTACGACCAATACGCAGAGGCCACCGACCCGAAAGTGCGTGCACAACTGACCACGAAAATCAACGAGGCCTCGATGGAAGAAGCAAAATACGCCACCGTGGAGGACTTCTTTGTGCTGCTCGACGGAATCGGAGCGACGGGCGTGAATGCGTTCACGAGCTACGACATGACGTGCTACCACAACTCGTTCCCCGCTTCGAACATGTACAAGTGGCTGACCATCTACTCGGACCGTCTGATTAACCCTGTATTCCGTACGTTCCAAGCCGAGTTGGAGAACGTGTTCGAGGAATACAACATGTATCAGGACAATGTGCAATCGCACATCAGCCAGAACCTGTTCGCCAAAATCTACGCAGGGCACCCCTACGAGCGAGATGTGATCGGTCTGCCGGAACACCTGAAAAATCCGCGTCTGAGCAAGCTGATTGAATTCTACAACACTTGGTACGTGCCGAACAACATGGCACTGATCTTGGTCGGTGACTTCAATGCGGAAAAGACCAAGCCGATGATTGAACAGACATTCGGCCGCCTGCAGCCCAAAGAGCTGCCCGCTCGCGCCACCTATCCGAACACCTCGTTTGCCAACAACCCCGAATATACATTCCGCGTGGGCTACTACCCGATGGTTTGCTGGGCATACGATGCACCGAAAGTGGGCGATGAGGACGTGACGGCACTGCAATTTGTGGTATCGCTGCTGTCGAACTCGATGTCGACCGGCTTGCTGGACAAGCTGACGCTCGACGGTACGGTATCATCGGCCGGCGCCTCGCTCGACACTCGTCGTGACGAGGGACGTATCTTGATTGAGGCCATCCCCTACTACGACATGAATCAGCAGACCTACGAGAGCAATTCTGCCACGAAGAAAATTATCATGAAGGAGATTGACCGCATCAAGAGCGGCGATATACCCGACTGGCTGATTCAATCGGTGAAGGCAGAATACGCACAGAACTACAAGCTGTCGTTCGAGAGCTCGGACGCAAAGACCATGGCACTGGTACAGAGCTTTATCTATGCACAGCCGATTGATGACATCTTCACTGAAAACGACAAGATTCAGGCCCTCACCAAAGAGGATATTCAGCGCATTGCCAAGAAATACTTCGACGCAAACTATATGACGCTCGCATTCGAGGAAGGCACGCCGAAAAAGAACAAATTGGCCAAACCGAAAATCAAGCCGCTGGACCTGATCAACGGACAAGAGACCGAATACGCCAAGATGTTCAAAGCCCTGCCGCAAGACTCGACCAAACAGACCTTTATGGACCTGAGCGACGTGAAAGTGGAGACACTGGACGAAAACGTGAAACTGCATTACGCCGTAAATCCGAAGAACAATATCTTCTCGCTGACACTGCGCTACGGCGTGGGTACCGCCAAGAAGCCGATGCTGGAATACGTGGCTTCGCTGATGAACATGGCCGGCATCATGCCGAGCACCGACCCGCAAGACTTCCGTCGCCAACTGTCGGAACTCGGTGGCCGCTGCGGCTACAGCGTATCGCGCAGCTACTTCACCGTACAAATCGTGGGCGATGAGGAGAACTTGGAGAAGATTTGCCAACTCGTTCAACGACAGATGCTGTTCCCGAAATTCGATGAGAAACAGTTTGACGCTGTGAAGGGTAGCGAGCTTTCGAGCCGCTTCACGCTATCGAAAATAGATGGTATTCAAGCAAGTGCGCTGCTGGAGTACGTGCTCTACGACAAGCAATCGGACTACATTGACGTCGTTCCTTTCATGGATGTATATCACATGGACGAGGGACAACTCAAGAGCCAATTTATGAGCGCCACAAAATATGCGCTGGATATTCACTACTGCGGTACGAAGCCCATCGACGAGCTGAAGACCATCCTGAAAGGCAACCTGCCGCTGCAAGAGGGCGTGAAGGCATCCACCTCGCCGGAGATACGCGACCGCAAGCGCTACGACAAGACCAATATCTATTTCTTGCCGAACTCGAACGTACAACAAGCGACCGTATATTTCTACATCGACGGCACGCCGTACAACATCGACCAAAGTGTAGATTTCCAAGCATTTAACCAATATTTCTCGGGCGGTTTCACCGGACTGGTGCTCGACGAGATTCGCTCGAAACGCTCGTTGGCTTACACCGCCTCGGGTAGTATGCGCAGCGGTGCACTGCCGGGCAAGGATTCGTACTTCATGGGCTACATCGGTACGCAATCGGACAAAGTGGCAGACGCTATCGAGACTTTTGTCAGCCTGCTGGATTCGATGCCGGAATATCCGGAGCGTATCGAGTCGGTGAAAGCTGCGCTACGCCAAGATGCGCAAATCTCGAAACCGTCGTTCCGTGGCAAGAGCATGACATACGCCGCATGGCAAGAGATGGGCTACACGATGGACCCTGCGCAATATAACATGGAGAAAATCAATAACTTGACTTTCGAGCAGATTAAGACTTTCTACGAGCAGAACATCCAAGGCAAGCCGGTGACGATAGTTGTAATGGGCGACCCGAAACTGATTGACCAAAAGAAACTGCAACAGAAATTCGGCAAGTTCATCAAGCCGTCGAAGAGCCGTCTGTTCGCTCCGCTCGACTTGGACTTCTAAGTTCGTTGCGTTGAAAGTTGAAAGTTGAGAGTTGAGTGTTGAGAGCAGTTGAAAGATTAAGATTTGTGTAGGCTGCGCTGACTAAGACAAAACACGGATATATAACGGTGGAGACGGTATTCTATGCCGTCTCTGCTGTATATAAAGTCTTTCGGCTATGGCAGGGGGAGCGTGTACTTGGCATGTTACTTGTTACTTATTAATTGTTAATTGTATTGCAGGGTTAGGCACAAGGCAGAAACAAGGTAAAACCAAGAAAGAAACAAGGAAAGGACAAGGAAGATTACCTTGCATGTAAATTATAGATTTTTATTATTAATGGAAAGATTATGCATAGAGCAGGATTTGTAAATATAGTGGGCAACCCAAACGTGGGGAAATCGACGCTAATGAACGCTCTCGTGGGCGAGCGGCTGTCTATCATCACCTCGAAGGCGCAGACTACCCGCCACCGCATTATGGGCATCGTCAACGGCGAGGACTTTCAGATGGTCTATTCGGACACTCCGGGCGTACTGCACCCCAACTACAAGCTGCAAGAGCAGATGTTGGAGTTCTCGCGTTCGGCGCTGGTAGATGCGGATGTGCTGCTCTACGTAACCGACGTACAAGACAACGCTGACCGCAACGCCGACTTCCTCGATAAGGTAAAGAAAATTGCTGCACACAGCAAGGCGACGGAAAGCGAGCACGAGAGCGATTCGAACGGCATTAGCGATGTCGCTTCGGGAAGTGCTAAAGGCGTCGCAGCGAATAGCGCAAGCGGGCTACCGGCACAACGTTCGCCCAAAGTATTTCTCATTATCAACAAGATAGACCTCACCACGCAGGAGACTTTGGAGCGGCTTGTGGAGTTCTGGCACACGCAGCTGCCGGAAGCAACGATATTTCCGATCTCGGCTCGGGAACGGTTCGGGGTGGCGCAACTTTTTGATGCCATTCGTGACGCCCTGCCCGAGTGTCCGCCGTTCTTCCCCAAAGACCAACTAACCGACAAGCCGGCGCGATTCTTCGTGGATGAGATCATTCGCGAGAAGATTCTGCTCTGCTACGACAAAGAGATACCGTACTCCGTGGAGGTGGAGGTAGAGTCGTTCAAGGAGGAAGAGCCGTCGGCACAGCATCCAAAAGGCATCATCCGCATTGGAGCTGTTATTTACGTAGAGCGGGACAGCCAAAAGGGAATTATCATTGGTAAGGCCGGTAAAGCGCTCAAAAAGGTAGGCTCGCTGGCTCGTACGGAGATAGAAGAGTTCTTCCAAAAGCCGGTATTCCTGCAACTGTTCGTCAAAGTGGATAAAGACTGGCGAAGCAATCAGAATCGTCTCAAACATTACGGGTACGACCTGAACTGAGATACGGGGCAGCCAAGGAGTTGGTTCGGGAGTGGTTCGGGAATTCGGAGAAGTTGGTTGATACTTAGAGTTGGCAAAATGCGGAAAAATATGCTATAAAACATATTTTTTCGCATTTTTATTTGGTCATATCAAAAAAAGGCAGTACTTTTGCACCGTGTTTTTCATGGTATTAGATTTTAAGGTTAAGTAAAAG
>CAVHGD010000079.1:0-8865 GCA_963635385.1 Dialister sp. CAG:486 | reverse complement strand
TCCTTTTCTACCTCCTCTACCATACCTAATTGTATACTCTGCATGTTAATTGTTAATTCTTAATTGTTAATTGTCCCTCTCTTCTCTGTCGAATCCGCTATGCCAACTAGATACCCTAACTTCAACTATTCCGCTACTCGTTGACGAATCCAATCACAGAGAAATAACACAAATACAAATCACAGCCCAATCACAACTCAATCATAAAAAAACGAGATCATTCAAAAAAAAGTTACGGTGTTATTTGTTTATATCAAAATATTGCCGTATCTTTGCAGCGGAATTAAAAACAACACAAGTCTTATGGCATTTCAATTCATACAACTTAATAGCTGCAATGTCAATTTGCGTTGCACAATTCAGTCCACGGGCAAGCTCGGCTTCACCGCCGCTACAGCAACAGCACTGCATTTGGAGAAGGACAAGCAGGTCAAGTTTGCGCAGGACACGGAGGATACCTCCATATTATATATGGTGTTTGTTGCGGATAAGACGGACGAGACCTTTGGTGTCATTAAGTCGGGCAGCTATTACACCCTGCCCACTAAAGGCTTGTTCGATATGCTGCACTACGATTATAAGAACAAAACTATAATTTTTGATATGGTGCGTGCAAAAGAATTGGATTTTGAGGCACAAGGACAAGTATATAGAATGACACGACGCGTGATTGAAAAGCGTACGAAAACTCTACCAAGTGAATAATATGATTAACTAAATTGCAATGCAAAAACAATAGAGTAATAAATAATGGTAGAGCAAGCGCACAGAAGCAACTACTAAAATAGTAACTAAACAAAAACGATAGAAAAATGAACCGTAGAACAATAAACAAAAAGTCCTACCTAAGTTAGAAACCAAGATAGGACAAAGATAGTACGAAAAACGCCAATCCTCTAACGGCCTGAGAAACTGAAAAGAGGGAAACGCGTTACACAGGGTACCATCTATAGGAATTTGAGCTGCAAAGTTACGCTTATTTTCCTATTCTTGCAATACCATTGGGCTTTTTCTCGTCCCGAGCGTGCGTTTTTTGTACTATTTTTGCCCCTTGCAAAACACTATAACATTATGCAAACGCAATCAAATATGGTATTATCGCACATTTTTACGCTTTGTCGGGTGTTCCGCTTTGTCCCAACGCTCCATTTTCTGCTCATCCCTTTCCCTAAGGCGATGCGCTATGTCATATCCCCTGTAACCGCTATAATTTCAACCAAATAATTATGAATACAAACAGCAACACGGCACATCATGATGCCAACGACCCTATCGTAGGTCGCGATCCAATGGGTAATCCTTTCAATAAGAAGTACCCGCCCGACACGGCAAAGTATAGCAAAACCTTCGATGGGTATCCTACCTACAATCAAGAAGTCTTTTTCCTTGATTTTGCCATAGAGGGATACGATGTGCTTTTTGCACACAACGGCAAGCAGTATTTTGTACAAATTTGGAAGGAGGGCGCCGCACAGCTTGACCCGGCAACGTACCAACTCATTCGCCTATTCGATAATGCCAATGTGTTGGTTGAGCAAATGGAGATAGACGGCCAAAAACTAATCGACTGTATCGACCAAGTACAAATCATTGAACTATACTAATGCCCAACGGAGTATTAACCTACCTAAACTATACGATATATTCACCCTTTTAATTATGAATTCGCCTATGAATGTATAGTCGCCCTCGCAGCCACGCACTGCCCATAGGGAACATGCAGGGTGCGCATGTTAGACCTCGCCCCCAATCTTTTTACTATCGGCTGGACAAAACAATGTGTATAAGGTATTAGATAGAAAAATATGGTATAATTAGATTTGGAGGAATTCCTACACCTTACTATGTTAAACCAACCAACTATCGAAGATTTTATGCCTTTGGTTTTCAACAGCCAAATACAATAACTTTCCTCTTGGGTGTGCTAAGAGGACATATAAAAAATGAAAAATATGCAAAATCACACCCCAATACTATCATGGCAAAAATTGACCCCATGATACATCTCGATGCCTTTCACGGCAAATATGGTCGTACCGACAAAGTGTATGCTCGTGTACGCAAGTTTGACAACCAAACGTTGGGTATTGCTTTGAAGAACCCGGTCACCAACATGCCTCCTACGGAGAACCAGCAGGTGGTGCAGGACAAGTTCAAGGCGGTGCAAGTCAAGGTCGCAGCAGCTTTGGCAGACCCGGCGCAGCGTGCCAAGTACATGACTGAGTGGAAAGCGCAGCACAAGTATAAGACGCTCCGCGGCTATGTCTTTGCCAAGCTCTATAACGCAGAGACGGCGTAGTAGGTAACCGAGTTTGTGGGGCTTGCCCCCACAAACTCATTATTGCTATTGTGATAAAATGGAGAGTTGAATACGTTGTCCGTATGGGGCTGCTTTTGTGCGCACGAGAAATAGATGAAAGCGAGACATCTTTTGTTTATTTTTCTCTATTTTTCTTGCCGCTGAAAGCGGCATAGACATAGTAAAGTTATTTCCTTCAATTACAATCGTTGCAATTCCTAATTCCTAATTCCTAATTCCTAATTCCTAATTCCTAATTCCTAATTAGAATCATGGCTCATGTTACTTATATCGACCCTATCGCCACGGTGAGCGGCAAGTTGGTCAAGCGGCACCGCACCACGTATATGGTGCGCCGTGCCTCCACGGCCAATCCCGTTATGTTGGCCAATCCCTGCTTTACCACGGTGCTGAGCTCGCGTCAGACCGAGCTTTCCGAGGCGGAGCAGCAGTATCGCCGGCGTTTTGGCGCTATCGCAGTGGCGGTTAATCAGCGGTTGCACGATTCGGACTACAAGTCAGCGGATATGCAGGCGTTCCGTTCGCAGAGCAAGTACCGTACGCTTCGCCAGTATGTGTGGCATCAGGTGGCGGCCTCGCAGCAGTAGCGGGCTGAGGCTTTTATTTTCGCAAGGGGGCTATCCGAGTGGGTAGCCCCCTTGTTTTTGCCCCATTCGGTGCAGGGCCATCGCATCAAAATGCCCCATAGACCTAATTTTTCGAGTATTTGGAGAATAATTTTAGGAAACCGTGCTACAGCGCATAATTTGCTTCTCTCGAAATAATGCATTAATGGTTAATTAACGGCAATTAACGGAGAAAAATATTGTCAATTTGTGTCCATACGCCGTAGGCGTCCGTTTCATAGTTTTGATGTGGTTATCCTCCATTCTGTGTCTTTTATTTGCGTATATGCGTCTTTTTGCCTACATTTGCAGTCCGATTCTGTAGCAGTGCTTTGTGTCAAAGCCTGCTTTGTAGGGAAACCATTTATGACCGAAATAGAAAGTCTTTTATTCACGCCTACCATCACGCAGTCGCTCTTGGTGCTGACGTTGGTTATCACGTTGGGGCTTTGGTTGGGCGAGCATGCTCGGATAGGCCATTTCTCCTTGGGCGTTACGTGGGTGCTGTTCATCGGCATTGCCGTGTCTGCTTTGGGGATATCTATCAAGCCCGATGTGGCGCGTTTTGCCAACGATTTTGGGTTGATTCTCTTTGTCTATGCCATAGGCCTGCAGGTCGGCCCATCGTTTGCCCCTTTCAAGCGGGGCGGGCTGAGGCTCAATCTGTTAGCCACGGCATTTGTCTTGTTGGGCTGTTTGGTTACCATTGCTCTCCATTATATCACGGGGCTTGGTATGGATGTGTTGGACGGCGTCTTGGCGGGTGCTACGGCCAGTACCCCTGCTTTGGCGGCTGTGCAGCAGGCGTGCAGCGATGTCATGGGGCATATCTCGCCCGATATCGCCACAGGCTATGCCGTAGCCTATCCGCTCAGTATCGTGGGTACCATTATCGCTTTCGAGCTGTTGCGCTTAGTCTTTCGGGTGCGCCTTCCGCAAGAGGAGGAGTCGTTGCAGCAGGAAACGCGCGAGTCGGACAAGGAGCGCCCCATCTGTGTCGATATCACGCTTCACAACCCGCAGATAGATACCATGACGGTGTCGGAGCTGCTCCATATCTGTCCTATCAAGCAGCTGATTGTCAGCCGTGTCATCCGCCCCGACGGCACCGACGAGTTGGTCAGCGACCGCACCTCGTTTGGCAATGGCGACACCATCCGTGTCCTGACCGACCGCCAGCATCTCGATTCGTTGCGGCTCTTGGGCACGGTGCGCAACTATAGTTTCTCCAGCAAGGAGAATTCCGACCATCTTATCTCTCGGCGTATCGCCGTCACGCGCCCCGAGTGCAACGGCAAGCGTATCGCCTCTTTCAATCTCCGCTCGCAGTATCATGCTACTATTACGCGTGTCAATCGGGCGGGTATCGACTTGCTTGCCACGCCCGATTTGGTCTTGCAGTTGGGTGACCGTTTGGTCGTGGTGGGCGACCGTGGCGATGTGCAGCGGGTGGCCGACACCTTCGGTAACGAGCTCAAGCGCCTCGATTTGCCGAACCTGCTCCCTATATTCTTCGGTATCTTTATGGGTATTCTGTTGGGTATCTTGCCTATTCCCATTCCGGGGCTTAACCAGACGTTCCGGCTTGGTTTGGCGGGCGGTACGCTTATCGTTGCGTTGCTTATCGGGCGTTTTGGTCCCTACTATAATATGGTCACGTTTGCCACCACGTCGGCGAATATGATGTTGCGGCAGGTGGGCCTTACGCTGTTCTTGGCAGCGTTGGGCTTAGAGGCAGGCGAGCATTTTGTGCCGACCATTATGGCGGGCGGTTATATGTGGGTGCTGTATGGCTTTATCATTACCATGGTGCCGCTGTTGATAGTGGGTGCGGTGGCCTACAAGGGGATGCACCTCAACTATTTCAAGGTCATGGGTCTGTTGGCGGGGGCTATGACGGCAGCGCCTGCTTTGGCGTATGCCGAGAGCATGTCTTCTCGCAACGACCAAGCTTCGGTCTGCTATGCCACGGTCTATCCCTTCACCACGTTCTTGCGGGTCATGGCGGCGCAGTTGTTAATCATTTTCTTTTGCGGATAGCGCGTCTGCGTATGGTGGGTCGTCGCGTGCTTTTGGCTATGTTTGGGTGCTGCTTGTGGGGCGGCGCTCAAGCGGTGTGCGACTCCCTGCCTGTGCTGTTTCCGCCCACAGTCAATGCCCCGCAGGGCGAGGCGTATGGCCCGGTCTTGTCGGCGGACGGCCGCACGCTCTATTTCGTGGGCTTAGGTCGTGCCGACAATCTCGGCGGCGAGGATATATTCTGTTCCGTGCTCGATTCCTCGGGGCAATGGACACCTGCTTCGTTGGTGCGTTCGGTCTCCACGGTGCCCTACAACGAGGCGCCCACGGCGCTCTCCACCGATGGCTCCACACTGTTTCTCTTTTCGGAGGGGCAGATTCGCTTGTCGCAGCGCACCACGCAGGGGTGGAGTGCACCGGCTGCTTTGCCTCGTTCCTTGCGGGTCAGCTCGTGGCAGGCCGATGCCATGATGAGTAGCGATGGGCAGGCACTGCTTTTTGCCGCCTATACGGCTCGCTCTCGGTCGGAGAAGCCGTCGCTCAATATCTATGTGTCGTTGTTGGATAGTACAGGCCGTTGGGGCGAGCCGTTCCCGCTGCCGGCGCCTATCAATACCGTCGGCCATGAGCGTTCCCCTTTCCTGCACCCCGATATGCATACCCTCTATTTCTCCTCCGACCGTTCGGGCGGGCAGGGTGGGTTAGATGTCTATGTCTCCACCCGCCTGCGGGACGATAGTTGGCAGGAGTGGTCCGAGCCGGAGAATTTGGGTTCGCCTATCAATACGGCGGGCGACGACTGTTGGTACAAGGTCGCCACCGATGGCAGCAAGGCCTATTTTGCCCGCCGAGAGAACGACCGCCAGAGCCTCTATTGGGTGTCGTTGCCGTTCGACAAGCGCCCCCGTCCTGTCCTGTTGGTTACAGGGCGTGTCTATGATAGTCAGGGGCCTGTCTATACGCGTGTCTATTGGGAGAATACGGCCACCGGTCAGGTTGCGGGCCATGCCATCACCGACCCTTCTACGGGGGCTTATACCCTTGTCTTGCCTTATAATAGTCCGGCCTATAATGTGTATATTGCCGATGAGCGCTACTATCCCGTCTCGGCGTGGGTCGATATGCGGCCGGTCGATTGTCTGTCGGATACCTTATGTACCTATCGGCACGATTTTCGGCTCGTGTCGTATACCGATATGTTGTATCGTGGGGTGTCTGTCCCGCTCAATACCATTTTCTTTGAGACCGATAAGGCGGAGCTGTTGCCGCAGTCCTATTCCGAGCTGTCCCGCTTGGCGCATATTGTCCGTCAGCGGGGCTATCGGGTGCAGGTGTCGGGGCATACCGACGACCGTGGCTCGGCGGAGCATAATCGGCGCCTGTCCTCTCAGCGTGCCGAGGCGGTGTGTGCCTATCTTGTGCAGTGCGGCTGTTCGCCCGATTCGCTTACGGCGGTCGGCTATGGCGCTACCTGTCCTATGGTGGCAGACACCACCGAGTCGGCACGGGCGCAGAACCGCCGTGTCGAAATCCGATTTATGAAGTAGAAGACACCCATGCTAGCGCCACGCCAATAGCAAAGGGGGCCTGATAAGCAAGAACCTGCTTCGGCCTTAGTATATCTCTACAATTTGTCGCTTGATGCGCCGAGTCATTTGGCTCGATTTGAGCGGCTGCACGCCTTCCGTTTGGAGTGAGGTTACCCGCTGCGTAGCCTTTATATCGAGCGGTATCTCCATCTTTTTCGTGCCTACCACCATGGCATGGCTTTGCAGGTTTTTTTCTAATATATAGATTTGTCCGTCTTTTCGTTGATAGATGGTGTTCAGCTGTATCTTTGCATTCAGCTTGCGTAGCCGAAACTTCTCTATTTGTTGGTCGTCCATATTCAGCAGGTTGAGTATCTGCAGTTGGTCTTGATTCAGTTTCATGCCGAATGGGATATTCACGGCGCCTTCTCCGTATTCGGAGAATCGCAGAATGCTGTAGGTCTCGGAGTCTATGATGTAGTGGCGGGTCACGGTATATTTCACTATGCCCAGATAGTTGTGCTTCTCGGTGTGGGTCAGCACAGTCTCGCCTTCGCTCTCGTTGCTCACGCTCCAGTGCCGCACGTCATCCACCCATTTCTCAAAGTCGTAGCGCACATTCCCCATCGCAAACAGGCTCTTATGCACCACCACGCCCGAATCCACCGCCGTGGCAGCCTTCCGCATATCTTTGTCTATGCGCTCCAGTCCGTCGCCGGCCAGAATGGTGTCGGCCAGTGCCCGTATCTCGGGCTTGAAGAATCGTTTGCAGTATTCGCCCGCAAATTGTACCGAGTCCCGATTGTCTTCGGCGGCTTCGGGCAGCACCACTATCGAGGCAATCATTTGTTCCATGCCCCACGCCTCCCCTTCGGCGTCCATTCGTACATCGCTTACCACGTGGTACCGAGCGGGCTCATCGGCAAAGTCTTTCTCCATTTGTACATATACCGAATGCAGCAAGGCGGCCATCTGCTTGCGCTTGTTGCGTTGCTTCGAGGCTTTGGCGGCGACCACGGTCTCCTCCAGTGCGATAGGTTGTTCGTGCAGCACCACCACTGCCGTGTCTTCCCCTATCGCAAATACGGCGAGCGGCAGGCTCTGCTTCTCGTAGCCGATAAAGGAGATAATCACCTCGCTCGATGCCGGCAGGTCGGTCTCTATCGAGAAATAGCCGTTGTCGTTGGTGGCGGCGCCCACCACGGGGTCGTCTTGCGGATAGACGGTGGCATAGCCGATGCCTTTGTTTTGTTCATCCACTATGCGCCCCTGATAGCGCTCTGCTTGGAGGGTGGCGCATGCCATAAGCAGCCCCATTCCTAATACGATATATCTATTTTTCATACGGTTCTTTGTCTTCTTGGTTACCACCGAGCAAATACCGTTCCAATATGGGCAGTGGGAGCGCAATCTTCCCGCTCCCGTCCGCGAAATCCAAAATCTTGTCAACGAAATCAAGAAAAACGCTAATAAAAAATAGAGAGGCATTCTTGCGAACGCCCCTCTATTGCGTATAGTGGGATGGATTCGGTACTATTCCATAAAGTGCATGTATGCCCGCAAGAAGTGGCGCAGTTCCGATAGCAGCTGTTGGCTCTCTTGAATAATGTTCAGGTAGAGTAGGGCGGTCTGTTGCGGCAGTGCGTCTTGTGCCTCTTTGCTTGCGGTAGTCAGTCGGTCGAGGTGCTTCTTACGCAGGGCAGACAGGCGCAGCTTATAGACCTCTATCTTTTCGAGCAATATGCGGATGTCCGCCTCTTTTTGGTTATATACTTGCTCTGCCATCTCATAGTAGCCGGCAGTCTCTTGGGCTATCAGGTGCAGCTCCTCGCATAGGTCTTCGGGCAGGGGGCGGAAGCCACTGTCTATATGGTCGCGGCAGGGGACGGCAATACGCTTCAGTCCGTAGAGCATCTGCTCCCCGGCGTTCGAGCCGAGGTGGAACCACGTGTTCTTTTCTAATACAAAAGTCGGGGTGATACGGCGCAGTGCCATCAGTTCCCGTGAGCGGCATTTGCGCTTCCATTGTTGCAGCCGGTCGAGTTCTTTGCAGGTCTGCCGCAGTCCCTTCAGGTCGGCGTGTTCAAACGCTTCACAGGTCTTTTGGTATAGCTCTCGCGTGTCTTTTAGCATATAGCCGGAGCCGAGACGGTGGTGTTCTTTCAGCAGTTCCCACATCTTGCCGCTGTCGTTGGTGGCCAGCATTTGGTTGTAGCAGTCTTCCAGCGGTTGTGTAGCGGGGTCGGCGGTCTGTTTCTTAGCGCGTATGTTGCTCACTATCAGCACCACTACCACAATCACTATCAGTACTATCATAGCAGCGATTCCGCCAAAGTGGAACAGCAGGCAGACCAGTCCGGCGGCGAGGAACGCCACGGCAGCAGTTAGGAAC
>CAVHGD010000078.1:3447-9039 GCA_963635385.1 Dialister sp. CAG:486 | reverse complement strand
CTCAATTCCACCTATTGGGGCGAGAAAAAAGCCGACTATCTAAAACAATTGGGCGCCGATTGTTGGGGCGAAGTAGTGGCAGGCTGCCAAGTGCAAGTATGGGAGGGGCTGCAAATGGGTTGGTATCTACGATTTAAGATTCTTTTTACCCGTACCGCCAAAGATAACCACGTACTCCCCTATTATCTCCCCGGCTATGGGTATCGGCAGGACACCAATTGGGGAATAAATTATTATATCGGATATTGGTTCTAATAAATTTGGCGGAAGCACCTTACAAGTAGTTTATTACGCACAGGTCTTTTACATACCGCCAAACTACTATTGTATATGTAAAAAAAAAATTGTACCTTTGTGCGATTTTTATGGCATCAAACTCTAATAAAGCGGACAGATACCGGAATAGTACTATATACATAGACGTCATTAGACAATACTTAACACCAAATTCATAATGAAACTGCAAAAATTCATTTTCGTCGGAATCAGTAGTATGCTTACTCTTGCTTTCGGCGGTTGTAAGGCGAATGTCGACCTGAAAAACATTGACACCAAGACCCAAATGGATCTTGGAGTTGCGCTGCCTATAGGCTCTATTTCCGCTACCATTAGCGATTTCTTCGGCAATGGTAAGGTAGACAATATCTATATCGATTCGTTGGATAACAAAGGGGTTTTAACCTTCAAGGACACATTCCATATTGAGAATAAGTATCATCAAATCGACCTCAGTCAATACATTTCGGCCAAGACATTGTCTATGAATGTATACGACAAGCTGGATGGAACGCCCATAATGGAAGACCACAAAATCACCGGTAACGACAATATCCCCATTACTTTGGACTTTCCGTTCTCGCTCAAACTGACGGGTATTAACCAAGACGAGAGCAACGAGCGTTTGGATAGTATGCTGATAGAAAATGCTCAGTTTACCAGTACGGTGAATACCGAAGATCTCCCTTTGAAATGGGAATGGATCAACTCAATCACACTCGAATTAGGGGACGAATTCTCACGCAGCGAGGGAAAGGTAGTCGAAGTTTATCACAAGGGCGAAGGCTATGGATACGGGCAAGATATTCCCATCAATATCTCCGAGTTCTCGCTCAACCTAATGAAAAATCGCACCCCTTCGAGTTGGGAAGGATACTATAAGAATGTGAAAGATTCTTGCAATCTCGTAATACACTTCAATTTCACCGTTCCCACCTCCGCCGGACAAATCACGATTCCGGAAAACGCTGCGTTCCGGTATGAGCTGTTGGTTCAGTTTATTGACTACAAAGCTATTTGGGGAATGTTCAAGCCGTCGAAGGATATGCATGATGAGGATACAGTGACCATAGCGAACGAGTGGAACACATGGAATAACCTAAAGCGCGCAAAAGTTCCTTTTGCAGAGCCTTCGATTGATATCAACATTACCACTCAAATAGCCGGTGCATTGATGATGGAAGGCGACTATCTGTTCACAGCCGATTCCACGATGTCACAAGTATGCTACGCCTCTTTCGATGGTCAAAAAACGTATTATCGTACGTTCCACAAAGGGGAGTACCTTCCCTTATCAAGTGCCATTGGTGATTCGGTAACAATGACCGTCCGGTTCGATGAAGACCCATCACGCGGTGAAATTGACCGGATGCTCAGTATTCGCCCCGACAAGTTAGGGTATAAATACGCTGTTGATTTTAATAGACAGATCGAGCCACAAATTCGTATTACCCCCAACACAGGCATTAGCTTGGATGCCATTGTCACCCTACCTTTCATATTCAATGAGGGGTTGGCACTAACCTACACAGATACATTAAAAGATGTCGATCTTAGTGCCTATACCATCGACTCCTTGCTGTCTTCTATCGATAAGGTTATAGTAGATACCGTCCGCACAAGTGATCTGAAACTATTGGTAAAGTTCTCCAATTCGATACCACTCCGCATCAAGGCAGTGCTGCGTGCATTAGATGAGAACGGCAATATCATAATGGATCCTACTACCCCATCCAAGCCCTATCAAATCACCACGCAGGATACCATTATTATCGATGCTCCCAAAGTGGAATATGTTGGCGGTCAGTTCATTACCACTGCTTATGAAACAACCGATGTTATTTCGTTAAGCAAGGCGCAAATCGATGTCTTTGACAAGATAAAGTCGATTCAGTATGAAGCGAACATCGATAACGAAGCGCTGCAGTATGCCTACAGGTTAGGAAACTACAAGGTGCGAATCACCGAAGACGACAAGCTGACACTGAAAATCGGGCTCTCCGCCTTGGTGGATGCAACGATTGATTTTGAGAAAGACGAAAACAATAAATAAGTAAGGAGACGCAACAATGAAAAATATTTTTCGTATCGTATTAGGAGCGGCTCTCCTTGCTACTACTCTCGGCGTACAAGCGCAACAAGTGACCACACTCTATTTCTTAGAGAATGCGCCAATGCGCCACATCGTCAACCCCGCCTTTCAGCCGGTAAGCAACGGCTATGTCAATTTGCCTGTTATCAGTTATACGAGTTTTTGGGTGGGTAACAACTCGCTCACTATGCGCGACTTGATATACTGCGACCCGTTAACAGGCAAAACCATTACCGCTGTACATCCCAACGGCAATAAGCAGACCCTGCTCAACGCCTTTCGGAAAGTTACGCTCGTAGATGGTGATGTAAGCACCGAACTGTTCGGTTTCGGTTTCCGTGTGAAAGAAAACGGATATTTTCACTTCAATGTGATGGAGCGTGTAGATGCCGGTGTGTCGTTGCCTTACGACCTGTTCGGTTTTGTACTCGGAGGCGGAATGAAGGACCTCGATGGCGGTGTAAATACAATCAATCTCTCCCGATTGGGGATTACCGCCAATGTCTATACCGAGTTCGGATTTGGCTATTCGCATAAGATAAATGAACAATGGACGGTCGGTGGTAAGGCGAAGTTCCTACTCGGTACAGCGCACATCGGTCTTAAGACCAAGAATTTAGGCATCGATGCATCGGCAAGCGAATGGCGCATACACGGCAATGCCGATGTGTATATGGCAGGGCCGGCAGATTGGAGCATATTGCCCGAGCAAATCAACAAGGACAACTACGAGGATATCGACTACGACAAGTTGATTGACACGGATGTCGAAACAGAGACACTCATCAAGACGATGCTCAAGCCAAGCGGTTACGGTGCTTCGTTTGATCTTGGCTTTACCTACAAACCCATTGAGCAACTGCAGATTTCAGCTGCCATTACCGACCTTGGTTTTATCTATTGGAACAATGCGCGACGTTATTCAGCAACGATAGATACAACCTTTACGGGAGCGGGCGACTTCGAATACAACGACTATGTATACGACGATGAGTTCAATACGGATAGTCTGATGGCAGATGTTAAGGACAACCTAATGGGAATCGTCGAAGGCTCTACGCTTGACCGTAAGAGCAACGGATTCGCTCGTATGTTGAGTGCCAAACTCAATGTTGGAGTGGACGCTAACTTTTGGGACAATCGAATCGGAGTGGGCGTTGTATCTAAAACACGCCTTTACAATAGCCGCCTGTACGAGGAAGTTACTCTCGGTGCGGCGCTGCGCCCGTGCAATTGGTTCAATATAGCAGTAAGTTATTCGCTCGTAAACAACGGCAAATACAGCAATATAGGTGCAGGGTTGAGCATTATGCCCTACGATGGGATTAACCTGACGCTCGCCATGGACTATATCCCCACTTCGTATGCGTACTACGATGTCGAAGACAATGGAAAAACCTATAGTTGCCCTATTCCCTACAAGTCGAAAGGCATAAACTTGGCATTGGGACTTAACATCGTATGGGGTACCAACAAGAAAAAAGACTCCGACAAAGACGGCATATACGACAAGATAGATATGTGTCCTAATACGCCGAAGAATGTGGCAGTGGACGCACTCGGTTGCCCTATCGACAGCGATGGTGACGGCGTACCCGACTACTTAGACCTCTGTCCGGGTACTTCGGAGAATGCATACGGATTGGTGGATAGCATAGGTTGTCCTATCGATAGCGATGGCGACGGAGTCCCCGACTACTTAGATGAATGCCCCAATACGCCTATCGAAGCACGCGGTATGGTGGATGAGAAGGGTTGCGAGATAGATACCGACGGCGATGGCGTACCCGATTGGAAAGACGAATGCCCGGGCACACCTATTGAGGCACGTGGCTATATCGATGAGAAAGGCTGTCTACTCGACACCGATGGTGATGGCGTACCTGACTACTTGGATGAATGCCCCAATACCCCGGCTGAAGCGTTTGGTATGGTAGATGAGAAAGGCTGTCCGATCGATACGGACGGAGATGGCGTGCCTGACTACTTGGATGAATGCCCCAACACTCCTGCCGAAGCGCGTGGATTTGTCGATGCCAAGGGCTGCGAGATAGATACCGATGGCGATGGCGTACCCGATTGGAAAGATGAGTGCCCCACTGTAGCAGGGCCGAAGTATAACAAAGGCTGCCCCGAAGTAAAACGCGAAGTGCGCAACCTACTCAAGAAAGCTATGCAAGGTATTCAGTTCGAGAATGGTAAGGCAACCATTAAGAAATCATCGAACGCCCTACTCGACCAAATAGCTCAGACCTTTATCGATAATCCTACCTTTATCATCGAGGTACAAGGACACACCGACAATGTGGGTAAAGCGGAATTCAACAAGACATTGAGTGACAAGCGTGCGCATGCCGTGATGGACTACTTGGTCAAGAAAGGCGTACCGGCAGAGCGTATGAGCGCAAACGGATATGGTATGGAAGTGCCTATTGCTGACAACAAGACGGCACAGGGGCGTGCGAAGAACCGTCGTGTCGAGTTCAATATCACATTCGAAGAGGTTACCTATGAGACCATTCTTGACCACGCCGACTCTACCCTGCTGCAGCCTGCTGATACCATTGCGCCCGTACCGGCAGACTCTACGGTGCTAAATCAATAACACATAGTTTAGACAACATAGAATCAATAAATAACAAACACATAACAATATATTAATAACAAAACAATATGGGACGCGCATTTGAATATCGCAAAGCAACCAAATTGAAACGCTGGGGTCACATGGCCCGTACATTTACCAAACTCGGTAAGGAAATCACTATTGCTGCTCGTGAGGGTGGCGCAGACCCGGATGGAAACCCACGTCTTCGTATGCTGATTCAGCAGTGCAAACGCGAAAACATGCCTAAAGACAATATCGATCGTGCAATCAAGAAAGCGACCGATAAATCATCAGAAGGGTATAAAGAAATCAACTACGAAGGATACGGTCCACATGGCGTGGCTATCTTTATCGAAACCGCTACCGACAACAATATGCGTACGGTAGCAAACATCCGTTCGTACTTCACCAAGCATGGCGGCACACTCGGCACACAAGGGTGTCTGCAATTCTTGTTTGACCGTAAGGCTTGCTTTACTGTAAGTGCCAAAGAGGGAGTTGATCTCGATGAACTCGAATTGGAGTTGATTGACTTCGGTGTGGAAGAACTCGGCAACGACGAGGACGGCAACATCATTATCTACGGAGACTTCAATCAGTATTCGCAGATACAGAA
>CAVHGD010000078.1:0-2765 GCA_963635385.1 Dialister sp. CAG:486 | reverse complement strand
GTACTCAAAGGCGGCGACCTTAGTGAAGAACTGCGTCCGTATCAAAAACGTGCGGAGGTAACCCCTGTCAGCAGCCTATTTCAAGGCGATTGGTTTGAAACCAAACAGGTAGTCTATCTACCTATGTAACCACAAGGTAAAACCAAGGAAAAACCAAGGAAACTACCTATAAGGTTTGAAAGGTACTACCATAATACGAATTTATTTGATTGGTAGCTCATTTATTTCCTTTATTTATTTCTAATTCAATCCCCACTACGCATAGAATATGACCATAAAGACTTTCTATTTTAATCCCTATAGAGAATGTACCTACATCATATGGGATGAAACGAGCGCAGAGCGATACGCCCTAATAGTGGATGCCGGTATGTATAACGAAAGCGAACAACATCGTTTTTTGGATTATGTAGAGCAAGAACACCTAAAACCGGTAGCTCTACTTATTACACATGGGCATGCAGATCATATCTGCGGTAGAGAGTTCCTTCGGTACTCCTTCGGGATTGAGGCAATTGAATTTCCGGAAGAAGGAGAACGCAACCTACCCCACTTCGGCAAATGGTATGTGTATCGCACTCCGGGACATAGCAAGGATGCGGTATGCTACTATTGGCCCCAAGAGCACTGCATTTTTACCGGAGATACCCTATTCCACGAGGCCATAGGACGCACCGATTTTGAAGGTGGGGATATGCAAGAAATGCAAACCTCGCTACAGCGACTAATGGGCCTACCCGATGATACAAAAGTTTATCCCGGACACGGACACGAAACAACCATCGGACATGAACGAGAATACAATCCTTTCTTATAAGGATTACCCAAATCTACATACAAAAGGCATCTACATAATTTTCTATTAAAATCCCATTTTTCCGTTTTCACGTACAAAATAGCCGGATATACATTTCCCGATTTACTATACAAAACCTAACATATATACAACTCCAAATAAATACTATGTTTTTCTCTAAAAGCCAAATGTTAGTCGTTATCACAGCAATCATGATTACCTGCTATCTAACCGCTAATGTGATGGCGACACAAATTATACAGATTGGCAACTTAAGCATATTTGATGCGGGCACTATTATATTTCCACTCACTTATATGCTTGGCGAAGTAGTGACCGAAGTATGGGGATTTCGCACCGCAAGACGATTGATACTACTCACTTTTGCTTGTCAAATGCTATTCACTCTATTTGCATGGATAGCCACCTGCATCCCGACACCGCTCGAAACGCAAGCAATGAAAGATGCATACGCTATGATATTCCGTTTTGTACCCCGTATTATGGGAGCATCAGTATGTGCATTTTTGGTAGGAGAAACAACGAACGCATGGGTAATGAGCCATCTTAAAGAGCATTTTGGAGGCCCTATGTGGACACGAACCATATCCAGTTCCATTGCTGGATATCTATTAGACACCACCATCTTTGTATTAATAGCCTTTGCAGGAGTTGTGCCCTTTCAACAAGTGCTGACTATGATAGGTTTTCAGGTAGCCGCCAAAATTGGAATGGAAATAGGTTGTTCTACCCCATTAGCGTATGCCTCAGTAGCTTGGATTCGCCGACATCTCAAAGAGCCCAATCAAAACTAGTGGAGATAGAGGGGCATACTATGACAAAAAATTATTTTACATGACAAATTCTCTCTTCCATCTCAGATTTTACAAATTTGGCACTTTTTTTGTACGTGTAAGCGCGGGGAAGTTTCTCCCATAATAGGATTTGTCTATTTGGAGAATCGCTTTCTTTGACATATTGATGTATCCGGAGTTGGCATTATGCCACACCAACCGAGCCTCTGTTGTCAGGCCACGGTGGTAAAATGATACGAATTAAAAGTACTATTAACTTCTTAATTAAAAATTATGACACCAAAACAATCTATTACGCTGCTTGATGGCAGAACGCTCCCTTGCTTTGATAATGAGACGCAGGAGCAACCCGTTTCCAATCGTATTCAGTTAGACACTACCGGCACCTATCTTCGTGTCGGCCATTCTTCAGTTCCCAGTGTATCCACCTCGCCCCGTACAACGGACACCCCTACGCCCGCCACTGTCACCGATTCGACAGACGCCCAAACGCACAAGCAACTATTCTACACCTATTTCCACACTTTCTATGCGCACCGTGAGCGAATCCTTTCGGATAGTCGTATGTTCTTGGCACGCATTCCCATGTACAACGGCTTAGCCTATACGGGTACGAGCGGTTTCCACTGTCCTACCTTGGGCGTTCTCATTGAGTGGTTGCTCCATACACCGTCTGCCACATGGCAGGACGACGCAGGTCGTATATGGATGGTCTGCAGCGTCACAGGCTCCCCTCTGTCCGGCAGTAACGGCTGTACCTTGGTTGACGCAGAGGGGAATCTCTACCGCCAATCGATATACCCGTTCATGTCTTTGTGGAGACCCTTTATGCACATCAACGGCCGTTACGACGAGGCGAAAGCCCACTGCCAACACTATACGCTTGAAGAGGTAGTGTCTATCTTTGCCCAAGAGGGACTTCTACAAAACGACCCCAAGGAGATAACCATTCTACACCTTAACAACCAAATCGCACAACTCCGAAATCAACTCAAACTCGCCAACGAGCGTGCCGACAAGCAAATAAAGAACTTCCACATCGCACTTATGCGGCGTCATTTGGAAGAACTGCGCCCGATGTGGGAGGAACTGGAGCAGCAATTGTCCGACGGAGAGAAGCGTATCAAGCAGATTTCCGCCCTTCGTACCGAACT
>CAVHGD010000077.1:7498-9210 GCA_963635385.1 Dialister sp. CAG:486 | reverse complement strand
TAGCAGAAGTCCATACGGTGGGGCAGGAGGTCGTTCTGCGGATACATACGCAGACCGAACTTCATACCGCCCGCATAGTCGAACTGGTAAGTGGTCTCGAAGTAGAGATGACTTCCCTCTGCCTTAACCAACTTCAGCGGCTCTACCTCGTACAACTTATCGTTATTGTGCGTCGAGGTACGGATAGCGACGAGTTCGACACCGATACCCTTATCGTTCAGGTTGTGGGTATCGAGTTCAACGGTAACACGCGCTTTCTCGCCCACATTGGGAGTGCCGAGTTCAGGCAGGTCTGCCTTAAGTACCTCGATCTCATCCCAGTGTGCCACGATATTCTCTTTCCATGCCGTGATGTCCTTTGCCACCTTGTAGTTATCGGCAACAAGCAGGGTATGACGCTTAGCGAGTTTGTTATAGAACTTATCGAAGTAATCGTCCATCATACGCTTGGTGGTGAAACGCGGCGTAATCTTGGTAACCGAATTCTTGATCGTCTGTATCCACTCGGGCGAGTAGCCTTTGGAGTTCTTCGCGTAGTAGAGCGGGATAATCTCGTCCTCGAGCATCTGATAGATAGTAGCAGCATCGAGTTGGTCTTGGTGTGCTTGGTTCTCGTAGGTACGCTTATCGGTAAGCGCCCAACCTGCACCCTTGACATAACCTTCGTACCACCATCCATCCAAGACGGAGAAGTTAAGGACACCATTCATCTGGGCTTTCTCGCCACTCGTACCCGATGCCTCAAGGGGACGGGTCGGCGTATTGAGCCAGATATCCACACCGCTGATAAGGCGCTTGGCAAGACGCATATCGTAGTTCTCCAAGAAGATAATCTTGCCGAGGAACTGCGGCATACGGCTAATCTCGATGATACGGCGAATGAGGTCTTGCCCTGCACCGTCTGCGGGGTGTGCCTTACCCGTGAAGAGGAACTGTACGGGGTAGTTGGGGTTATTAACCAACTTATCTAGGCGGTCGAGGTCGGTGAAGAGCAGGTGCGCACGCTTATAGGTGGCGAAACGACGTCCGAAACCGATGATGAGGTTGTTGGAGTTCATCTCGTTGAGCGCACGGACGATACGCGCAGGGTCGCCCTGACTCTTCATCCAATCGTCACGGAACTTCTCCTTGATGTAATCAATCAGCTTATTCTTAAGGAATATACGGGTTGCCCAAATCTCCTCGTCGGGGATGTCGTTGTAGTTCTTCCACATTTCGGGGTCGGACTGATTGTCCCACCACTCGATGGGGAAGTACTTCTGATAGACGGCCTTCCACTCGCTAGCGGCCCAAGTCGGCATGTGTACGCCGTTGGTTACATAGTCGACATGGAGTTCCTCCGGGAAATATCCGGGCCATACGGGAGCAAACATCTTCTTGCTCACCTCTCCGTGCAACCAAGAAACACCATTTGCCTCTTGGCAGGTATTGAGTGCAAAGACGGACATCGAGAACTTTTCGTTGTTATCATCCGGATTTTGACGTCCCATACCGATGAGGTCGTGCCACTCGATACCAAGCTTGCCTGCGTACTCGTTCATATATTTATAGAACAGGCCCTCCTCAAAATAGTCGTGACCTGCAGGAACAGGCGTGTGGCAAGTATAAAGACCGCTCGCACGAACGACCTCCTTGGCTTGGTTGAAGGTAAGTCCTTCACCCTGCACGAGGTCAACCATACGCTGAAGCCCCATCAATGCAGCATGTCCCTC
>CAVHGD010000077.1:0-6554 GCA_963635385.1 Dialister sp. CAG:486 | reverse complement strand
GTTCCTTCGGGAGTGGTTCGGGAATGGAACGAAAAGGGGGCTCTAACCAAAAAGCGTGCAAAGTTACGAAAAAAGTTGGATATGCAAAAACTTTCTATCAATTGTTGAAACAATATCCTAATAGGACAGGGTTATTTAGTCTATGAATACGGCTAATAACCCGGAGTGGATAAGTCCGTGAATAAAGTGAATAACTATGGTTGCATATTCGAAAAAAAAGCAGTAACTTTGCGCGCTTGCTTATTATAAGAGGAAAGAGATACGCACAAAGCGGCTTATGAAACGATTTTTATACATACTAGGGGTGATACTCACTGCGGTGGTACTCGTGGTAGGGATGCTGGTGTGTGTGCTGATGAGCGACAAAGTGGAGACCGCCGTCGTGCGGCTCGCCACCGAAGAACTGAGCCGAGGGCTCGGGACACAAGCCTCCATCGGCAGCGTTTCGTACCACTTCCCCGCCCGACTGCGCATAGAAGATGTATATATCGAAGACCAACAAGGCGACACCCTACTCTACGCCGAAGAACTCTACGCCCAACTGAAACTCATGCCGCTACGCGACCGAGAGATTCGATTCTCGAAAGCCGACGTGAAGGGCGCCAAAGCCTACATCCACCGCATAGACAGCGTTCGATACAACTACGACTTCATAGTGGATGCATTCCGCACGGACAAGCCGAAAAAACGTTTCAATGCGTTCCTCTCGGTGCGGGATGTGCATATCGAGCGCGTGGAGGCCACCGTGAACGACCTGCAAGCCCGATTGGACTACGCCGACATGGACCTGTATCACCTGACGGCCGACTCGCTCGACGCCGAGATACGGAGCTTCCACGGTGTGGCTCGTCGAGGGAAAGACAGCTTGAAAATAGAAGATCTGCAGGCTCGGTTTGTGCAAAACGACACGCTGATGTGTATGCCCAAACTCTACGTGCGGCTGCCCAAATCGGAGCTCGACGCCAGCGGGGTGCGCTACACGCTGCACCCGGGCGAGAACGAGGCACAGACCCGACTGCTCGCCAAACAGAATCAGCTCAGCCTGCACATCACCAAAGCGAATATTCTGCCCAAAGATTTGGCCATGGTGGTGCCTGCCATCGGGCGATTGGACAAGCCCATACGCATTACCGGCGATGTGTCGGGAACGGTGGATAGCATACAGGCATGGAACTTGGCCCTATACTACAGCAAAGACCGACTGTTCTCGGGAAACGCCTCGGCGGTGGGGCTGCCCGACCTGAGCAACCCCTACCTGCGGCTGCAGAGCGAAGACCTATACGTCAATGCCCGCATGCTGCAAGACTTCTTGAGCGACCTGACGGACAAGCCCTATCGGCTGCCCGCCATGGTACATCGGTTAGGCAATGTGCATTACAGGGGGCAGATAGAGGGGCAACTGCATGACGTGGTGCTGCACGGAGCGTTCCGCACGGGATTAGGCACCATCACCACCGATGGGCGGTTGGTGTCCGACTCGGTATTCCAAAACCTGCGCTACGACATGCGCGTGGTGACACGGCGATTCCAATTGGGCAAATTGCTCGGGCAGAAGAACATCGGCGCCATCAACGTGGATGTGGCCTTAGACGGAAAATTGGCTGACAAGAAACCGAGCGGGAAAGTGTGCGCCCACGTCCGCAACCTGACCTACAACGACTACACCTACAACGAGATACACGCCGACGGAACCTATCGGCACAAGCACTACAACGGAACGCTGAGCATAGAAGATGAGAATCTGCAGCTGTACTTCAACGGACTCGTCAATTTGGCGCAAGAGAGCCCGGAGATAGCTTGCAGCCTGCAATTGGACCGATTCCGACTCGGCATACTGGGGCTTTCGGACAAACTATCCGAGATGGAAACAGGCGGCACGATGGCCGTTGACCTGCGGGGCGTGAAGCCCGACCGCATGAGCGGATACCTGCGCATCGACACGGCGCACCTATACAACGGAACGGATTCGGTACGGATGCGACAAATGGAAGTGCAAGTGCGTGCCGACGGCGAGAAACACAAGCAGATACATCTGACAAGCGACTTCCTGACGATGGGCGTGAGCGGCGACTTCCGATACAAAGATGTCCCCAACGCCATGCTGCGACAAGTGATACAATACCTGCCGCACGCCCTCTCGGCCGAGAAACGCAAGAAAGTGGAGGCCATTCCGATGACGGATACGCGACTTGACTTCTACATATACGGACACAAGCTGCGTGCCCTGCAGAAAGTGCTTCGCCTATCGACCAAACTGAGCGACCACCCCGTGGCCAAAGGATTCTTCAACGAGACGGAGGATAAACTGGGACTGATGGTGTCCGCCCCCGGTGTGCGTGTCGGGAAGCAGCCGATACGAGATATCACCCTATCGATGGACAACCAAGGCGGGCAAATCAACCTGCTGCTATCCGCCGAGGCGCTGAACATGGGCGGAAAACTATTTGCAACAGCGGCCGGCGACTCGGTATATACGCTGCTGGCGCTGCAACAGACAAGCGACACGGCGGCACACAAATACGGCGGTGAGATAGAGCTATGCACCCACTTCTTGCAATATGCCGGCAAGCCGCTGATAGACATGCACGTGCTGCCCTCCGTATTCCAACTGAAAGATTCGATCTACACGTTAGAAGACAGCCATATTGCGTACTGCGTGGCGGACACGACGCTGGGCATACACAACTTTGACATGCACGCCGCCCACCAATACGTGCGCGCCAACGGAATGGCGTCGTCGCACATCGAAGACTCGCTGCACGTGGAGCTCGGAAATATCGATGCGGGCTACGTGCTGCCCTTTGTGCTGCCCGAAAAGAGTTTCAAACTCGGCGGAAGCCTGACCGGCTGGGCCACGCTGTACGGACTGTTCTCGACGCCCGTATTCGAGGCAGACGTGCGGTTGGATTCGGCTCGGATGAACGATATGTACACGGGAACCGCCATCGCCAAAGTGGGACTGGACAAGCAGACAAAAGATGTGCTGATAGACGGACAAGTGGTGATGGACGGCAAGCCGATAGCGTCCGTAGGCGGAACCGTGCAGACCAAAAACAAGCATTGGGAGATAGTGGTGCATTCGGATTCGGTGCCGCTGAACTTTATCGACCACTGGACCGACGGCATACTGAAAGATATACGCGGCTACGCCGTGGGCGACGTGCGGATATTCGGAAACAAAGACGGTGGGGAGAAGCATGTATACGTGACCACCCAAGCCAAAGCGAAAAATGCGGCGCTGACCATTCCCTACACCGGCTGCCGATACCATTTTGACGGCGATGCGTACATGGATTCGACCTCGATACAATTCCGAGAACTCGATCTGTTTGATGAGGAAGGGCACAAGATTCATTTCAACGGCGGACTGCACCACAACTGCTTCAAAGACTGGTCATACCACTTTGACGTGCTATCGAATCATGCACTGGTGTATGACATTCCGGACAAGGCGGGCGAGATGCTGCAAGGAAAAGTGTACGCCGACGGAGGCGTGACCATAGACGGCACCCAAGAGGAACTGAAAATAGACGTGAATGCCAAGACGGTCGGGAAATCGAGATTCCGTTTTGCCATTGACTACGCATCCTCGGCGGCCGACAATAACTTTATCACCTTTGTCGATCACCACGCGGTGGCGCAGACCCGGCCGGAGGAAGAGGAGGATATCGTGACGGAAGAACCGGAAGAAGAGAAGCTGAAACTGCGCTTCCAAATGAACATGAACATCGAAGCAAACCCGCACCTGCTGTTCCAATTGGTGCTCGGCTCGCAAAACGGTGATATTCTGCAAGGGCGCGGCGACGGGAACATACGATTTGCATACGACTCGCAGACCGGCGACGTGAAACTGCTCGGCACCTATCGGATACAGCAAGGCACGTTCGACTTTACGGTGGCGAACATGATTCACCGACAATTTACACTGTCGGAAGGCGGCACGATACTCTGGTCGGGCGACCCCGCCAATCCGCAAATCAACGCCACCGCCAAATACCGCGTGACAGCCAGCCTGAAAGACCTGTTCGGCAGCGATATCAGTCAGCTGGCCACCACACGAACGAGCGTGCCCGTGAACACCTGTCTGACCATGACGGGCAACCTGCAACAGCCGATTCTGCAATTCGGCATCGAACTGCCACTGTCCGACGAGGCCATACAGAGCCAAGTGCGCTCGATAATCAACACCGATGAGATGCTGATGCGACAAGTGATTTACCTGCTCGTGTTCGGGCGGTTCTTCACGCCGGAATACATGACCAACACCCAATACGCCGGACTGAACGAGACCTACTCGTTCCTGTCCTCCACCATTACGGGGCAAATCAATTCGTGGCTCAGCAAACTGACCAACGTCTTTACGATGGGCGTAAATATCCGCACCGACGGCGAAGGGAAAGATGCGGCGCAAGAATACGAGGCGCAATTCCAACTGCAGCCCGTGGACCGACTGCTGATAAACGGCAACGTGGGCTATCGGTACAACGATATCGCCAAACAGCCCTTCTTCGGCGACCTCGACGTGGAAGTGCTGCTGACCGACGACGGGAAACTGCGACTGAAAGGCTACACGCACACCGTGGATAAGTACTCGCTGCGGCAAGCCAACACCATTCAGGGCGTGGGATTAGTATGGAAATACGATTTTAACGTGCCGACCAAAGAGGAACGGGCGCTGCAAAAAGAACAACGGGCCCAACGAAAAGCGGAGAAACAGGCCGCCAAAGAAGCCAAGAAACGCAACAAAGAAAAACAAGATAGTATTCCGCAAGATACATTACAGACTCGATAGACTATGCTTATCAAAACGTATGGCGCCGCCCCGGTTGGCATCGATGCAGTGCCCGTCACCATAGAAGTACATGCCGTTCCGGGATTTGATTTCACACTGGTCGGACTGCCGGACAATGCCGTCAAAGAAGCGCACGAGCGAATCGTGGCCGCCATGACGGTCAACGGATTCAACGCTCCGAAACGCTCTTTCACCATCAACATGGCGCCGGCGGATATCAAAAAAGCGGGCGCTGCCTACGACCTGCCGCTGGCGATAGGGATGTTGGCCGGCGAAGAGAAAGTGAAAGCGGGGCTGCTGGAGCGGTTTATGATAATGGGGGAGCTGAGCCTTGACGGGTCGCTACAACCGATCCGAGGAGCACTGCCGATTGCGCTTTGCGCCCGAGCAGAAGGATTCAAAGGCATCATTCTGCCACGATCCAACGCCGCCGAAGCGGCCGTGACAGACGGGATAGATGTGTACGGGATGGACAGCCTGCTCGACGTGGTGCGTTTCCTGAACGGAGAGCAACAAATCGAGCCCGTCCGCATCGACACGAATGCGCTTTTTCAGGAAGTGGCACAGCATACGGAGCTGGATTTTTCGGATGTGCGGGGACAAGAAAACGTGCGGCGAGCCATGGAAGTGGCGGCTGCCGGCGGACATAACATGCTGATGGTGGGGCCTCCGGGTGCCGGTAAATCGATGATGGCCAAGCGGTTACCGTCGATACTGCCGCCGCTGACCTTAGAAGAAGCACTCGAAACGACCAAGATACATTCCGTGGCGGGACTGATGAACCGAAAAAGCAATGCGCCCGGCGAGTCGCTGATAGTGGAACGGCCCTTCCGCAGCCCGCACCACACGATAACGGATGTGGCGCTGGTGGGCGGCGGAGTGAATCCGCAACCGGGAGAGATTAGCCTTGCGCACAACGGAGTGCTGTTCTTAGACGAGCTGCCGGAATACAAGCGGTCGGCACTGGAAGTGATGCGACAGCCGCTGGAAGACCGAAAGATAACGGTGGCACGCAACAAGCTGTCGATAGAATATCCCGCCTCGTTTATGCTAGTGGCGGCCATGAACCCGTGTCCGTGCGGGCACTACGGCGAGAATAACCCCGCCCACCCCTGCACCTGCACGCCCGCACAAGTGCATCGCTATCTCAGCCGCATTTCGGGGCCGCTGCTCGACCGAATTGATATTCAATGCGAGATACAAGCCGTTTCGTACGAACAGCTACGGACCGCTCAGCCGGGCGAGTCGTCGGCCGCCATACGAGAACGTGTGGGATACAAGCCGTTTCGTACGAACAGCTGCGGACCGCTCAGCCGGGCGAGTCGTCGGCCGCCATACGAGAACGCGTGGTGGCCGCACGCAAAGTACAGTCGGAGCGATTTAGCGGATCCGGCATTCACTGCAATGCGCAAATGACGCCACAGATGCTGCGGCGATATTGTCAGGTAGATAAAGAAGGAGATAATCTTTTGGCGTACTCGATGAACCATCTGGGGCTATCGGCACGCGCCTACGACCGAATACTGAAAGTGGCAAGAACCATTGCCGACCTTTCGGGGGAAGAACATATTGCGGCTAAACACCTATTGGAGGCCATTGGGTACCGTTCGTTGGATCGCTCCACGTGGGCGGGATAAGGGATGTTGTCTGCGTGTTTTTTTTTTGGGGGGGAATTTTTTATAACGCCGTAATATACTGTGAACGAATTAGTTACGGATTGTATTTTTATTGTAAGGTAGTCACACTTTCGTTCCTCGGCGGC
>CAVHGD010000076.1:0-9372 GCA_963635385.1 Dialister sp. CAG:486 | reverse complement strand
GGTCTTTGTAGTTTGTCCATTTGTTCTCCAATGGACCGGCAGGAATCTTCGCCATTTCAGGCGTAATAACCTGCGTTGATTCTTTTGTTGTTGCCATATTTATATTGGACAATTTTACGATTTACTGTTTTACAATACTTATATTATGCGCAGAGCATGCCGATACCCATTCCGAGGTAGTAGAGCACTACCACAGCGAAAGGCAGAATCACGAGGGTGGCCACCACCGTGCCGATCACTTTGATACGTTTCATCCATTTCAGGTTGTTCCAGCCGAAGGTGTGCAGGGCCGACCAAACGCCGTGGTTGAGGTGGAACCACAGTGCCACGAGCCAAACGAGATACAGCACGCAGTAAATCTGTCCGCAAACCGGCGTCGTGAACAATGCTTTCACATACGCAGCTCCGTTTTGCGGGTCAAACGCGCCGGCGGTAGCGCCACCGGTCAGCTCGGCCAGCTGCATACGGAACCAGAAGTTGTAGAGGTGCAGCACGATAAAGCCTAATACGATGATACCGAGCACGAGCATGTTTTTGGACTCCCAATCCACACCCTCTTGACGAGCCGTAACGGCGTAGCGGTCGTTGCCGCGTGCGTGGCGGTTCTGAATGGTAAGGCAGATGGCGTACGCAAAGTGGATGAAGATGAGCAGAGCCAATCCGAGCGTACCGATTACGGCGTACCAATTAGCGCCCAACACGGAGCAAATCCAGTTGTAGGCCTCTTCGGAGAACACCAGCGCCACATTCATGCAGCCGTGAAACAAAAGGAAAAATACCAGTGCCAAGCCCGTGATACTCATCACGAACTTACGACCGATAGACGAATCTGTTAACCACATAGTCTTATAAAAATGTTTTTATTGATAATTTAGTTATTTCAAAAACAGACGGCAGAGCGTGCATGCGAGCACACCATACAGGCCGCAAAGGTACGAATTTTATTCCGCTTTGCCAAATCGGCAGGCAAATCTATCCCCAAAAGTAGGTATTTGCACACTAAACATAGCAAAAAACAGTTTTCTTGTTCCGCCGCACCCCCTACACGCCATAAAATTCATTTATTTTTGTGTAGTCTCCACCCCACCGAACCGCTAAAAACACAAAAAATTTGTAGGTACAAAAAAAAAGCAGTACCTTTGCAAGCCGTTCCCGGTACGAGTAATTAGGAATTAGAAATTAGGAATTAGGAATTACAAGATACGGGCGGCACGAAACACCACGAAATTTAATTTATTACGACTATGTATATCTTTCTTACTATTTTGATCGTTATTGCAGCTATCTTGCTGACATTGTTGGTATTGGTGCAGAACAGCAAAGGCGGCGGACTTGCTTCGGGCTTTGCCGGCGGTAACCAAGTAATGGGAGCGCCCAAGACGGCGGACTTCCTCGAAAAAGCCACATGGACCATTATCGCCATCATCGTTGTGTTGAGCATCGCAGCCGTAGGATTCCAGAAGGGTCACGAAGCTACCAAGAGCACCAACGATAGCGCTATCAAGTCGCAGGTAGAGGACGCAGCCAGTGCTCTGCAAAATGCAGCCCCCGCTGCAGACTTCGGAGCCGAGACCGCTCAACCCTCCGACGCAGAATAATCCGCATCCTAGCCTCGTTGAGGCATGTTCCTAAAACTTTACGTTGAAGTTTTGTTCCGGACAGAGGTATAGTCTCACACCACACACGAGGCAAATGTACAAAAATCGACCTGCTTACCATCCGTAGGCAGGTCGATTTTTTGTATCATACAACCAGATAAAACATCCGCAACCATTTATATTCTGTTAGTAGACAAAATATCTCAGACGCTTGTGTAAAACACGCAAAAGCCACTCCCAAAGTGCCCCAAACGGCCATAATGGGGATTTTTTACACCTTTCCGTCAATTTTTCCACACCAATATGGTGCATTCATAGTATTTTTGCACCCGTTTTATTAGCGACACGCCTTTCTAATACCACGAAAGCAGTGGCATGCCATGCAAGAAGTGGAAGCGCCACAACAAAAAGTGGTCATTACCATGAAAAAAAGTGGTCTGCGCCATGAAAAAAAAGTGGTCATTACCATGGAAAAAGGTAGTTGTTCTAATACCACAAAAATCCCGTAAATCCCGAAGCACTCCCGAAGGTAGACCGTACCTGAGCCGTCCCAACTCGTGCCATTCCGTACCTCGTCACCTTCAAGTCGGAGAGCCCCTACCTACGGGTCCCTGCTACACCAAGCGAAAACAAATAACCCAACTACTAATACACAATTCAATAGACTAACTGTATGAAACTGAAATTCAGTGCGCTGCGTGCTACATTGGCTGCTGCTCTCCTTATGGTGGGCATGGGGCTCGAAGCACGAACAATAAGCGGTACCGTAACAGACCCGACCGGCGAGACCATTATCTCCGCCTCGGTAGTAGTGAAAGGCACTACGGTGGGTACGGTCACCGATTTTGACGGAAATTACACATTGAATGTACCCGATGACGCCACCACGTTGGTGTTCTCTTACATCGGTTACAAGACGCAAGAGATTGCTATCTCGGGCGATGTGATTAATGTTACCCTGAAGGAAGACAACGAAGTGTTGGAAGAAGTGGTCGTAACGGGCTACGGAACCACCAAGAAGCGTGACTTGGTCACCTCGGTTGCCAGTGTGGGTGCAGACCAGATCAAGGACATTCCCGTGGCCTCGGCTGCCGAAGCATTGCAAGGCAAACTTTCCGGTGTTTCCGTTACCACTACCGAAGGAAGTCCGGATGCAGACGTTAAGATCCGTGTTCGTGGCGGCTCCTCGCTAACCCAGTCGAGCGACCCTCTCTACATCGTAGACGGATTCCCCGTATCGAGCATCTCGGATATCGCTCCGAGCGACATTGCCTCGATGGACGTTCTGAAAGACGCTGCCGCTACTGCCATCTACGGTGCGCAGGGTGCCAACGGTGTTATTATCATTACGACCAAGGACGCCGGCAGCAACGATGAGGACGACAAGTTCCAAATCCACGTAGACTATACCGGCTACATGGGCTGGAAGCAGCTCGCTAAAAAGTACAAAATGCTCGATACCGAGGACTACGTGCTGCTGCAATACGAGGCTGCCGACTATTTCAAGCACTCGTCCATCAACTCCGCTTTCGGTGAATATTTCGATCCGAACTATAGCAGCGGTTCCGACTACTCGCTCAACTTGCCGAGCGTTTTGAGTTTTTGGCGCGACAGCGTAGGCACCGATTGGCAAGACCGCACCTTTGGCAACAAGGGATTGAACTCGAATCACAACATCTCGGTGTCGGGCGGCAACAAGGTGGCTTCGTTCAACTTGACCTACAACCGAATCGATGACGAAGGAATTATGTACGGCTCCGACTACAACCGAAACAATTTGTCCTTCAAAGCCAAGTTCAAACCCATAAAAGGCCTTACCATCGCCGTAACAACTCGCTATAGCAACACCCAAGTTCTTGGTTCCGGTACCAACACGGCCGAAGATGCCGGCTCGAAAACCGAAAGCCGTGTGCGTAACGCCATCGCTTACAGCCCTATCGAGCTCTTTAAGCACGACAAAGACGACTCCGATTTCGATTCGTTCGGCTCTCTGTACGACCCTATCACAACTATCGACCACAACTACCAAAACAAGGTGGATAACAAACTGACCTTGAACGGATACGTACAATATAAGTTCTTGAAGGACTTCACCGTAAAGGTAGACCTCGGTTACGAGACTCGTGACGTACAAAAAGACCGCTACTACGGCCCTACCACTTACTATAGCCGCGACGGGGATGGCAAGACCTACGCCGGAGCATCTTACAAAGGCAACACCGTATCAACCGAAGATAAAACCTCGCGTTTCCGTAATGTAAATACGTTTGAGTACGCCCACAAGTGGCTCAACGCCCACAATTTCTCTATCATGGTGGGCGAGGAGATGAATATCGTGAAAGGCGAACTCCGTACTACAGCTGCTTACGGTTTTGATCCGTCGTTCAGCGGCTCAGAGGTATTCAAGCACCTCGGTTTGGCTACCGCAGCCACCACCAAGAACACCGTAGACCCGACCGACAACATGCTGTCGTTCTTCGCCCGCGCGAACTATGATTATAAGGGACGCTACTACCTAACCGCTACCTTCCGTGCGGACGCTTCCACTCGCTTCCTCTCGTCGGAAGGAAACCAATGGGGCTACTTCCCCTCGGTAGCTGCTGCATGGCGTATGGTGGATGAGCCGTGGATGGAGCCTGCACAAGATTGGATGTCGAATATGAAATTCCGTCTGTCGTACGGTACCGTTGGTAACAACAATGTCGATTTGGGTTACCTGCGCTCAGAGTACAACGCAACCAATGCTGCCTACTCGGAATACTTCTCTACAATGTTGATAGATGGCGGTACCGGTTCGGAAGTTATCGCAGCAAACCCGAAGCTAAAATGGGAAACGACCGTTACCCGTGACTTCGGTATCGACTACGGCTTCTTCAACGAGCGCTTGAGCGGTACTTTCGACCTCTATTGGAACACCACCAAAGACCTGATTCTGAAATACAAATTGGCAACCGGCGGTTACAACTACCAATACCGCAACATCGGATCGACCGACAACAAGGGCGTGGAGTTCTCTATCAATGGCGTCATTCTCGACCACCGCTCCAAGAACCTGAATTACGGATTGACCGTGAATGCCAACATCTCGCACAACAAGAACACGGTGAAAGACCTCGGCGGTATGGACGAATACACCGCATCAACAGGCTGCTTCTCATCGAACTACGACAACTCGGATTACGAATTCAAGCTTACTCCGGGCAGTCCTATTGGAGATATCTACGGATACAAGACCAACGGATGGTACACAGCAGAGGATTTTGATGCGTACAACCCAACGAATCGTAAGTGGTATGTTCGGCAGTCCGACGGGACACTCAAGACTGTTTCGACAAAACTCGGCGATGCTCGCCCCGGTATGACCAAATTAGCTTCGACCACCGATGAGGATGGTAACGAGGTAGTAGAGCGCACCGTACTCGGCAACACCACGCCGGTCATCAACGGCGGTTTCGGTGTTTCGGCTTTCGTTGGCGGCGACAAATGGGGTAAGTTCGACTTCAACTGCCAATTCACCTATAGCTACGGCAACGATGTGCTAAACCTTTCGGCTCTCGACTATTCGACCATCTTCCAAAAAACGATGTACCGCAACAGTATTGCGGATGTGGCTTACGGCAAGCGTTACACGATGTACAGCCCCGAAGAGGGTTACATCCTGAGCAGCGTAACGGCTACAAGCGGTTCGAAGTATGCTGAAGGAGCAGAATACGAGGCGATCAAGTCGCTGCTGGCTGAACACAACGCCAATGCGACGACAGCGAACCCTATTTCGGATAACATTGCACTGACGGATAAGTTTGTGGAAGATGCAAGTTTCTTGCGTCTTAGTTCGGTAACCTTCGGCTATTCGCTGCCGCAAGATGCACTGCGCAAAGCACACATTACGAACATTCGTATCTTCTTCACCGCAAGCAACCTGTTCTGCGCAACGAAGTACTCGGGTTCGGATCCGGAAGTGGATACCCGCTCGAAGAACAACCCGCTGACTCCGGGTGTGGATTTCTCGGCATTCCCAAAGAACCGAGCATTCAACTTCGGTCTTAACGTATCGTTCTAAACAGAATCCTAATATGCTACAGGGGCATTTAGACAGCCCCGCTTAACGGAATAACTTATTAAAATAAAAGAGAACAGATGAAAAACTATCAATATATTGTCTATGGCATGATTGCCTTCTCAATGATTGGCTGCGGCTTCTTCGATTCCGACTCGCCATCCGCCATGGACGCAAAAACCGTCTATTCGAACACCGAACTCACCGAGCAAGCCATTGCCGGTGTGTACGATGTGTTCGGCAACGACAAGAGCTATCGTAACCGATTGACCTGCGGCTATATGGGACTGAACACGGATATAGAGCGCGGCACCAAGAACAACGGAAAATCGGACTACTGCCTCTACACCATGACGCCAATTAGTTCGGACCTGACAAACGCATCGGGTAAGGACCCTTGGGGCTACATGAATATTATGATTGAGCGATGCAACAACATCATCGAGGGAATAGAGCAATATGGGGACACAACCAACGAGAAGCTTCGGTACTCCCTCGGGGAAGCATACTTTTTGCGCTCATTTATTTACCTCGATATGGTGAAGCTCTGGGGTGATATTCCGCCTCGTTTTGAATCGCTGGCAAAGAACCCTGACGGTGTGAATACCAAAAAGGACAACCGCAACATCGTATTCGAGCGCCTGCGCAGCGACCTGCGCCATGCGGCAGAGCTGCTGCCTTGGTCGTCGGCTTGCCCCGGTACGGCTGCCAACCAAGTGGGCCGTCCGTCGAAAGCCGCTGCATTAGCACTGCTGATGCGCAACGACATGATGTACGCCGGCAAGGGCGTTCGCCCCGAGACCTATACCACGGGCCCTGTATTCAACTTGGACGACGCTGCACAGCGTAAGGCACTCTACGAAGAAGTGCTGTGGGCGGGCGCACAGATACTGAATGAGTCGTCGGAGAGCAAGAAATTCCTCTCGAGCTATGAGCAGATATTCAAAAACATCTGCCAAGACCAAATGAACTACTATCAGACCGAGGTATTCTGGGCAATCCCCTTCGCAAGCACCCGCGGACAAGTGCTGCAATACAACTGCCCGAAGGCCAACGAGTCACTGAAAGGACTGAAAAACAACACTTCGGGTTCATCAAACTCGGCCATTGCCGCCGTGCCGACGCTCTACTACGATTTTGAAGAAGGAGATGTCCGCCGCGACGTAACCTTGCTGCCCTACTACTGGGTGTATGATAACGGCGCCAAGTTCGATTCCGACGCAGATAAACGCAAAAATGCGTTCGGCGACTACGAAGGAAACATTCTCTACCAAAAGAATCAAAAAATCAGCGAGTGGTACATGGCTAAATACCGTGTAGAGTGGATGAAGCGTGAGCGCGACAACAACGATGACGGTATCGACTTCTCGGTAATTCGCTACGCCGACGTGCTGCTGATGGCTGCTGAGGCCACGATTGGCGGTATCGGCAACGATGTTCCGACCAACCTCCACGGCATTGACGGACAGAAGTGCTTCGACCAAGTGCGTGAGCGTGCAGGCGTGAAGAGCAAAGCGCTGACGATGGAAAACATCATCGAAGAGCGTAAGTTAGAATTCGCCGGCGAATATATTCGCAAATTCGACCTGATGCGTTGGGGTATTCTCAAAACGCAATTGGAAGCAGCCACCGAGCGTCTGGCGGCTCTGAACGCCCACACGGGAGAGTTCGCAAGCCTGCCCGACACGATCTACTTCAAATACAAAGACCTCGGCTACTCGGCTGACTACAGCTACGACGAGAGCGTAACGCACGTGTTCGTAATGGATAGCGTTTGGGGACTGAAGAAAGGCGAGACCGGTCCGGCTCCGCACTACAACAAAGACAACCACTGGATAAAGAAATCGATCTACGAAGATTCGTCGAAGGGGCGTAACTTGGCTCCCGCCAACTACATGCTCTACGACACGGAGAACCCTGACTGCTTGAACTCGCGTCAGTTCTGGCCCATCTTCAGCGTCAACATCGGCTCCTCGAACGGTACGCTGTGGAACGACTACGGATACGGAGAATAATTTTTCAATTAGGAATTAGGAATTAGGAATTATTAGTTCTTAATTCGGGCTGGAAAATGGAAAGAAAAAACCATTGATAGTATGCAAACGAAACAGTTATTGTTCGGAATATTGGCAGTGGTCGGCTTGCTCGGATGCAAGCCGACCACTGAGCCCAATGGGAGCAGCGACAACAACAAGCCCGCTGACATCGAGGCACTGACCAAGGCCTGCCAATGGCGAGAAGGCGGCGGCAAAGAGGCTACCGGCGGCGACGGCGGGCAAGTGTATTACATCACCGACCTGAGTGACGACAACGACCCGAGCACCGGTCTCCCCAAGAACGGCACGCTGCGCTACGCCATCAATCAGACCGGAGCGAGAATCATTCTGTTCCGCACCTCCGGCACGGTTTATCTCAACAAGGAATTGGACATCCGCAACGGCAATTTGACCATTGCCGGACAGACAGCGCCGGGGGAGGGAATCTGCATTGCGAACTATCCCGTATGCATCAAGAGCGCTGAGAATGTGGTGATCCGATTCGTGCGCTTCCGCATGGGCGACAGCTCGAAGACGGAAGGCGATGCAGTGTCGGTATATGACTCGAAAAATATCATGATTGACCACTGCTCCTGCTCGTGGTCGACCGACGAATGCGTGAGCTGCTACGGGAACACCAACTTCACGCTGCAATACTGCTTCATTACCGAATCGCTGCGAAAATCGGTGCACGTAAAGGGTAACCACGGGTACGGAGGCATCTGGGGCGGCACGAATGCTTCGTTCCACCACAATCTGCTGGCGCACCACGACTCGCGTAACCCGCGTTTTGACCACTCGTATGTGAATAGCAAGTGCTATGGGCCGTTAGATTTCGTGAATAATGTAGTGTACAACTGGGGCGGGAACTCGGCATACGGAGGAGAAGGTTCGGGAGTGGTTCGGGAAATCAACTTCGTGGCGAACTATTACAAGCCCGGACCGGCGACCAACTCGAAAGTGTCGGCTCGGCTGCTCAACCCGACCACCAAATGCACCAACTGCTCGAGCAACGCCTCGGAGGTGCTGCCCGGGAAATTCTATCTGGCAGGCAACTACATGTACGGCAGCGATGCTGTAACAAAAGACAACTGGGAGGGCGTTGTCCCCGACGAGTCGTCGAAAAAGGAGCAATGCAAAGCGACCGCGCGTTGGACTACGGGACTGACTGCGCTCACCACGGAGCAGACTGCAGAAGCCGCCTACGAGACCGTGCTGAGCAAAGCCGGCTGCTCGCTGCACCGTGACGCCATCGACGCCCGCATAGCGGAAGAGGTACGCAAAGGCACCTCGACCTACAAAGGCTCGAACGGCTCGACAGGCGGACTGATAGACACGCCGAGCGACACGGAGGGGTACCTGACATACAAGGCAGAAACGGCGCCGACTGACACTGACGCAGATGGCATACCTGACGAATGGGAAGAGGCGCACGGACTGAACCCGAAATCCCGCTCCGACGCGAAAGCACAGACCCTTGTGGCAGGGCACTCCAATCTGGATGTGTATCTGTGCAGTTTGGTACAAGATTTGTATTAAACACAAAAAAAGGGAATAGAATTTGGGCAACCGCATCGAAACTTTGGAACGGACGCCTGCGGCGTATGGACACGAATTAACATAAAAAACAAAGAATAATTATTCTCCAAATACACGAAAAATTATCCAAATAGTGGCGTGT
>CAVHGD010000075.1:0-9528 GCA_963635385.1 Dialister sp. CAG:486 | reverse complement strand
CTCCAAAGGAGTGGTTTCCTAAGAGGATGCATTACTCTGACTCCCTTTTAATTGGTGCTATCCCTCTGCTCCCCATTTTTTTTGGGTACAATCTAATTTACGAACACTATGTTTCTTATTCAAAATACGTTAGTCAGTTTGGACATCCTTGAGAAGGAGTTCTGCTGCGATTTGGACACGTGCCGCGGTTGCTGCTGTATCGAGGGCGATGCCGGCGCACCGTTGGAGGACGATGAGGCGAGGCAGATAGAGCAGATCCTCCCGCTTCTCTTGCCCGATATGACGCCCGAGGCGCGTGCCGTGGTGGCGGCGCAAGGGGTTTCCTATAGCGATGCTTCGGGAGAGCGAGTAACTTCCATCGTCAACGACAAGGACTGCGTCTTTGCCCGCACCGACCACAACGGCTGGTGCTATTGCCTGATAGAGAAGGCCTATCGGGCGGGGCGTATCGACTTCAAAAAGCCCATTTCCTGCCACCTCTACCCCATCCGCCTCACTCGCGTGGGCGACCTCGTCGGCTTGGAGTACCACCGCTGGGACATCTGCCATTGCGCCCGCCAAAAGGGCAAGAAGCTGCACCTCCCCATCTATGTCTTTCTGAAAGAACCGCTCATACGACGCTTCGGGCAGGCGTGGTACGACGAAGTTTGTCTGACTGCCCAAGAGTGGAAAAAACAATGCGAGCAGAAATAATCACTATCGGCGATGAATTGCTGATCGGTCAAGTGGTGGATACCAACTCTGCGTGGATGGCAGAGCGTCTGAACGAGAACGGCATCGCTCTCTATCAAATCACCTCGGTGCATGACGACGCCGCCCATATCGTAGAGGCGCTCGATGCGGCCTTCGCCCATGCGGACATCGTGCTTACTACGGGCGGGCTCGGACCGACCAAAGACGACATCACCAAAACGGTGCTGTGCGACTACTTCCATACCTCGCTGGTGCCTAACGAAGACGTGCATCGGCATATCTTGGAGCTATACAAGGACCGCCCCGAAGTCTTGAATCGACTTACCGCCACGCAATGGCTCGTGCCTGCTGGGGCTACCATATTGCCCAATCGGGTGGGCAGCGCCCCGCTGATGGTGTTTCGGCACGGTGAGAAGCTGCTCTGCGCCATGCCGGGGGTGCCCTACGAGATGAAGATAGCCATGAATGAGCAGATTCTGCCCTATCTGACGCAAGCCCTCAGCCGCACGCTGCATACCGCTCCGGACCAAATCATCCACCGCACGCTGTTGGTAGCGGGCATCTCCGAGTCGGCTTTGGCCATCCGAATCGAGTCGTGGGAGAATTCGTTGCCGAGTTCTATACGGCTAGCCTACCTGCCTAAGGACGGAACCATACGGTTGCGATTGAGTTCCTTCGGGAGTGCTTCGGGAAATGAGGTGGAATCGTACATCCAAAAACTGCTTCCGCTCATACACGATTACCTTGTCGAGACCGACGACATCCCCCTCGAAGTACATCTCGGGCAATGGCTCCGCACGCACGGCAAGACCATCGCCACGGCCGAGTCTTGCACAGGCGGCAAGTTGGCCGCTCTGCTCAACAAGCACGCCGGCAGCTCCGCCTTCTATTACGGCTCGGTGGTGGCGTACGACAACCGCGTCAAGCAGCACGTGCTGGGCGTCAGCGCCGACGACTTGGCGCAATACGGAGCGGTCAGCGAGCCCGTGGTGCGGCAAATGGCCGAGGGGGTGCGCCGACTCGTGGGCACCGACTACGCCATTGCCACGAGCGGCATAGCGGGGCCCGACGGCGGCACGGCGGAGAAGCCCGTCGGCACGGTTTGGATCGGTTGGGCAACGCCCGAAGGCACCTTCGCCGAATGTTTTCACTTGGGCAAGCTGCGGGAGCAGGTGACCGACCGTGCCTGCCTGCGTGCCCTGATAGGCCTGCTGCGCCGGCTCGACGCCGAATAGACCCGCCATGATAGCCACCACGGCCTACATACAGCAGCGTTTCGACGCATTCAATCGGCTTTTCTTCGGGGGCGAGCTGCCGCCCATCCCTATCCGACTGAGCAACGCCAAAGGATTCTTGGGCAAGGTCTGCTACAAGCGGGTCCGCAAGCCCAACGGCCTCAGCGGCGTGCTGTTCGGCAAGGCGGCGTACGAGAACACCGATTTCGTGCTGCGCATCAACACCCGAATCGACCTGCCCGAAGAGGTGGTGGAGGACACCATCCTGCACGAGATGATTCACTACTACATCGCCTACCACCAATGGCAGGACACCTCGTCGCACGGCCGGCTGTTCCGCCGCGAAATGGAGCGTATCAACCAAGCCGGAGGGCGGCACATCGGTATCACCCATCGGCTGACCGACGAGCAGCAGACCCAAGCCAACGGCACCGCCAAGCTGCGGGTGGCGGGCATCGTATATTTCCGAAACGGGAAAGTGGGCATCAAGATAGTGCCCAAACAGATTCGCGCCATCGTGCAATTCCGACAACAAGCGCAACGCCATTTCGATATCGAGCGTATCGATTGGTACCTGACAAAAGACGAGTACTTTGGTAAGTACCCGTCTTCTACGGCGCTTCGTATCTACCTTGTAGACGATAGCGCCAAACTCTTATCGGCTCTGCAGGGCGCCCGACGCATCTTATACGACGGACGGACGGTGCGGCTCGATACTAATCCAAATAGTAACCTATCGTGGTAACGACACGGATGTGCTTTATCCACGGCTGAAAGTTATCGCTCTCCACTGAGAACTGCCCTTGGCTGGCGTTGCGAATGCTCCCGAGCGAGCAGCCCGCATCGTCGGCAAACTTCTGTGCCACGGCACGCGCATTCTTCGTGGCTTCCTCAATCATTGACGGCTTGAGCTCCGTCAGTCCGTTGTATTGGTAATCGACATTCCAATCCTGCGAATTGACGATGATTCCCTTGCTCATCAACTCCGTTTGGCTGCCTTGGCAGCTGATGACACGCTCCACGTCCTTGGTGCTGACCACCAACGTGGTCGATACCGTGTAGTGGTTCTCCGGCAGACGCGAGCCGTAGTAGTTCGCCCAATTGTCCTCGATGGTGGTGTTGCCACGGCGCAAATCGGCCTCAGCAAAGCCCTTCGAGAGGAGGAACTTCTTGATGGTCTCCGTCACGGCATTGATGTTTTCGTGCGCACTCATCAGGTCGTTGGTCTGGATGTTGTAGTTCAGCGGCCACACCACATAGTCGGCCTGCACGTCACGGGTGGAAAGACCCTTAACGACTACCGCACGGTCCTTAGCGGCATAGGCGCTGAAACCGAGGTAGATAAACAAACCTGCTATCGCCAAGCCGGCGGCGACTACGCAAGCAGCAAAAAGATTGTTTTTCATAACTGTATATGTTTTTTGTTAGACAAATAAGGCATTGCCATCGGTCGCCATCGTCGCAAGCAGCGCTTCTCCCGACAGCTGCAAGCCCCGCTTCTCTCTGTTTTCGGAGCTCGCCGGTGTCGGAGTCGGTCGCTCGCGGCGATAGCCGAACCTATAACGCTAAAAAAGCAAAAAGTATGCCGCACCGTGCGCTGCAAAATATGAAAAAACTATGAAAAAGCACAACAAAGTTTGCGGGGGTCAGAAAAAAGGCGTACCTTTGCACTCGAATTCGAAACCCAAGGACTTCACCTTGGCTCTCGAAATCGGTTTCTCTATGAAGCGTAACTTCTCTCTGATTCTTCTCACTATTTTGGTAGCCTGCCCCGCACAGCACCTGTGGGCTTGGGGGCAAGAAGGGCACCGCATTATCGCCCAAGTAGCCTACGACAACATGAATTGTCGCGCACGCAAGCAAGTGGATAAGGTATTAGGCAAGCACGGCATGGTCTATGTCGCCAACTGGCCCGATGAGATAAAGAGCGACACCATCTACCCCACGAGTTTCAACTGGCACTTCCAAGACTTGAACGCCGGCATGAGCGATTCGGCACTGGTACGCACGCTGACCGACTACCCCGCAGAGGGCGGCAACCTGTTCCGTGCCATGGACAGCCTGACGAATGTGCTGCGCAAGGACAAATCCGACCGTGACGCATTGGCCTTTATCATCCATTTCATGGGCGACCGCTTCTGCCCCATGCACACCGGCCATATCGACGACCTCGGCGGCAACCGCGTGAAGGTGAAGTGGTTTGGGCGCAACACCAATCTGCATTCGATTTGGGATTCGAACCTGATTGACGCCCGCGGCTACTCCTACAGCGAATATGCCCGCTATGTGCAGGACAAGTTCGGCTATCAGAAAAAGGGGATTCAGAATATGTCCGCATCGGATGTGCTTATCCACAACTACCACCTGACCGAAGCCATCTATGCGTACCAAACCACTTGGGACGGCAATGCATACCATTATGTATATCATTTTGCCGACGACATGGAATGGCAGCTCTACGCAGCCGGTATCAAATTGGCTCAACTCCTGAACGAATTGTACAAATAAAGACAAAGTAGCGATTTCCCGCAAGGGTGTCGCTACTTTTGGTTTAGACCCCACAACCACGACCTCCCCAACCCCTCCATAGGAGGGGCTAAAGACCTCCCCCGACCCCGGACCTCAGACCTCCCCAACCCCTCCATAGGAGGGGAGTTGCAGAGAATGGAGGAACTAATTGAACTATATAAACTATAAGCAAACACGCAGTCATCAACACGAAGTCAATAACACGAAGTCATCAACACGCAGTCAATAACACGCAGCGAAGCGAAGTCACAAACTCAAAGTAATAATAAACAAAACTAACTGCAAATGAAAAAACTGTTATCCCTTCTCCTCTGCTTGGGAGCAAGCGCAGTGCTTCTGGCACAGACGCAAAAGGTAACCGGTAGCGTACAGGACGCCGAGACGGGCGAACCCCTCATCGGTGTGTCGGTCGTTGAGTCAGGAACTACCAATGGTGTTGTCACCGACATCGACGGAAACTTCCGCCTCGAAGTCAAGGCGGGAGCCACTCTCAACCTGTCGTATGTGGGCTACGCCAACACCGAAGTAGCCACCAAGAAAAGCGCCAACCTCGGACTCATCAAGATGAAAGCCGAGACCGTAACCCTCGAAGACGTTACCATCACCGGACAGATTGCTCAACAGCAAAAGACCCCTGTGGCAGTCAGCCAAGTAACCGCCCTCGACATCGAAGAGCGTCTTGGCGGCGGTGAGTTCCCCGAAGTACTGAAAAGCACCCCCGGTGTGCATGCCAACGGCCAAGGCGGCGGTTGGGGCGATGCCGAGATTTGGATGCGCGGCTTCGACAACACCAACGTGGCTACCATGATTAACGGTGTGCCGATGAACGACATGGAAGGCGGTACGGTTTATTGGTCCAACTGGCAAGGACTGAGCGACGTCACCTCCGTGATGCAGACGCAGCGCGGTATGGGCGCCAGCAAGCTCTCCTCTCCGTCGGTCGGCGGTACGATCAATATCGTGACCAAAGGTATCGACGCCAAGAAGGGCGGAACCATCAGCTACGCCATGGGTAACGACGGTTATAACAAGGTAGGTTTCTCCGTTTCGACCGGTCTGATGAAGAGCGGCTGGGCCATCACCGTGATGGGTACCAAGACATGGGGCGACGGCTATATTCAGGGAACCAATTTCTCGGGCTACAGCTATTTTGCCAACATCTCGAAGCGTATCAACGAGAACCATCAGCTGAGCCTCACCGGCTTCGGGGCACCCCAAGGACACTATCAGCGTCCTTCCGGCTCGAGCGGTGCGCTGACCCTCGCCGAGTGGAACAAGGTGAAACGCTATATGCACGACGGCATGGACTACCGCCGCTACAACCCGAACTACGGTTATGACAACTACGGCAACCAAAAATCGGCTGCCTACAACAAATACCACAAGCCGCAAATCTCGCTGAACCATATCTGGCAAATCGACAACACCTCGTCGCTCTCCACCACGGCGTATGTTTCCATCGGTCGCGGCTACGGCTACACCGCTGAGCCGGGTACGATGTCGTCGTACAGCTACACCGACCTGACCAAGGGTGCTGTGAACGGTATTCTCTCCACCACCTTCCGCCGCGAGGACGGAACGTTCGACTACGGAGCCGTGCAGACGCTGAACGCAGCGAGCGAATACGGCTCGGAGCTCGTTATCGCCGAGAACCGCAACAACCACAACTGGGTGGGATTGGTTTCGACCTACAATAAGAAATTCCTCGACTGCCTCGACCTGACGGCCGGTATCGACGTGCGCTACTACCAAGGCATTCACACCGCCGTCATCTCCGACCTGCTGGACGGTGCGTACTTTATGGATAAGACGCGTTCGTCGTCGGTTCTTGCCACCAACAACAAGCACCGCAACGAAGAGAGCTGGGTATATGAGAAATTGGGCGTGGGCGACATTGTCTATCGCGACTACACGGGCCATGTGATGCAAGAGGGTGCGTTCGCCTCGTTGGAATACAGCCGCAACAACCTCTCGGCTTTCGTCAACGGGTCGTTCTCCTACAACCACTACTGGCGTGTGGACCGCTTCTACTACGACGAGGAGCACCAACGCTCGAAGACCATCGGTTTTGCCGGCGGAACCATCAAGGGCGGTGTCAACTACCAATTCTTGAAATACAACAACGTGTTCTTGAACGCCGGATTTATCAGCCGTGCGCCGAAGTTCAGCGCAGCGTACGCTTCGTACAACACCTCGCACGCCATCAACCGTGACGCCAAGAACGAGAAGATTGCTTCGGTAGAGGTCGGCTACGGATTCCACAACCAATATGTGGCCCTGAATGTGAACGGCTACTTCACCGAGTGGATGGACAAGAGTATGACCAAGAGCGGCAACCTCAGCAATCCCGAACAGACCACCTTCTACATGAACATGACCGGTGTCAATGCCCGCCACATGGGTATCGAGGCAGAAATCAAGGCTCGCCCGACCAAGTGGCTCGAGCTGAACGCCATGCTCTCGCTCGGTAGCTGGAAGTGGGATAGCGACAGCGTCAAGGGCTACGCCTACGATGAGCAAGGCAATGCGCTGGCAGAGGACGGTTCGATCACCGAGCCGTACGCCGAGAACCACGCTAACGCCGTTATCAACATGAAGGGCATCCACGTCGGCGGTCAGGCACAGACCACCGCCAACCTCGGCATCACCTTCAAGCCGTTCAAGGGCTTCCGTATCGGCGGCGAATACACGCTCTACGCACGCAACTACTCCTACTACTCGTTCTCCGGCTCGAACCTGACATTAGGCAAGACCATGAACATCGTGGAGCCGTACAAATGCCCTGTAGGCGGTGCGCTCGACCTGCGCGCAAGCTACAGCTTCGAGATAGGTGCCGTACGCGCTACGCTGTCGGGTAATGTGACAAACGTGCTCAATCAGTACTACATCGAGAAAGCATGGAGTGCCAACACCTCCACGGCCGGCACGGCGGAGAACACCATCGACAACATCTACTTCTTCTACAACAAGGGGCGTCAGTGGAATATCCGTCTGAAACTCAATTTCTAACCCGAATACTCACCTAAATAAACAGACACGAATATGAAACACTTGAAATATATTCTCGGTGTATCGCTCGCCGCTGTGGTATGCACCTCGTGCGAGAATTTCTTCGACGAGAAACAGATACACAACGACTATAAGATAACCGACACGCGTACCATCGACTATACGCTGACCCGCACCGACTACAAGTCGATTGTCTATAACGATGAGAACAACGCCAAGGCACTGGCCGCCTGCACGCCCGAAGACTCGAGTGCTTACGAGGCATTCCTCCGTATCGAGACCGAGCAGGCCTTCAACGCCAAAGCAGCCGCAGCGGATTACATCCCGGCCTTTATCAAGAATCTCTATCCGCAGCTGTCGAGCGGCTCGCTGATGAATGTTACCTACAACATCAACGAGGGCAAGCCCGCCTATATCGACGAACTCGGCAAGACGGAGAAATACACGCTGACCGCAGAAGACTACGCCAAGATTTGGGAGAAAGAGGGCATTGAGTACCTGACCCCGAATACCGTTGGCAAACTCGCCGAGGTGCTGCCCGCTGACAAGGACTCGGGCGCTATTCTCGCCGTGGTATATGAATACAAGAACTACGAGCCCTCCACCGGCGGTAGCGAAGAAGAGGAAGAAGAAAAGGGCTTCTATTGGGGTACGCCCGCACAACGCGGCTACTACTCGCCCACCGAGGTGGTCGAAGCTTATGCAGCAGGTACGCTGAAAGATAACGACTCTATCAATGTCGGTGGAATTATCTCGGAGTGGTACAGTACCTCTCTCCCCGCTGCCTACAAGAACTTGTCGTACTACATCACAGACGGCACCAATAAGTTTGAGATGTTCAATGCTTACTCAGTGAATCGCGACTCGATTGTTACGTTCGACTATGTGAGCAAGACCGAAGGCACGGCAACCGACCAATCGGGACGCACTTTTGCTATCGGAGATACCATTATCGGTACAGGTAAGTTCACCTACTATAATAAATACGATGTATACGAGTTCCAAAAAGGCTGCTACATTACAGAACTCCGTCCTGCCGCAAAGACCACGACGGCTCCCCGCAAGGCACAAGCACAGGCTGACGGCAAGGTGAGCGTACTCTATCAGTACAACAGCACAAGTTGGAACGCCTACAAGCAGTCGTCTGTCAAGCTGACCGTGCTGCCCGAAGAGGTCTATACCGCTATCGGCGCTAAGTACATCAGCGACAAGGCAGTGTTGGAGACCTATCTGAATGCCACCTATCCGTACGCCGTAGCCGACGCAAAATATGCAGTAGTCTATGCCGTTAAGGACGGCTATGCGGCTGCCGAATACACCTACAACGGCTCGGAGTTTATCGAGAACCTCGGATTGGTAGCAGAGACCGCCACCTTCTCGCTGAGCGATGTATGGGGCTCGACCATCTACTACAAGCAAGCCATCATGGGCGAGGGACAAGGCAAACTCGTTATCCAAAATGTGGACCTCGGCGGTTTGACGTATATATGGTCGTATGCAAGTACGTATGGTATGAAGGCGTCGGGCTATGCATCGAGCGAGGCGCATGTCGTAGAGTCTTGGTTAGTAACACCCGCTATCTCGGTAAAGAAAGCCATGAAGCCCGCACTGAATTTCGACCAAGCCATCAACTACGGCCCCACCGACGTCAAAGAGCGCCAAGAGCAATGCGCAGTGCTCGTTTCGACCGACTACGCCGGCGATGTGACAACCTGCACGTGGGAGGTAGTTGCCTACAGCGAGGATGAGGACTACTACCCCGTAAGTAATAGCTGGAGCTTTGTCAATACGGGCGATTTGGACTTGAGCAAGTATGCAGGCCAAGAGATTGTTCTCGGTTTCCGCTACAAGACCGAACAGGGTTCTACCTGCTCGACGTGGGAGTTAAAGAACCTGCTCGTTCACGAAGCAGACGCCGAATAAGCCGAACGAAAAAGACGTATGAACGAATAGGGCTTAACAAGTCCCAACATATATTTTCAAAAAGAGGTTGCCCAACAAAGGCAGCCTCTTTTTTTTCACTGTCGCTCCTTCGAAAAGAGGCGCTTGCGTCGTGAAAAGT
>CAVHGD010000074.1:701-9571 GCA_963635385.1 Dialister sp. CAG:486 | reverse complement strand
GCAGTACTTTTGCACCGTGTTTTTCATGGTATTAGATTTTAAGGTTAAGTAAAAGATTGGGTTGTCGGGAGACAATCCACTTTTTTTTTATACCCATCCCCCTTTTGGATTATTCTCATTGGGAATTTGAGTTTTCGGAATAGGCGAAGAGGAATGTGCAAAGGGTATAAATACAGAATCAGCCGAAGCGGTCGTGTGACGCACTTCGGCTGATTTTGTATCGGTGGGGTTGGGAAAAGGTCGGCTGCGGCGGGTCAGCGAACGAGCAGAACGGCGCGATGCTTGGTGCCGGACCGGAGCTCGACTTCGGCTATCACGAGGCCGCTCGGCGCACTGATGGTGCAGACGGGGCTCGCCACGGAGAGCGCATTCGAGCTCAGCAGGTGGCCTACCGTGTCGTAGAGGCGAATCGTGCGAATGGCTTGCGAGGCCACCACGCTGACGGTTTGCGGCGCCGAGCTGAATATACGGACCGCATGGCCGGTCGGGTCGGCGATTTCGCTATCCGGGTTGGCCGTCGGCGTGTCGTCCGTCGAGGTGGTGTCCTTCCGGATGTAATATCGCAGCTCGTGGTTAGCGGGGAGAGCCACCTGTATCTGCGAGCCGTTCATAATGCGTTGGTGGCGACCCGTGGTGGCATCGTACAGGTAGCACGACTCGCTCCAGCTGTCCGACAGCTCGAACGAGAAACAGATGCTGTCGTAGCGTGCGACCTGCTGTCCGTTGACGGTCTTGTGACGCACCTTGTCGCCCGCCAACACGCCGATGGGGATGATACCTAAGTCTTGACGCACATCCGCCATCAGAGCGGTGCCGTCCGCCAGCGTATAGATGTTGAGCAGAGAGGGCGCGGAATAGCTATTGGTGTTGCCCGCCTCGATACCCGAACTGATGAACGGCACGTCCTCGCCCGCCTCGTACAAGTTGTTGGCAAAATCGACCAAAGCGACGTCGGCACAAGCCCATGCGTAAGGCGTGGTACTGCCCTCCTCGCGGGGCGTATAGGCCGTCAGGTGCATGACCTCGTTGCGCAGATAGTGTCCGTTGCTCGGACTGCGGCGGGGGGCAGGGGAGAGGGTAGAGGGCTCGTTGGTGTAGGCAGCCAGCTGACTGCTCCGAACGACCACCTGCAGCGAAGTTGCTTCGGTCTTGCTTCGGAGAAGTACGGATTGCATGGGGGCGATGAAGCGGTCGGAATAGTTGGTCATGGTGGCGGTGGCGCGCGTCACCCACGTGCCCGCTTCCATATACTGAAAACTCGGTTCGATGACCGTTGCGTTGTCAGCGCAGAACCGAACCATATCGAGGTACGCCATGGTCGGGTTGCCGAAGAGGAAGTACTCGCTGGCGGTTTGGTTGCTAAGCGTCAGCGTCATGTCGCCGTTCGCGTCGGGCGAGAAAGCAAAACGATGGCTGTTGGTGCGGCTGAGGCGGACCGATTGGCTGCTCTGCGTGCCGTCGCTGTTCCAATAATAATATTGAGTGTCGCTCTTAGGCAGGCGGATGGTGGCCTCAGCGTTGCTGTCTGTGTTGGGGCCGAGCACCTTCAGCTCCAGACCGCTGCCGACCGTGATCGGGTTGTCCAAAGCATTCGACTGCACAAACGAAAGCGAGTTGGTGGTGTAGCTCGAGACGGAGGTGCTGCCGCCTTCATGCACGGTGGGCACGCTCTCGTTGTAGAACGTGGAATAGCAGGCGTAGGCAGCCGTCTGGTAGCGAGTGCCGGCGAAGGGAGCCACCTCGAACGGTGTATCGATTTCGGTGCTCGTGCCGGTGCGGTAGTCGCCCGTATGCGGAATGAAGAAGTCGCCCGAATAGATGCCTTGCAGCGGAGCGGCCATGGTGTACCACCCGCCGCGGGCGATACTCATATCGATATACGCCTCGTCGTACGAGAGCAGATACTGGTTGAGCAGGGCGGTGTGCTTGCGGAACTGCACCTTCTTGCAGCTCACGGAGGTGTAGTGCGCATCCATCGGGTAGAGGTTTTCCTCGATGAGGTACGGATTCAGCTCCTTGTTGCTCTGCTCGGGCACGATGACCATCGTCTCGGGCAGCGGAGCGTAGCCGTAGGACTGCGTCACGCCGTCGATAACGGCTCGCCAGTTGCGGTCGTCGCCCCAGTTGTTATCCACCGTAGGCGTCCAAATCATCGTGTCGGGCACGACCACCACCGTGAAATAGACATCGCCGATGGGGCAGCCCGTCTCGATTTGCTTGTTGTAGTCGGTGGTCAGCATGGCGAGCCGCATGGTGTATTGGTAGCCCGCCCGCATGGTGTCGGTGTTGGCATACTGGAATCCGGGCTTGCCGGTGCCCCAGACTTGGTCGTTGGGGTAGAGCGTGGCGTCGCCGTTGTGCCGAGCCTGCAGATACGCCACGTGGGCCGCATCGACGGGCGTGAAAGTAATCCAGTCGCCGGGCCGGTAGTAGCGGCTCGGGTCGTTGTTCACGTCTTGGTAAATCACGTCCTGCGTATAGCGCATGCTGAATTGGCTCACGGGCAGCCCGGCGGCTATCTTGGTGGCTATATCGGGGTCGGTCGAGCTGATGACTTGGCAACTGTCCCATCCGAAAATGACGCCGTTGATATTGCTGACAGGCACGGTGAATTGGCGATTTACTTTGCCGGCCGAGACGCGTACGCGCGGCACCACGCCCTTGTATTCGTCGGGCATCTGCTCGTCGGGGATGGGGCTCACGTTGGCACCGTAGTTGTTTTTCTCCGAGAAAACGCACAGGTAGCTGGCGTCGCTACAGCCGTCGATGGTCACCTCGTCGCCGTTCCTGTTGGTGGTCTTGGCGGTGCCGACAATCGGGAAAATCCAGTAGCGCACCGTGTCTTGGCTGCCGAGATAGACGCTCGCCGAGTCTTTCCACAGCTCCAAATAGCCCTTCTCGTAAAGGTCTTTTACGATTTCGTAGTTCTTCTGTTTCGAGAATTTGTCGGCCTGCAGCTCCGCGAAGCTCGTTGCTTTCCAGTTCAGGTTCTGGGCGGTCGGGTTGCGCATATCCAGCACGATGGCGTCTTGCACCTCGCCCCGTGTGTAGCCGTATTTAGCCTTGAAAAGCGAGTCGGCAACGGCTTTCTCGGCGTCCGTCTGCGTGGCGTTGCGATAGATGTCGTCGAACGAGAATCCGAGCAGCCAGTCGGCCTTGGCGCGTGCCTCCAGCGCATGGCTCGTGCCGTCGGGCAGCTCCTCTTGGCTATGGGCGTCGATCGTGATCGGATACAGCCCGTTGGCGCAGGCACCCACGGTCGGCCCCGTCTCGCCGTCGAAGGAGAACGAGTTGGAGTCGAACATCGACAGCGTGGCACGCATCGCACATTCGGGGTTGGACAGGTCGGTGGTGTCGTTGGCCATACGCAGCTCGTATTTGATGCCGGAGCCGAAACGATCTTTTTTCATCAGGTGCCCGATGTACAGCACGTAGTGTTCCTGTCCGTTCTCGGTGGTTTTTACGTAGCCCTTGTAGGTTACTTCCTGCTCGTCGTTCGTGCTTGTCTCCAAATCGGATTGCATGGTCTTGACCATATCGCTCACCGAGTAATAAATCTTCGCGCTCTCGTCCTCGCCGATGCAGTGCGCGTCACGATAGGCCTGATCTTGGGTCTGCGACGGGTCGTAGCCGACCTCCGGAATGCGAATCACACCGTACGTGGCGCCTCGGTTGCCCGTGTAGTCGCTCGGGTAGTAGTAATCTATCGCCATGCCCGTGTTCGTGCTCATGTTGTAGAGCTGGTAGTAGAGGAACTTACATTGCTGGTCGGTCGTCAGATTCTTATAGTCGACGCGCGCAATGGTGGCGTCGTATTTGTCTGTCACACAGGTTGTTAAGGCCTGATAAGCGCTCAACGGAAGCTTAGAGGCGAACAGACAGATGTCGTCTATCAAAAAGTCGTTTCCCGCATTGCTTTCCGCAAAGTTGTACAAGCAGATTCGCGACTCGTCGTAGTCGTGTGCGCTCACCACGGGGAAGCAGACTTGCTGCCAGCCCTTGCCGGCGGTTATTTTGCCGGCGTAGAACACGCCCACATCGTTCCATTCGGTGTCGCCCGTGTTGCGCCCCTGCACGTTGAATCGGAAAATGGGCGGGTAGGCGGCCTCGTATTGGTCAGCGGGGCAGGAGTTGTTGATCCATGCGTAGCAGTAGAGCTGCTGGCCGGAGCATATCGTGGCGTTGGTGGTCACGGTGGCCACCAGCCCGGGGTTCTGCTTGCCGTCTACATACAGGCAGTAGCCGTTTGCCGCCCCGCCGTGCTGCTCGCCTCTCGCCCAGCTGACATCCACTTTGTTGATGAGCGCATATTCGCCGTAGAACACAAAGTTGTTGTCCACCGATTGCCGATTGGGGGCTTGCGTCGCGCTGTTCGGATAGAAGAATCCGTAGGTGCTTTCCTCCCACGGCAGGTGCGTGCCGTAGTAGGTCATATTGGTCGTGCCGGGTCCGGAACCGAAGTTGAAGTCCTGCTTCTTGAGCATCAAATAGTAATTATTGATGTAGTCGTCGGTCACCAGCGCCGTGGTCGAGGGGCCGTACGTCGTGGGCGCCACATATTCCACCTCGAATCGGGCCACGATCAGGTCTTGCCCCGTCTGATTTTGTGCGGCGGGGATACGCAGCTCGTAGGTGTGCGTGCCTACGGTCGAAGACGATACTTTCAGGTATTGGTTGGTGTAGACGGGCGAGCCGATAGCCGTTCCGTCTTGATACCATGTCCCGGTCGCATCCACGCCCAATTGCGTCAGCGTGCCGTTCGCTGCGTAGTAGAAATAGCAGCGGTCGGAGGTGTTTCCGTAGGCGTTGGGCACAAAACGAGTCGTCAGAAGCACGTCGATTCCGGTCGGAGCGATGTAGTGATAGTCCTCGTAGGGGGTGGCGGTCGCTTGCGCCAGCGCATGGGCTATCTCGGTGGCGGGCCGCAGGTGGAATATCTGCCGATAGCTCAGCGTCGGCTCTTGCACCGAGGTGGTAGTGATTACATAATCGGTGTATGCGCTCACGTCGCAGGCAATGTCGCGGCTCTGTGCATTGCTCCATCCTCGAATGACGGCCGATAGGTCGTAGGTGTAGTTGGCGGCCGCTTGACTCAATGTGGTGCTCAGTCCGCTTGCGTAGGTGGCGTAGAGTCCGTGCGAGGTCGTTCCGTCTTCGTTGATGCTCGTGAAATCGCTATTGTTTCCGTTGTTGTAGGTCTGCGGTTTTTTGATCCAGAAATAGGCATTGTCCGTTCCGTCGGCCGCGTAGCGAGGGTCTTTCCCGCTGTTGTAGTCGTACCACCGCATGTAGCCCTTGAAGGCCGTCTCGTTCGGGGTGAGCGTGATTTGCTCGTTTGCTTTATAATAAATAGTGGTCTCTATCTCATGCACCTCTTGCCGTCCGTTGGCGTCGAGTTGGGCGTTGCCCACGCCCTTGTACGAGATAAATTTGATCGTTCCCTCGGCGTTGGCGCTGCGTTGCCGTATGGTGTTCAGCCTCGATAGCGAGGCGTTGCCTAATTGGAAACTGCTTATCAGGAGCGCGTCGCGGGTGGTGGCCATGGTGTTCATCGTCACGCTGATGGTGATGGTGTTTTGTGTTTGGTCGGTGGCCGTCACGCTCGCCCACGTGCAGGTGTTCAGGTCTCCGTCGGTGATGCGGAAGGTGCAGGCGTCCAATTCCGCCATGGTGAGCGGTGTCTCGTTGATACTGCCCTGCGCTATGTTGTCCTCGGCGTCGTATAGCGCCTGCCCGCTTCGGTGCGTGAGCGAGACGCTGAATTGGTTTGTGGCGGCGGGCGAGTCGAATATGTAGTAGGCGGGCGTGATGTTTGCGTCGAGCTCATCCACGGTGCGGTGGTGGTACGCTTTTCGGCTCATCGTGGCACGCCCTTGCCCGAGCAGCGTTCCTTGTGCGTTGCTCACCTCGCAGACGATGTCGTCGTAGTAGTTGCTTTGCGTCTTTTTGCCGTATAGGGTGCTTACAATGTTTAGCGGGCTTTTGCCGACGGGCGTTACCTCCGCAGCCCACACCTGTCCGCTCACGGTGGCTTGGCTGAGGCGCATCAGGGTGCGTGCGCTCTCGGTGTAGCCGGCGGTGTTCGATTGCGAGTTGTCTATGTTGTCAGCCGTCAGGTTCGAGGTGCGAGTGGTCTTGTCCGTTCCGTTGCTTGCCCAGTAGAGGACCACGCTGAGTCCTTTGGCGGTCAGCGCTTGCGGGTCGGTGATGGTCTCGGAGCGCTCCGTTATCTTTTTATCGTTCCGCCCCGACAGGTCGTATAGGTAGTCTTCGCTTGTCAGCGCAACGGCAAATTGCACCGTGCTTTTCTGTGCGGTCGCTTCCGTGGCGTCAGCCGCGTAGCCGAACACTTTGCTGTCGGGCGTGGCGGTTACGGCGGCGGTGGCGGATTGCGTTTGGGTCCAATGCGTGTAGTCAAAACTCGATTTCGTGCCGGTTTGGAGTGCGTACGAAGTCGTCGTCGTGGTGTATGTATAATAGGTGTTCCGCCCCGAATTCCGATAGGTGGTCGTCGTTTGGTTGGCGGCCTCCGTGCAGCTCCAATAGTATTTTGTTCCGTTGCTCTCTATGGTCGGCACGTAGTGGGCGTGTCCGTCTTGCGTGTAGTCATATTTGTTGTCGGTCGTCGTCTCCGTGCCGAAAGGCCTTGCTTGGCTCTCTTGTGCCACCACCGATAGCGTGACCACTCCGTTCGACAGGCTCCATGTCAGCCATTGCCCGCTCGCAAGGTTTCGATATCGATAGCCGGTCCCCGTGGCGTCTGTGGCAGGTACGGCCACCCATAGCCCGCTCTTGTCGCTTATCGCCTCGCTTTGTGCCGTCACGCTGCTCGCGCTCTGCACAAGGGCCACCCAAGTCGTGTCGTGGGTGGAGTAGGTATAATAATAGGTTGTGCGACCTCCTCCGCCTCCCCAACCGCCGTACGAGTTACCCCGGTCGGTCGTGTATGTGCCGCCTTCTGGGGTCTGCGCTTGGGCGTAGTATTCGTTTTGCGACAGTTGCCGTTTTACGGTCGTGGTGGCTATCTGCGGATAGCGTATCGATACCGTGTCGCCCGCTATGTCGGCGGCGTTGTCGGCAGCGGCGGGGAGGGCATTTAGGCTGCTCACGAGCAGGAGCAGTCCGACCAGTAGGCGTGTGGTATGGTGTGGAAGTATCGTTTGTTTCATTGTGGGTCGGTGGTTTTATTTGTGGGCTTTGCGTATTTTGACGGCTTTTAGGACGATATAGGCGGCTGCGTAAATCAGCAGCGGCACCACGGCGTCCCCTATCGGTACTAATTGTCCGATGGGCGGGTAATCATCGCCTCCGCGGTCTTCGTCTTCGCTGCCGTACGAGGCGGTAAGGGTGTATTGGAAAATCGTTTGTTGTTCTCTCAGGTAGTTGTCTGCCGATACAAATCCGTTGGTGTAGATGGCGCCGGAGTGCCCGTATCGGCTGCCCGTGTTCATGTATTGTCCGCTTGTAGAGCCCATATTTCCCACAACGGGGTTATTTTGTCCCGTCGCGGAGAAGCTGTTTTGCATCTGCAAACTGCTTGTATTTAGGCTCGTTTTAGCGCTCAGCATACTTGTTTTGTTTTAGCTCCTGCCGATAGGGTTGGTGTCCTATTGGGGGGCAGGATGACGTTTTACGTTCGATTTAGCTCTCCGCTTGGTTTTGGACCTTAGCCTTCCCCGTGGTTGGTAGTAAGTAGAGGGTCGGCTGTCTTGGGTTGCTGTCTTCGACTAAAAACTAATACAAATATGTGCCTTAAAAAGAATTTTCGCTAATAACGAAATTGGATTATCGGAGGCGTTTTGGCCTCTTTTGGCTTTTGAGTAGAACCTACTCTATAGAAAACGCCACAAAGGTACTTTTTTTTGTTCAAATGCAAGTTGCATTTCGACAAAAAGATTTTTTTTGTTTATAATTTCTTTTTCTGTGTCGTTTATCGTTTTTGGCGCATATTTTATGAAAAAAAAGCGCTATTTTTGCAACGAAAAGATATAGGAAAAAGCGTATTTTTTTGAATTATTGTTCTCGGTTTTGCTCGTTTTGAGCGTTTTCGGTATCATTTTTGGAGCAATAATCGGTCGAAGACGAGCTCGATACAATTAGTCATCGTTTGTTTTTTTGAGGGAAAATGAGGTTGAGTGGTATAAAAAGAGTATTAAAAACAGACATTTTTATTTTTGGAGTATGGCAGTGTATAATCATCAGATTTCGGAGGAGCAGGTGGCCGCGTTCCGTGTGCAGCTTGCCGATTTGGTGGAGAAATCCCGAATGTACGCCGAAGAAACTATTTCTCGCGATGCCGTGAGTCGCCTTATGTTGCTCAATCGCACCTATTTTTCCACGCTCTTGCAGTTGGCCACGGGCAAGTCTTTCCGTGCCTATATCAACGATTTGCGCATGCAGTATGTGTTGGAGTTGATGGCGGACCCTACCATGTCGCTCAACGATATTCCGTGTATGGTCGGCTATAAGAACAAGACCACCTACTATCGTGTTTTCGATCAGGCTTTTGGTTGCCTGCCTCGAGTGTATCGCCTCGCTCATTTCCCGGAGGCCTGCGCCGCAATGTCAGAGACCGCTGCCACCCTGTCGAAGAACGATGCCGCAATATCGAAGAATGGTGCCGCCATGTCGAAGAACGGTGCCAAAACACCGGAAGCAGATTCCGCCGTGTCGTTGACTGATTCCCTTACCATTGCCGAATGATCCGCCATAAATCGGCCATCCATTCCTCATTCATCCGCCATTTCTACCTCAATAAAGCCCTTTCTGCGCCCGAAAAACACCCCTGTCGTTTGGGTTTTGATGTGCTTGGTGGGCGGTGCTGCACACAAAAAATCTCCGAAAAACGCCCTCGGATTTCCCAAAAACTC
>CAVHGD010000074.1:0-691 GCA_963635385.1 Dialister sp. CAG:486 | reverse complement strand
GCTGCCGCGATGTCGGAGAACGATGCCACCATATCGAAGAATGCTGCCGCAATATCGAAGCTCGGTGCTAAAACATCGGATGCAGATTCCGCCGTGTCGTTGACCGATTCCCTTACCATTGCCGAATGATCTGTAACGGATCCTCCGTGTATGCCCAATAAAGCCCTTTCTGCGCCCGAAAAACTCCCCGGTCGTTTGGGTTTTGATGTGCTTGGTGGGCGGTGCTGCACACAAAAATCTCCGAAAAACACCCTCGAATTCTCCCCCAAACGCCCCAAAATCTCTCTATTTTGATGAAAAACAGGCTCTTATTTGGTGATATCAAATAAAAGCGCTACCTTTGCACCCGCTTTTGGAGATGTGTCCTGTTTGTGAGTGTGTCGATTGGCTGACTTACGAATGAGCTTATTTTCATGGGCGCTATTATTCATAACTTACTTTGAGGATGGATTTGACTGCTTGCAACCTCGTTAAAACAATGCTAAAACTATATGCCACAAGACAAAACAGTCCTTGTGGCCTTTTTTTTAATTACGAACTGTATCTAATTAAGAATGAAGAATTGTGAATTAAGAATTAAAGCCCATGCTTTTTCTTCATTTATTTCTTTTATTTCTCGCGAGCGTAGCGAGCAGGAGAACTTTTCTTCCATTTTTCGTGAGCGGAAACGGGGTCCCCACAAGCTTTGCGC
>CAVHGD010000073.1:0-10133 GCA_963635385.1 Dialister sp. CAG:486 | reverse complement strand
TGGTGGGCAGATTGAGCAAGTTATAGCATATCGAATCTATCTGTCGGTCATTGTCTTTTATTAAGTTTCCGTTGCCGTCGTATTGCATAGCGGTGGGCAGAGCGGACCGGTCCTCATATTCTTGGGTGGGGTATCGGTCTTGGCAGCCCGCATCATCTCGCACATCGGTCAGTCGATTGCCGTCATAGTACATTGTCAGGTCGTCTATGAGTGCGCCATCCTCGTACCGCTTCAGTTGCATAATATTCCCAAGCGGGTCGTATTCAAAGGCTTCCGATGGGCTTACGATTTCTTCTCTTTGCAACGCCGATAGGGTCAGGCGGTTCTGCACATCATATTGGTAGCGGTTGTCTAATGTGTGTCCGGCTTGCTCTATGCTGTTTGCCGATATATTGCCGTTATAGCAAGCGACCGCATGAGTAGGCAGGCTATCGGCATAATATATCTTTTCTGCAAAGTCTCCGCTACGAATGGTCGTCAGCTGCCCGCGCATATCGTAGTGATAGGTTTCACGGTCCGTGCCATTATGGCGCAGTTTCGTTACGGGGCGCCCCAATTCATCGTACCCATACCCTGCCAATACAACGGGTTGCTCCTCATCAATTTGGTAGACCGTTTTGGTGGGGCGGCCTGCAAAGTCGTACATATATCGATACCATTCCGTATGATGGCCCTGCGCTATTTGGACTTGCCGAAGGGTGCCATCGTGGTGGTACGCATAATAGTGTATCGTATTTCCAATAGGTGTCGTGCTGCGGCTTTGTATCATGTTCCCCTCTCTGTCGTAATAAAATGCGGAAACTTCATATTGATTATTATCCGTCAGACTATAAACGCGTTGCCCTGTCAGCATACCTCGTGCGTTGGTGTAACAAGTATCATAGCCTGTATGTTCTTTGTAGGTCAATAATTGTGCCGTATCTTTGGAATAGCATTGCAGAAAGCCATAATTATCGTAGTAATTCACCATTAGCCACCGCAACGGCACATCGGCAAAATGGCGGTTGGTATAGCCGGTCTCAGATGGGGAATCTATCATATCGCAAAGATATTGTGTGTTTAGTTGTGCTGTATTTACGGATTGCAGTGTTATTTCAGCGGTGTAAATCGGTCTGTCAATGGCATCGTAGGCCATATAGGTCCAATGGTTTTGCGGGCGTTGGTTGCCGTCTTGCGTCAATATCAACTTGCCGCCTTTGTCATACACCCTATAGACGGGCTCGCAACCGGGTAAGCGCTTGTATATCATTCGGTCTTTTGTATCATACCGATAGACATAGCCATACTGCCGCAGTTGGGGCTGATTATCTTCTATGGGTCCGTTCGGCAGCATTTCTGCCATATTGCCCGGCAGCACATAGCACAAGCGATTATATATATCATACACGTGGTAGGTTTTGTTATCCGTCCCCGTTTGCTGCAGAATCGTTCTGCCGAGAATATCGGTGTAGGTTACCTCTTCTTTTCCGTCTTCATCGGTTTGCGTGGTCTTATACAGGCTGCCCGCTGCATAATATCCCTGTTTCTCCAATCCTCTAACGCTAACCTCAAAACGCACGACCTCATTCGCAGCATTGGTTGCATCGGCTCTTATGGCGGGGTGGTCTTGATAAGTTGCACCCGCTTGAGTGATAGCAGTCTGTTTATTGAGCGGTGAGGCGTCATAGGTTATATGGCTATAAGGCGCATCATCATTATAAAAACCTTTTGCCAAATTCTGTATCTCTATCGACGGCACATACTCGGCATTGGGGAGAGGTGTTGGCAACCATGTATGCGTTATCTGTCCTTCGGCATTATATTCTGTTAGTGAAACAAGATTCTGCCCTTGTGGGGTGATGTTGTGCTGAACATTCTCTACGCTTCTGCCTAATCCGTCATAGTAGGTATAACGGATATCCAAACGCACATTCTCTGTGCCGGACACACTGCCATCGACCACTTGCACCTTGGTCGCTTCATCCAAAGGTAGGACACTAATACGATAGTTGTTGCCGGCTATATTTTCCGTATGCTGATAAGTATCCGCTGCAATATACGCTTGCTCCGTAGGAATAGTGCCGCCAAAATCTATCGGTCCGATTGTCCAATCGTCCATCGTGTTTTGTATATTCCCGCGTATATCTCGGTGAATGGTTGTGCGGTGCAGACTTTTGCATTCCATATACGGAATAGAATCGGCATTGAGTGCCGCCTTTTGCTTTTGATAGCGAATACTATCTACTATTTCGCTTTGTGCATTGCGCAGCAAGAGCAATTCACCCGTATTGCTCAGTATCAGCACTTTCTGTTCCAATACGAGATATTGTTTGCAATGCTTGTAGAGTCGACTATAATTGGCCAAGTGGAAAGACGGCTCAGAGTAATCGTTGTGAAAAGCTACGGCCAAATAACCGCCTGCCGGAAGTATGGTCTGTTCGGGAAAAACATATCGCTCTGTCACGCCTCCGCCCCATAGTTGCCAACCGGTCAAATCCGTGTCTTCCGTACCTGCGTTATAGAGCTCTACAAATTCGCCATCGCTATACGGATATTTGGTTATTTGCTCATTATAGGGCGAATCGTACAGTATTTGGGATATGACCACATAAGCTCCTGCTGCTTTCGCCATACCGAGCAGCCCAAACAGACATAGCGTAAATAGTATATTTCGAGGTCTATATATCATCAATGATGGATGGCATTAGCCTATTTGTATTTTTCTTGTTTTGTTCGGGTATAAGAAGGAATTACGTACCTTTGCTCCGAAGTTAGTTGTTTGTACATAGCACCGCAAAATTACTATTTTTTTGGGGGACTTCAGTTCCCATTTTGCATTTTTAGCATAGCTTGTTGAATTTTTCACTCTTATACATGTACTCAATGAGGTAATTTTAGATGTTCTTATGGTGGGGACACGACCCATTTTTCTCTGAAAAATTGCTCTTTTCATTAATGGTTTAAGCGAACCGTTTTGCCCATATACAATTTTCTTTGTATCTTTGCGGTGAGAAAATAATCCAATCGCCAATTAGATACCATAGAAAAACGCCATGAAAAACATCTCTGCGTTGTGGTACATACTGTTTTTCGGAATGGTGGCATTTATGAATCACCCATTGCCTTGCGCTGCGCAGACCATCCAATATGATAGTCATTATCCGATCTCCACAGACAGTATCATACTGTATGCTATACCCTACCGGTCAATGACAGATAGTGGCATGCGTTGCGTATGGGATTTGGGCAGGATAGAGGAACGAGCCGAAAGGACAATGACTTTGGACTTCTTTCCAACCGCAACGGATAACGTTTCATGGGGCGTACATTGTGTACGACAGAATAGATACTTTCGATACGCAAATGATACACTATACTACGTCGGAAAAGAGACTACTCGGCAGAAAACCACACTTGAGAAACCGGTTCCCATTTTGAAATATCCGTTTGTGTATGGCGATACTATATTGCGACATTTTTGCTCTATGGAAAGCTATGCACATAAGCGGACTTTTGCGATGGAAGGCAATCTGTCTGTAATCGGGAAGGCTGCGGGAATACTGATTGTGTCGGGAGACACAATAGGATCGGCCTTGTATGTCGAAACCATAGAACGATACAAAAAGATACATACCGATACGCTCAACATAGCGTGTAAGACAGGGCAATGGTATATAGAGGCGGTGCGTTATCCCATAGTGGTAAGTTGTCAATGGCTTTGCAACGATAGCAGTATCTACGCTCAAATGTGGTATTATCCCATCATGCCCCCACGCAACCGAAAGCAAAGGCAACGGAAACCAGAAAACCAAACGGAAACCATTATACAAGAGACAAAGGCCGGAGATGTACAACTCTATTATACCAATCCTGCTTCTGAGAAACTCACCATTCGATACGTAATAAGCGAGAACACGTATATTAGGTTTTCCTTGTATAGTTATACGGGAACCCGATTGTATCAATCCCATAGAATATACGAAACAGAAGGAACTTGGGATATCCCGATGAAACACTTTCCGCAGGGGGCATATATGCTGCATATAGAAACCAATGACAGCCAAATTAGCCGAGAGATTATCAAACAATAAGCACTTATGAAATACGCATTGAAGCGATATACTATTGCGTTAGCGCTGCTGTATAGCGGTGTTTCATTGGCTTATGATGAGGTCTCACACGGTTCTTACCCCATTAAGCTGCCTCAATCGCCCAATGTGGGAGAGTTCCCGCAGTATGGAGATGTACCCGTCAATCATTATACGGGTACAATGACGCTCAATATACCGATTTATGAAATAGATGTGGATGGGTGTAAGGTGCCTATCTCGCTCACCTATTCGGCTACGGGTATCAAGGTGGCGCAACACGCAAGCAATGTGGGATTAGGTTGGCAGTTGAATTGTGGAGGAATCATAACCGCCGATTGCTACGGCAAGAATGATTTTGATTGTTGGGAGGACGGCTACGTGTGCAATCGATATGATTATGGTGTTCCTGCCGAACAGGAAATTCCTCAATATAGTTTCAGTAATTGGGGAACAGATATTAGTGAAACGGATACACGCCCCGATATATTTCATTATTCGTTCTGCGGGAATACGGGAGCTATGTTTTTTGCACCGAGACATCAGCACAAACCGATACCAATTACTCAAGATACATATTTGGATATAACTTACAACCATGACGTTCAAACGTGGATTATATACGATGGAAATGGTAATAAATTCCATTTTGGAAACAATTGTCATTCAGCTGCAAATATCGTATTAACCGAGGCTCCCATTGTAGGTGCCGAGAGCAGTCCCTTAACTGAGGATAACCCCACTGCAGGCGGGTATAGTTGGGACTATAAATCGGTTAACGCATGGCCGATAGATACGATTACGACGCCTTATGGAAAGCAAATCCTTTTTCACTATAAGCGAGAAAGCATTACTACGCCGATGATTGGGCAGGAAGAAGTAAGAATTGCTTATCTTGATTCATGCGCCAATTGTATGAATTGTGATATACCATGGCGTAGTAACTATTTTTCGCATATCTCATCAACCATCGTTCAGTCGGTGATTTCGGAGATATTCTTTCCCGGTGGGCGTGTTCGCTTCTATTCATCCCAAAGAAAAGATGTGTGGACCGGTATGTATTTCCCGACAGGTACAACCGATGTGAATGGTGGAACAAAGATTGATTCTATTGTCGTAACCGACAACAATACAGGCCGAGTGATAAAAAGAGCCGTTATGCATTATCATTATGCAGGCGTCACATCTTCCCCCAATACTTGCCGATTGATGTTAGATTCGATTACCGGTTTGGAAGAACGCCCCTATATATTTTCGTACTACACAGAGACACTCCCAAAGAAAAACTCTAAGCAGATAGATATGTGGGGTTATTATAATGCATCGAGGGCACAAAGAACATGGAGTACGACGTGGACATCGGAGAAAGAAACAGAAGGGACCCTAATGCCATCTATGATAATCAATGGCAAGATGTTCTTTGGACGAGACCGACAATGTAATCCACAGACCCTACAAAATGGAACTTTACGAAAGGTGGTCTACCCTACAGGAGGCTATTCGATATTTGAATACGAACCACATACATTTTCGCCTATGGATGTGGATGCAGAAACTATCAAAGAGGAGGCTGTGGAAAAAAGTTCTTCCCTAATACTGGATGTAGATTACCTAACCACTCCGAGTACCATTTCATTATCGACACCAGCTGATAGCCATACTATTACATTGGATGCAAACGACCTAGTAAATATCCATGTTAGCATTTATTCTTTATGGGGAGGCCCTGCTGATAATGGAGCCCCACCCATTATGGCATATCTTGCAATTTACTCTGCTAATGGGACTGAGATAGTACGATATGGACTTGGACTATATAACGAAAAAAAGACATACGATTTTCAACCTAAGTTGAGCGAAGGTACCTATACAATCAAATTAGAATATAGCGGAAATACCGCGGCCAATCTTCCTAAACCCGTATATAACACCAATAATAGTGGTAAAATCTATGTGACGGAAACGACATCATATCATAAGAACACTAGCAACGGACACAGCGTTTCAATAGGAGGCGGAATACGTATAAAATCCATCACCAATTATGATTACACGGGGGATATCCTTCAAAAAAGGCAATACGATTATCGAGCCGATAGCTCTACTACATCCGGGTTACTGATGGTAAGGCCTCGCTTTTCAGCTCCCTATACCGAGGAGTTTCTCAATTCCTTAACCCCAACCATTATTCCGTTATGTTTCCCTGTATCCTGTTTGCTCGTTTCGTCTGCTATGTTGGCAAATGCCCAACCTATGATACAAGATGCGGTAGTGGGATATTCTCGTGTACAAGAAACCACCATTCCGACCGAGAAGTATGGCAAGACCGAATATGCTTTTAGAAACGATGTAATAGATACGGCTCCGATAGTATCTCTCCATTTTAATGTTGTAGGAGAGCCACATAATGGACAATTAATACAGCGATTGCTCTACAATGGTGACAATACCATACGGAGAAACGAAACATATCATTATCACTTCAAAATCGAAAATAGCATAAAAGGATGGCATACCATTAAACTATTTCCGGAAAGATACTATTCAGCCGGCAATCAACAAGTTCCCAATATACAAATCAGTCCGTATGCATTAAAAGCATATAGCATAACAGACATTACCTGCCAACAAACTGATTATACAGGGAGTGGTGCAATGGCAAAAACAATTATTACCCAATACGATAGTATCAATCATTTACCTTTGCTACAACAGACCTATACTAATAGTGATACTGTCGTCATTCGCAATAGCTATGCAACCAATAGTCATTCCGATAAGGCGGAATTGCTGCAAAATCACTCTATGTACAATGCTCCTTTGCAACAAATAGAGGAGCACAATGGCTGTCTAAGCAATGTATACGATTATATCTATGCTCCCTTTGGGCATAATGTGCTATTGCAACAAGTGCGCAGTACGCATAATGGAACAGACTCTATTTCATCCTACCTCATTAAAAGTGTAGATGGGTATGGCAACCCGACTTGTATAGAAACACAGTCGGGCGTTTCGATTGCCTATTTGTGGGGCTGCTCCTCGCTATATCCGGTCATAGAAGCTGTGGGTGCTACATACGAACAGATAGAACAAGCTATGGGAAATGAAGGATTTATCGCTTTTGTTAGAACCACTTGCGACATATCTATCCCGATATTAAAAACTATCTATCAAGAACTTACACGCTGTGTGCCGACCGGTGATATACATATTCGGACTTATGCTCCTTCGGTAGGTATACTGAACGAGATTACACCACAAGGAGTGGTATATAGTTACGAATACGATGATTATAATCGGCTGAAAGCCAAATATATGGAGACGGATAAAGGAAAAACGCTCATTGAGCAATATGAATATCATTTTAGAGAGCCATAGGCTAATGCCATCCATCATTGATGATATATAGACCTCGAAATATACTATTTACGCTATGTCTGTTTGGGCTGCTCGGTATGGCGAAAGCAGCAGGAGCTTATGTGGTCATATCCCAAATACTGTACGATTCGCCCTATAATGAGCAAATAACCAAATATCCGTATAGCGATGGCGAATTTGTAGAGCTCTATAACGCAGGTACGGAAGACACGGATTTGACCGGTTGGCAACTATGGGGCGGAGGCGTGACAGAGCGATATGTTTTTCCCGAACAGACCATACTTCCGGCAGGCGGTTATTTGGCCGTAGCTTTTCACAACGATTACTCTGAGCCGTCTTTCCACTTGGCCAATTATAGTCGACTCTACAAGCATTGCAAACAATATCTCGTATTGGAACAGAAAGTGCTGATACTGAGCAATACGGGTGAATTGCTCTTGCTGCGCAATGCACAAAGCGAAATAGTAGATAGTATTCGCTATCAAAAGCAAAAGGCGGCACTCAATGCCGATTCTATTCCGTATATGGAATGCAAAAGTCTGCACCGCACAACCATTCACCGAGATATACGCGGGAATATACAAAACACGATGGACGATTGGACAATCGGACCGATAGATTTTGGCGGCACTATTCCTACGGAGCAAGCGTATATTGCAGCGGATACTTATCAGCATACGGAAAATATAGCCGGCAACAACTATCGTATTAGTGTCCTACCTTTGGATGAAGCGACCAAGGTGCAAGTGGTCGATGGCAGTGTGTCCGGCACAGAGAATGTGCGTTTGGATATCCGTTATACCTACTATGACGGATTAGGCAGAAGCGTAGAGAATGTTCAGCACAACATCACCCCACAAGGGCAGAATCTTGTTTCACTAACAGAATATAATGCCGAAGGACAGATAACGCATACATGGTTGCCAACACCTCTCCCCAATGCCGAGTATGTGCCGTCGATAGAGATACAGAATTTGGCAAAAGGTTTTTATAATGATGATGCGCCTTATAGCCATATAACCTATGACGCCTCACCGCTCAATAAACAGACTGCTATCACTCAAGCGGGTGCAACTTATCAAGACCACCCCGCCATAAGAGCCGATGCAACCAATGCTGCGAATGAGGTCGTGCGTTTTGAGGTTAGCGTTAGAGGATTGGAGAAACAGGGATATTATGCAGCGGGCAGCCTGTATAAGACCACGCAAACCGATGAAGACGGAAAAGAAGAGGTAACCTACACCGATATTCTCGGCAGAACGATTCTGCAGCAAACGGGGACGGATAACAAAACCTACCACGTGTATGATATATATAATCGCTTGTGCTATGTGCTGCCGGGCAATATGGCAGAAATGCTGCCGAACGGACCCATAGAAGATAATCAGCCCCAACTGCGGCAGTATGGCTATGTCTATCGGTATGATACAAAAGACCGAATGATATACAAGCGCTTACCCGGTTGCGAGCCCGTCTATAGGGTGTATGACAAAGGCGGCAAGTTGATATTGACGCAAGACGGCAACCAACGCCCGCAAAACCATTGGACCTATATGGCCTACGATGCCATTGACAGACCGATTTACACCGCTGAAATAACACTGCAATCCGTAAATACAGCACAACTAAACACACAATATCTTTGCGATATGATAGATTCCCCATCTGAGACCGGCTATACCAACCGCCATTTTGCCGATGTGCCGTTGCGGTGGCTAATGGTGAATTACTACGATAATTATGGCTTTCTGCAATGCTATTCCAAAGATACGGCACAATTATTGACCTACAAAGAACATACAGGCTATGATACTTGTTACACCAACGCACGAGGTATGCTGACAGGGCAACGCGTTTATAGTCTGACGGATAATAATCAATATGAAGTTTCCGCATTTTATTACGACAGAGAGGGGAACATGATACAAAGCCGCAGCACGACACCTATTGGAAATACGATACACTATTATGCGTACCACCACGATGGCACCCTTCGGCAAGTCCAAATAGCGCAGGGCCATCATACGGAATGGTATCGATATATGTACGACTTTGCAGGCCGCCCCACCAAAACGGTCTACCAAATTGATGAGGAGCAACCCGTTGTATTGGCAGGGTATGGGTACGATGAATTGGGGCGCCCCGTAACGAAACTGCGCCATAATGGCACGGACCGTGAAACCTATCACTACGATATGCGCGGGCAGCTGACGACCATTCGTAGCGGAGACTTTGCAGAAAAGATATATTATGCCGATAGCCTGCCTACTCATGCGGTCGCTTGCTATAACGGCAATATATCGGCAAACAGCATAGAGCAAGCCGGACACACATTAGACAACCGCTACCAATATGATGTGCAGAACCGCCTGACCCTATCGGCGTTGCAAAGAGAAGAAATCGTAAGCCCATCGGAAGCCTTTGAATACGACCCGCTTGGGAATATTATGCAACTGAAGCGGTACGAGGATGGCGCACTCATAGACGACCTGACAATGTACTATGACGGCAATCGACTGACCGATGTGCGAGATGATGCGGGCTGCCAAGACCGATACCCCACCCAAGAATATGAGGACCGGTCCGCTCTGCCCACCGCTATGCAATACGACGGCAACGGAAACTTAATAAAAGACAATGACCGACAGATAGATTCGATATGCTATAACTTGCTCAATCTGCCCACCA
>CAVHGD010000072.1:4123-10158 GCA_963635385.1 Dialister sp. CAG:486 | reverse complement strand
ACTACAAAGGCGTGTCGCTTGCCTTTTGGATTTTGGTAGTCCTGCTCGTGGTGGCGACCGTGGTACGCATACTGATACGAGTGTATCTAAAAAAGTAACAGCCTATACGAGTTGCAATAGTATAGGAGCGAAACGATACCACGCAACAGCCGTGAACCAAATCGTTGAGTTGGCAGGTAGATTGGTAGTGAGCCGCCTGCGGGAAAGTACCTTAACGCTCACTTTGCCTTTGTAGCACAATGGTAGTGCGGCTGAATTGTAATCAGCAGGTTGCGGGTTCAACTCCTGCCAAAGGCTCAAACTAACAGACATAAATATGAACAAAAACAACCCACGGTGCGGTGAGTGCGCACGCTACGGAGCGGACTTGCACTTGTGTTGGTATCGGAACATCAGCCGAACGCCACACGCCACCGCCTGCCAAGACTACACGGAGGAATAGACAATGGAATGGATTAACGCAATCGTGGCGGCAGTATGCTCGCTGATAGGCGCACTCGGAGGGGGTAGCCTGCTTTATTTCAAAACGAACAAGCAACTGAAAGGCTTGGAGGTGATACACACGCAGGCAGACGAGTGGAAACGTTTGTACGAGGAGAGCGAGGATGAACGCCGCAAACTCTCGGACAAGGTGGATGAACTCTACAAGCAGCAGCACGAGGACAAGGCTACTATTGGTAAGTTGGAGTTGGAGGTGCAGAAACTGAATTGGTATCGCTGCACTATCAATGGCTGCAAGAACCGCAAGCCGCCCCACCTCTACGACATCGAGGGCGTGGAGTTAGAAGCACAAAGCAAAACAACCGCATAGACTATGAGCAAGCGAACCGACAAACTCATCTACCACTTGCGCCGTGTATCGAACCACCTGCGCACGATAGTCGCCCTGCCGTTCTTGGCAGTGGCGGCACTGTTCTACGGGCTATGGTACATCATCACCGACACCGACTGAAAGAAAAAGCCCCACGCTGTCGCAGCGGGGGACTGTCTTTGGAATCCTACTTCCTTAACTATGAAAATTTTATTTGTTTTGTTTTCAATGGCAAAGGTACGGAAAAATTTTGAATTATGCAACAGCTTACCCCACATTTTACATTAGAGGAGATGACCCGCTCGCAGACAGCCGAGCAACGCCATATCGACAACACGCCCACCGAGGAGGTGGTAGATAACCTGCGTGCGTTGTGCCGCAATGTGTTAGAGCCTGCTCGTGCGGCATTCGGTGCGCCTATCTACATCACGAGCGGCTACCGCTGTGCGGAACTCAACCGAGCCGTGGGTGGCAAGCCTACGAGCCAACACCTGCGGGGTGAGGCGGCAGACCTGCAAGTGCGGGGCGTGGCGAACCTGCGCAAACTATTCCGTATCTTGGATGACCGCCCGCACGACCAGCTTCTATACGAGGTCAATGCGAACGGCACGAAATGGATACACATCTCGTTCAATCGTTTCGGCAACCGTAACCAAACTATCGATAACTATAAGGCATAAGCCCGCCGACAAAAGTTAAACTATAAAAATCAATAACATATGTACGCACGCACATCTTGTCAAATAGAGTACCACGAGATAGAGCCGAAAGGGCTTATGCCGTATCGGACACCGTGGTGTGATATGCTCGGCTGTTGTTCGGGAGAGACAACGGACATCTTGCATTTTTACTACCCGCTTGCTCTCTTGCAGGAGGAGATACACAAGCGCACCTCGTATCTCGGCAAGCACAGAGGAACGGATGACGCTCCGCACTTGCTCGACCTTATTGCTATGACCAAAGACGAGAGCGACCTATTCCATTCTTTTGCACGCTCGGCAATGGCAAAGGTGTTCGACCCGCTCGGCAAGCACACTCGCCATATAGAGAAAGCGTATATATGGGATGTAAATTGCCACACCGTTACGCTGACGCACGGAGCAGTACCCCCGCAGGAATACACAAAAGGCGACTATGTTCTGTACAAGCATATCCTATATTTGGCAACGGGTGCGGGTGACAGCGATACGCTTGCTAATCTTGCACCGACAGAGGACTACCGAGAGAGTATTCACTACATCATTCAATGGGACAAGAGCCTCAATCATAACTTTATCGAGCCGTTAGACCAATCCGTGCAAGACGCACTGACCTATTTCATTATATGGAAGTGGCTGCTGTCTGCTTACCCGGATGAGGCAAAGGTCTATGAGGCGCAGTACAATGACGCCATCAATGACATCAAGAAGTACTCGGTGCGTATGTTGCCGGCTGTAATCGATAGAATACCCCGTATCTTTTAATCCCTTTGCCCTATGGATAACGAGAGCGTAAAAGCAATAGAGTTGAATGGCATTGTGCATAATGCCACAAAGATAGGTGTGCAAGACGGCGACTGCGAGGACTTGGTCAATCTTCGTTTCAAAGACGGCTCGTGGCGAGCAAGCGGCGACGGCAAGCACGTATTCTCTATGCAGTATCAAACCGATGTGCCGAATACCAATGGCGTGGCATATACACAGTTGTACATCCACACAAATGTCTATCGGCATATTCTCGGTGTGCGTAACAACACGCTCTATTGGTTTGGTAACATAGACGCTGACGGGGTATTCGAGGCGTTGGATGTACCCGCTGAACTCACGAGCGTGTCGGGCAACTTGTATATTTGTCAAACAGGACACTTGCTCACTATCATAGACGACACGGGCGGCTTTGACTACTTACTATTCAAGCCCGCAGATACGCTCTATAAGAAATGCTATGTGGATGAAAACGGCTCGCAGACCGATAGAGGCGTGTTCCCATTCGGACAGATACATTTCAACTGGGCAGACGCAGGCGAGGCGGGCACTATCACGGAGGACAAGACAGGGAAAGACGGATGGCGAAAGTGGGGCGGAAAGAGTAGCGATTGGAATGGTGAATATCCGTGGTTTGGCGGAGCTAAATTCAAGGAGATATCGGGCGGCGGTAAGGAATCGCTGCACAATGAAATGGTTGCTATCTATGGAAAGGCAAAGGAGAAAAACTACTTTACCGACCCATTCCTTGTGTGTGCCGCAATCAAACTCTATGACGGAAAGTATATGTATGCAAGCGCACCGACACTAATATATCCCCGCCAAAGAGCATACAATTTTTCCTCTCGTTATACCTATTCCCAAGAAAAGAACCCTGACCGCCAATCCACAGACAGCGATTCGTTGGAAATAATAGGGACAGACGCAGCCTATTCGTGTAATGCCATTATCGGTCGCCCAAAAGCAGTCGGCACGGAGTATAGAATAGAGAACTATGCCGAGACAAGAATATGCGCTGACTTGACAAGTGAGAGCGGCACAAAGGGTAATTATGGGAACGAGAACAACGCTCGAAAGGCAGATGAGAATACGCTGGGTGTATTTAGAAATGGTGTATGTACGGCTAAATTAGACGGTAATATAAAGGCGTATGAGGCGTGGAAATTCCAAATACGAGGCGTCAATCTTTCTGTGCATTTTGACAGCGACTTGTTACAAACGATGAGGGAAAACAAAGATGTGTTCCAATCGTTGTGTATATTCGTAACTACGCAATCGCCGATATATAATATGGAAAAATGCAGCGATGTAGTCCGTATGGCGTTTAATGACACAATAGTTAGTTTTACTCATGTCAGAGCCGCCAATGCTTCCTATCTCCCTACTCGCCGCAAAGAATCCGAGATACGCTACGACCTATTGAACAGTCCGTTCTACTTGCTTCGTGAATATACGCAAGATGAGTTACAGAACCTGCTTGCAAACCCCGTAGTTGATTTGCAGGATGTCAAATACAAAGGCTTGCTCGAAAACATCACGCAGCAGAACACGCTGTCGGTTGAGGCGAGCAGCCGCTACTCGTACATACCCAAGGCGCAGTATAACTACAACGGCCGTCTGCATATAGCTAACTACACACAGACGCAGTTCCACGGCTACCCGTTAGACACTTTCCATTTGAACAACCACTCTCTGCAATATAAGAGCGGGGGGCAGTTTATGGAAACGTTTGACAATGTGATAGGGTACTATGACGACACACTCTCCGAGCCGAGAGCCAAATACTCGTTGGTGAATAATGGGTATGTTACGACCAAAGGTACGGTGTCGGCTTATGTGGAAACCGAGATTGAAACATCCGAGGGCATACAAAAGGTATGTCGTTACATTCCGTTGGGCGGCAACAAGACGCTGCCGTCTGGCGACTTTATAGAGCAGCCCGGCGCATTGATTACATTCCCCGATAGCCGTGCCAAGAAAATGACGATAAGTATTTTGCAAATCCAATCCGGCAAGAGCAAGATATACTCCCGTACCTTTGACTTGAAAGCGCACGCCTCGCTCAATATGGCGTACTATTTCACAGACGACCTCAAGCCGTTGCCGCTGACAGAAAAGGAGGTTGCCAACAACATTCTTACGCATACCGCCCCGGAGGAGGAGCGTGTAACGGAAACCTATCCGAACGGCTTGAAAGTGAGCAGCACGAACAACCCGCTCTATTTCCCCGTGGAGAACACCTACCAAGTAGGCTCGTCGGAGATAGTGGCAATGATGTCTAACTCGGTTGCGGTCGGCACAGGGCAGACGGGTAGCGCACCGCTCTACATATTCTGCAAAGACGGTGTATATGCAATGTTCGTGGATGACGAGGGTAAAATGGCTTATACCAACTCTCGTGTGCTTGCTCGTGATGTATGCAACAACGCTAAGTCGGTAACGCCTATCGACAGCGGTGTGGTATTCACCACCGACCGAGGACTTATGGAGATAGCGGGCGAGCAGGTGCAGGAGATAGGGCAGCCGTTGGAGGGCGACTGGGCGCAATTTACTACCGCCGGGCATATCGACTATTCCAAGATAGCCAAGAACGCCTACTATATGAAACGTATTGCTGCCCTGCCGGATGAGAGCGACACGAGCAAAGATAGTATGACACAGACGGACTTTCTCTCGTACTTGAAAGGTTGTATCATAAACTACAACCACAATGAGTTCGAGCTGATGGTCAGCAACCCTGCCTATAACTATACCTATATACTTGACAAGAAAGGCAATTGGTCTCGTCGGGACTACAGAGCCAACGAGTATGTGAATAACTATCCGACCTCGTATCGTATCGATAACAACGAGTGGTATCAAGTAGATAAGGAGAGCGACGCTGACAATAGTATATTCCTTATGTCGCACATCCTCAAAATGGACAGTATCGGCTTTAAGGAGTTGCACCGAGTGGTCGCTCGTGGCTATTGGCAGACTATCAGCAAGAAAGAGTATAAGACTATCGTGGTCGAGGAGAGCAATAAGACCGTTGAGCTATCGCCTGCGAATGGTACGATAGACGCTTGGAGCGAAACGCTGCTCGCAGAATCCTATACCAAGACTATCGATAAGGAGTTGTATCGGTACGACATCCCCAAAAGCTCGTTCGACCGAGAGCTTATTTGCCAAATGGGCAAACAGACGCTGCTATTCAAGTGCGTGGATGGGTGTAGTATCGATACCGAAAAGAACAACGAGTTAGAGATAACTTACACAATCTATACCCACTACTATAGCGTTGTAGATAGTATCACTATCACTGACAGCTGCAAGATAATAAAGGAGGGGATAACTATCACGACCCCTGCAACAAAGATGTCGAACGACTTAGACCCACGATACGATTACTATGTTATCATAAAAGCGAAGGGCGTGGTCCATCTCAAGGGCGATAACAGACGCTCCGAGAGCGAGTTTGATTTCGAGCGGTATATGTACGGTGACAACGCCTGCCCGTTGGCTTGCACTACACAGATAGACCACTTGGTAGATAGCTATCGTGTGTTAGCTGCAACGATTAGCACAGAATCGGAGGAGTTGTGTTTTGCTACGGCGAATATGCCTGCCGAGTTTAGGGAGGAGTTTGATACGTATTATCGTCGTAGTAAATACTTGGTTATTCCTGAGGGGTACGAGGCCGAGCTGACATTGAAGTTTAATAGTTTCGAGAAAGATATAGAATCGCATATCGGACAAAATATCATTGCCCAATATACAGA
>CAVHGD010000072.1:0-4113 GCA_963635385.1 Dialister sp. CAG:486 | reverse complement strand
ATATACAGACGGCAGCGGCACGCACGACGTAACAAAGCCGACCTTTGCTTTCCAAATAATCAAAGAGGATGACGACAAGAATGTCGAGGTCGTATATGAGCGGGAGATGAGCTTTCTGCACTTTAACGGTACGAATAGTAGCGAGGAGGCAGGGACTGTTACGGTAGGCTCTGTCTCTTATACCGTCTATTCTAAAATGTCTGTGGCGTGCTATGGTGACGAAAAGACATTGAAGCTGTCGGCAGGTAAGTATCGTCAGCGAATAGTGGGCGGCACTATCTATACACTCTCCGGCAACCAACCTGTATTTACCGGTCTTGAGCAATGGGTGACCTATCACTGCAAAGCGGAAATGGGCAAAGTAGAGGAGACCGGGTACGAATATGATGATGATATTAGTGTAAGCGGCATTACCCCTACGCTATTGGGTACCACAGAGACGGCAGATGCCATCGCTGTAGCTGTCATCGGTGTAAATGCGACTATAGTATTGCCAATGACTAACATCACCAATACCGACACCAAATCTATTATCTACAATTACGATACCGACGGCAATGTTATAGGTTTCACTATTCCCGATGGTATGGCTGCAAGTATGGTAATGGAATTCCATAATGACGATGAGGGCTGTTTGAGTTTTCTTACCGGAACAGGAAACAGTGGCAGCGGAATTGATATAATCGATGAGGAGAATAGCGATGCAGGTAACGCCACTTATCGTATCATAGATAGCGACGGCAATGTCGTTTGGAGTGAATATGTCAATGGGCAACTTGGTGAGAATAAAAACTGCCAGAGCGTTTTCTATTTAGCGGAGGGAGGAGGCGAGACAATTACGCTCACACTACCCGCAGGGACTTATCGTATGGAGTGCGTATTCTCCGATATAGAAATGTATATTGGTAAGGGTTTGGCTGAATCAGCAGTCTTTACATATAGTATGGACTTTTGGATAGGTGTATCGCTCACGGTCGGCTACAATCGCAATACCTACGGAATGAACGCTTTGACTATTCCCGACATCTCGCAGACCACGATACTGACTATTCCCGAACATACGGAGACGGTCGTTGATACCGACAAGACTTACGACACCATTCTCGGCTTGTACATCTTTGGCTCGTACGACGGTCGCAAATGGGCGTTGCTCGGACACAGAGAAAAGAACAGTGATTTCCGTGATATAGGCGCATTGGTGGAGCGCACGGACTGCCGCTTTTTCCGCTTTGTGTTAGCGGGGCAAGTGAGCAAAGACAGCCGCTTCGACTATTTCGAGGTCAGCAGCCGTGCGTCTAAACTCAACGGCAAGATACGATAATAACCAAATCATCTCAATACAACTATGGCAAAACTAACCAAGAACAATTTCCGTAAGTTTACGCGTAAGAACTTGCTGCCAAACACCGACGGCAGCAAGCCCTCCTCGCCGGAGGCGGAGCATATCTTCCAACAGAACCTGCTTCTGCTCGACCGTTTCCATAAGTACTACGACAGCCTGCAGACTTTCCGCGACCGACGCGAGCGGTGCAAGAAATACTATTTCGGTGACCAACTCTCCGACCTTGTGCCAGACCCAAGCGGTTGTGGCGTGATTTCGGAGCGGGAACTAATGGCAAGGCAGGGCATTACGCCGATGTCGCTCAACATCATTCGCAAGGCTGTTAAGGCGGTACTCGGTGTCTATTGCCAGTCTAACTTTGAACCGTTGGCAATCGCCCGCGATAGGGACGAGCAGAAACTCGGTGAGATGATGACCATCGCCATGGAGTATGTCTATCAAAACGAGAACTTGCCGGAGGTGAACACCCGCGGCTGCGAGGAGTTTCTGCTCTCCGCATTGCCGGCATTCCGCGTGGGCTTTGATATTAACCAAGAGCGCAAGAGCAGCGATGTCGTGGTGTCGTTGGTGGACGACAACCGCCTTGCTTTCGACCCCAACACCTCGGGGCAGTATTTCGAGCATATCACCTGCATAGGTTACTTGCACGATATGGCTATCGGCGCACTGCTTTCCAAGTTTGCCCATTCGCCTGCGGAGGCGGAACAGATACGGCAGATATACCGTGATTGCGCTATGCTGTACCCTGTTACGGAGCAGCAGTTCGAGCAGGACACCCGCCGTATGCACATCGATTTCTATCACCCATTGCAACAGGAGCAGTGCCGTGTCATTGAGATATGGACGAAAGAGCAGTTTGATTCGCTCTATTGCCACGATACGGCAAAGGGCGAGCAGTACTTTGTCCCCGTGTCCGAGGAGGCAACGCTCGCAGCCGAGAACAACCGTCGTGTGTTCGATATGGTGCAGGCAGGCGGCACGGCGGCGGACGCGGCACTGATAGAATACGAGTATCGTGTCGAGGAGAAATGGGTGGTGCGCTACCTTAGTCCCAATGCCTATGTGCTTCACCAAGAGGTCAGCCCTTATACACACGGCTCGCACCCCTTTGTTGTCGGTGCTTTCCCGCTCGTGGACGGGGAAATACACTCTTTTGTCGAGGACGCAATCAACCCGCAGCGTATGACCAACCGCCTGCTGTCCCGTATCGAGTACCAACGGATGAACGACATCAAGGGTCTGTTTGTCGTTAATAAGAAAGTCCTCGAGCGCAGCGATGTACACTTGGACGAGATAGCCCGCACCATTACCTCGCCCGCAGGCGTAATGGTCTTGGACTGGGAGAATGGCGAAGAGCCGTTCCGTCAGGTGCATAGCACGAGCAGCAAGCAGGACGATGTGCAAATGCTCACGCAGTATATGAACCTGCTCAACGAGATAACGGGTGCGCACGGGGCAATGCGCGGTGAGCAAGCCAAGAGCGGTACGCCGTCTTCTCTCTATGCACAGGAAACGCAAAACGCCAACAACAATATCGCTGATATGTTGCAATGGTATAATGGCCTCATTCGTAAGCGAGACTATAAGATAATGCAGGTTGTGCAGCAATACTATAAGGAGCGGCGTTATATGAATATCGCAGGCAAGGACTATAGCGAGGAAAGCAAGTGGTACGACCCCGATAAGGTGCGTAACTCGCAGTTCGACCTTGCACTCATCGAGAACCAATCGCAGGGTATGTTCCGTATTCAGAACGAGAACTTGTTGCTGTCTTTGTTGCAGAGCAACGCCATCGATTTGGAAACCTACCTCGAAAGTAGCACGTCGCCTTTTGCCGATAAAATGTTGGAGCGAGTAAAGCAAAAGCAGGAGGAGGCACAAGCGCAACAACAAGCGATGGCAACACAGCAGCCGACCGCCACGCAACAACCCATGCAGCCCGCCTAATCTAAGTTTGTATTTACGATAGGAACTCGGTATGAATACAAAAACTTATAGCATAGAAGAACTAAAGAATCTATGGGATAAGAGCGACCAAGGGAGCAAGCCCCATAAGCGAGCTACGCCACACGAGCACCGCTTGCAGGTGGCTTGCCTCGAATGGTTGCACCTTGCCTATCCGGACGTGCTATGCTTTGCTATACCCAATGGTGGTAAGCGTAATGCTATCGTGGCTAAACGGCTAAAAGATGAAGGGGTAACAGCGGGCATACCGGATTTATGCATACCAATTGGCAAGCATGGCTACAATGCACTCTATATAGAAATGAAGAATGCGAATAGGGGAGTATTGTCGCAATGTCAAAAGGAGATGATACATCGTCTGCAATCGTATGGCAATAAGGTTGTCGTTTGCCGCACACTGCCGGACTTTCAACGAGAGGTAATAGAATACCTAAAATAGTAATGGAAATGCAGAGGGCACAAAAAACTCTCTGCCTTCTATAACGGAGATAGATTGCAAGCACATCCGCTATAGACAAAGGTGACCCAAGCACCACGACAGAGAATAAAAATCTTTGTAGTGCGCTTGGGTCGCTTTTATTATGTGCTTGTGCCTACAAAGGTACAACCTTTTAATCATATACTAAAATGAAGACAGAACTTTTTGCAAAAATCTTATCCGTTGTCGCTGAGGTAACGGAGTTGCCAGCTGAAACTATTTTATCAAAAAGCAAGACGGATGAGTGTGTGGCGGCACGAGCATTATTCGTGCATTTTTGTTGCGCGAAAGGCATACCTACCTGCGCCATACGAGATTACCTTAAAAG
>CAVHGD010000071.1:0-10220 GCA_963635385.1 Dialister sp. CAG:486 | reverse complement strand
GGGACAAACGCTCAAGTGAAAGGGAATGGAAGCGGATTCTTTGTCGGAAATAAGGTAATAGCGACCAATTATCATGTAGTAAAAGAAGCTAATAGAATAACAGTTGTTGTTAACACCCCAAACGGAGCGAAAGAATACTCAACTCAAATATTGAGTACGGATAAAGTAAATGACTTAGCCCTTCTTTCGATAGACGATCCGAGTTTTTCTCCGATTCTTTCACTTCCTTATACCATACAATCAAAACTCATTGAAGTAGGGTCGCCCATATTTACAATGGGATACCCAATGATGCAAGTGATGGGGTCGGAGATAAAAATAACTGATGGAATAATCAGTTCAAAAAATGGCTATCAAAATGATGTTACCACCTATCAAATCTCAGCACCCATACAACCCGGTAATAGCGGAGGACCTATGTTTGACCAATATGGTAGACTCGTTGGTATAACAAATGCAGGGATTCCGGATGCCAATAATGTAGGTTATGCCATCAAATCGTGTTATCTCCTAAATCTCTTAGAATCAGCTCCCGTGATTATTACAGATATAAGCTCAAATACACTCACAGATAAGTCGTTGCCGGATCAAGTAAAAGCATTATCTCCGTATGTTGTCGCTGTTTTGATTTACTAAAATGAAAATCCTATTTTATCAACCCAAAACAATATCATTTATGAAAAAGATCTTTTTAGTTATTGCAAGTTGTCTAATGTTTATGGGGACAACTTATGCACAAATGTCAGTTTATGAGCTTGTCGCTCAACAAACAGAAACCGAGAAATTTATCAATTCTTGCAGTTTTCTCAAAGAAGAAAAAGTGTATGAATACAGTGATAATGGGCTAGACTTATACTCGAAGGTATTCACTGATCTCCAAACGGGCAAAAAGATAGCTGCTATTGAGTTCCGCACAGAAGACCATACTGCAAGAAATGCCGCTGTTGCCGGTATTGTAGGCGGATTAACCGGGAAAAGTGTCGCAGCACCATCGGGAGAGCCTATGGCATTAGGATACTTAGATATGTCTGAGGTAGCAGATGTTCTTACCGCACTGAACAAGATATTAGAAGTATCCGAGAGCAAAGCAGATTTTAGTTACAATATCAGCTATACTGTTACTGGCGGTTTGGACATTTATTTCGAAAGTGGTAAGGATAAAGGATTGCAATTCCGTAAGAAATGGTACTCCACTAATCAATATGGTACGCAAACAGCTTCTTGGGTTACTTCAGAAGTTATTTCCGCCAAGAAAATTTCTAAAATTATAACAGCCATTCAAGAGGCTCAAACAGCAGCAAATAGTCAACTATAAAAAATCACACGATAAGATAGGATGGAGTGCAGCCTGACCAATTGGTCAGGCTGCTTTTGAATACATAGCGCCATCCTTGGGCAGAATTAGAAAATTGGGCAACACATAGATAAGTATCATTGATTTCTATATTTTTTCAATCCATAAGTTCTACTTCGAAGCATAAGGTAACAGGGAGTGGTAAAAACCGGGTTGGGCTTGCTTATCTGCGTAAAAAGTTGTACCTTTGTGGCGTAAAAGAGAATACCGGCAAACAAGACAACACAACCGACCAACCATCATCATCCTATTATGCTACCACTCGCAGAACGATTACGACCCCATACGCTAAACGATTACATCGGGCAGAAACACCTTGTGGGCGAAGGAGCCGTACTGCGCAAAATGATAGAAAGCGGCAACCTGAGCAGCTTCATTCTATGGGGGCCTCCGGGCGTCGGAAAGACCACCTTGGCACGCATAATCGCCCACCAACTGGAGCGACCCTTCTATACGCTTTCGGCCGTGACAAGCGGCGTGAAAGAGGTACGTGACGTGATAGACAAAGCTAAACGCACGGCGGCTATGAACAGCGGAATCTTTGCCGCCACCACCGATCAGCGCTCCCCCATCCTATTTATCGACGAGATACACAGATTCTCTAAATCACAGCAAGACAGTCTGTTAGGAGCCGTCGAAGAAGGAACGGTAACTCTAATCGGTGCCACGACGGAAAATCCGTCGTTCGAAGTAATAACGCCTCTGCTGAGCCGCTGCCAAGTATATGTACTCAAGTCGTTGGAGAAAGCCGACCTCATGGAACTGCTCGACCGAGCGCTCCACCAAGACGAATACATCGCCTCGCTGCACATCGAAGTGAAAGAAACCGAAAGCCTGCTGCGCTACTCCGGAGGGGATGCGCGAAAGCTGCTCAACATCATTGAACTTGTGACTAACGCCGGCGTTCGGGTATTTGATAATCAGACAATTACCGAACAGCTGCAGCAAAACCCCGTGGCCTACGACAAGGACGGCGAGCTGCACTACGATATAATTTCGGCATTCATCAAATCGATACGAGGAAGCGACCCCGATGCGGCGCTCTATTGGTTGGCTCGCATGATAGCCGGCGGAGAAGACCCGAAATTTATTGCTCGGCGGTTAGTTATCTCCGCGAGCGAAGACATCGGACTCGCCAACCCTAATGCGATGCTGGTAGCCAATGCCTGCTTTGACACGCTGACCAAAATAGGTTGGCCCGAAGGACGGATTCCGCTGGCGGAAGCAACGGTCTATTTAGCCACCTCGCAGAAATCGAACTCCGCCTACCTCGCCATAGACAAAGCGCTGGCCGAAGTGCAACAAAGCGGGAACCTGCCCGTGCCCCTGCACCTGCGCAATGCGCCCACCAAGCTGATGGAAGAGCTGGGCTACAAAGAGGGCTACAAATATGCGCACGACTATCCGAACCACTTTGTGAAACAACAATTTATGCCGGATGCCTTGGTCGGCACACATTTCTGGGAAGCACAGGGCAGCCCGCAAGAACAGAAAATGGCCGAATGGATGAAATTCCTCTGGCACACAGAACAATAAAAACCTACACGCAGTACACCCATCATGATGCATACGCTAACAGACATAGAAGAAATAAAACAAGATACACGCTACCTGCAACTGCTGAGCGAGAAGTTTCCGGATGCGAAAGCGGTGATCACGGAGCTTATCAACCTGAAAGCCATCCTGTCGCTGCCCAAAGGAACGGAACATTTTGTCAGCGACCTGCACGGAGAGAGCAGCGCTTTTATCCACACCATTAAGAATGCTTCGGGAGTGATTCGGCATAAGCTCGACGAACTCTACGGCGACAGCCTCAGCGAAACCGAGAAACGAGCCCTGTGCGCATTGATTTACTACCCCGATGAGCGATTGGAGCTGGTCCGCAAGAGCCTGACCGAGAAAGTGGAAGGACTGGAAGAAGGAATCGGGCATTTCACATTAGAGGAATGGTACAGACGCCGACTGCACCAAGTGGTGATGGTGGCACGAGCCGTAACAATCAAGTATAGTCGCTCGAAAGTGCGGAAAATGCTCCCAAAAGACTACGCATACATCATCGACGAGTTGCTGCACGAATCGAGCATCGAGAACGACCGCGCCGCCTACTACAACGCCATCATTGATGCGATTATCAATATCGGCTGCGCGGAGAAGCTGATTATCGCCATTGCCTACCTGATACACGGATTTACGATTGACACGCTGCACGTGGTGGGCGACATCTACGACCGTGGGCCCGGAGCTGCCAAAATTATGGATGTGCTCGCCACCCTGCGCGATTTTGATATTCAATGGGGCAACCACGACATCGAATGGATGGGCGCTATGGCCGGCAACACGGCCTTGATAGCCACCGTGCTACGTGTGTCGATTCGCTACGCCAACATTGAGACACTGGAGGAAGGCTACGGTATCAACCTGCTCCCGCTGGCGAATTTTGCGATGGAGACCTACCACGACGACCCTTGCACCGTATTTCAGACCAACGATTTTGACCACAACCCGCACCTGACCCGCTCGGCGGCGCTGATGGCCAAAATGCACAAAGCGATATCCATCATTCAATTCAAATTGGAGGGGCAAATCATTCAGCGCCATCCCGAATGGGGCATGAGCGACCGACTGCTGCTCGACAAGATTGAAATAGAAAAGGGAACGATTCGAATCAACGGAACCGATTACCCGCTGCTGGACACCAACCTGCCGACCCTGCGCAAGGACAATCCGTACGCGCTCTCCACAGAGGAACAGGAGCTGATGAATCAGTTAGTGCACAGCTTCCAAAAATCCGAAAAAGTGCAGAAACACCTGCACCTGCTCTATCGGCACGGAAGCATGTTCTTGGTGCGCAACGGATTCTTGCTCTACCACGCCGCCATTCCGCTGAACGACGACGGCAGCTTCACAGAAGTCAATGTCTGCGGGAAAGAAGTGTGCGGGCGACGGCTCATGGAGCGCACGGATGAGATTGTGCGCATGGCCTACTACGGCGAAGGACAAGAGAAAGAGGACGCCTTGGACTATATGCTCTACCTTTGGGAGGGGCCCAACTCGCCGCTCTACAACAAGGACAAGATGACTACTTTAGAACGCTATTTTGTGGCCGATGAGGAGCTGTGGAAAGAGAAAAAAGGCGCTTACTACACCTTAGCCAATGAGCGCAAGACCTGCGAAATGATACTCCAAGAATTCGGCATTGACACCGAAACGGGGCGCATCATCAACGGACACATACCGGTTCGCACCATGGAGGGCGAGACCCCGATACGCGCCGAAGGGAAACGATTTGTGATTGACGGCGGATTCAGCAAGCCCTATCAGAAAAAAACCGGAATTGCCGGCTACACGCTGATTTACAACAGCCACGGCATTCAGCTGGTGGAACACGAATCGTTCGAGAGCCGAGAGCAGGCCGTGCTATCGGGCAGCGACATCCACAGTCGCACCCTGCTGCAAGACTTCACTACCCACCGAATCCATATTCGCGACACCGACCGCGGGCGAGAGCTGCAGTCGCAAGTGGATAACTTGGAGCACCTGCTGCTTGCTTACCAAACCGGCATCATCAAAAACTGATACTCCGCATAAATTGAAAAACAACCATTACACTATGACACGAATTGCATTTTTCGGAACAAAAAAATACGACCAAGACGTATTCACCCAAGTGAACGACAGCATAGATGCGCAAGGGTTGCACCCGTACGAGTTTGAGCTCAAATTCTACAAAGCGCACCCGACCATGGACAATGTGATGCTGGTGCAAGGCGCCACCGCCGTCTGCGTATTCGTAAATGACCCGATGACGGCCGATATCATCTATGAAATGGGACGATTGGGCGTGAAACTGATTGCGCTGCGCTGCGCCGGATACAACAACGTGGATATTGCGGCCGCCAAAGCAGCCGGAATACGCGTGGTGCGTGTTCCCGCCTATTCTCCGCACGCCATTGCTGAATTCACGTTGGGACTGATTCTATCCGTAAACCGACACATTCCTCGCGCCACTTCTCGCACGCGGGACGGCAACTTCTCGCTGCAAGGGCTGATGGGATTTGACCTGTACGAAAAGACCATCGGAATAATCGGTACGGGCAAAATAGCCAAAGTGCTGATTGAGCTGCTGCAAGGTTTCGGGATGCGGATTTTGGGCTACGACCCCTATCCGGACAATGCTTTTGCGGCTAAAAACGGATTAGAATACACCGACTTAGACACCCTGCTCCACGAAGCGGATATCATCACGCTCCACTGCCCGCTCACCAAAGAGAATCACTATATGATCAATAGTGAGACCATCGCCAAAATGAAACAGGGCGTGATGATTGTCAATACCGGGCGAGGCGGACTGATTGACACCGATGCGCTTATCGAAGGACTGAAAAGCCGCCATGTAGGTTCGGCCGCATTAGATGTGTACGAGGAAGAAGGCGACTATTTCTACGAAGACATTTCGGACAACATCATTGAAGACGACACGCTGGCTCGGTTGCTGAGCTTCAACAACGTGCTGCTGACTTCGCACCAAGCGTTCTTTACGCGCGAAGCACTGACCAACATTGCCACCACCACGCTACAGAACGTGAAAGATTTTGTGGAAGGAAAAGAACTTATAAACGAGGTAAAATAATGAGAATTCTACTATTGAACGGCAGCCCCCGCCAAGACGGCAACACGAGCATCGCCCTGCAAGAAGTGGCCGACACCCTGCACAAGGAAGTGGAAGGATTGATGGGCTATGTGGACAAAGAGGGAAAACTGACCGAAGACCCGCTGCACAAAGAAGGAATCGAGACCATCATGGTGCAAATCGGAACGCAGCCCATGCGCGGCTGTATCGGCTGCGGAGGGTGCGTGGAGAAGGGACGTTGCGTGTTCTCCGACGATGTTTATGATAAGATACGGGCGATACTCGAAAAGGGAATAGACGGAATCGTTATCGGCTCGCCGGTCTATTACGGCGGACCGAACGGATCACTCTGCGCACTGCTCGACCGTCTGTTCTATTCCTGCGGGGCGCTACTGGCCTACAAGCCCGCTGCTGCCGTAGTGGTCTGCCGTCGAGGCGGAGCAAGCGCTACCTTTGACCGGCTGAACAAATATTTCACCATCAACAACATGCCCGTAGTGCCCTCGCAATACTGGAACAGCGTGCATGGAGCGGCCAAGGGAGAAGCAAGACAGGACCTCGAAGGGCTGCAGACGATGCGCACACTGGCCCGAAACATGATATGGATGCTGCGCGGCATGGACAGCCGACATCGTCCGCAGCCGGAGCCACGCCAACGCACGAGCTTTATACGCTAAGCGGGCGAGACGACTCCGACCCGACGGCGCAGAATACATGATGTAACGCAACAAGAACAGAAAAGGGCTATCTCACGACAGCCCTTTTCCTTGACTACTTGGTGCGGGGAGTATGGTCAGTTCCGCACCACATTGTCACATAAGGTATAAAAAGAAAGTATTTTTGTATCAATCGCACACAACAGATCGACTAACTTGTTCTCATTTGTTGGCATTGAAATAGAACGCCACATACAAGTTGGCGCCGATATTGTCCGTGCCAAAATGGAAACCATGACTGGCGGGAGAGACCTTTTCCGTGTAGTTCTCCACTTGTTGCGTCAAGGTGTTCCACCCCTCGAACAGATAGGCATTGGCCGGATTGATTTCATAATACAGACCGACATTCACATTCGCTCCCAACGCAATCTGAGGAGCCACGAACCACTCAATACCGACACTGCCATACACGCCCAACAGATGGATGAGGTTGGCGGCCTTCATAGATAAGGGGCGGGCATCGGGCATATAACCGGCTACGGCGACATAGGAAGGATCGACAATAAAAGCGGTCGTACTGGCATCCGTATTGATGGTCGGCTTCTGATTCATCTCGGTGATGGCATTTCCGTAGCTGTACTTATACGAAACGCTACCAAACGCATAGTTCACCCCTGCGCCAAACACGCCTTGCACGGGACGCGTCTTGCCCACACGGTATTCTACACCCAAGGCAATGCTTCCATACGCCATGCTGCCCTTGCGCTTATCCACCACCTTGGTATGACTCAGCGGATCGAGATAGAGCGCCGCATCGTCTAACACATAATGGTTCTCCGACTTCACGGAGATGGCCATACCCACATTGGCTTTTAGGCCGAGCTTGTCGGTCAACATATACGAGCCCATAATCGAAGCCATCGGACTAGCCCCGATCGCACCACTGACAAGCGGCTCACCGGCTAACTGGTCCAACACATTCTGACCGGTATAGCCACTAAACGAATTTCCGACAAAAGTGGCAATCGGATTGAGCGAAAAGCCGACCGAGAAATCCCCCTGAGCGGGCAACCAAGTGGAGTAATCCTTTGTGGCACGCTGCTCCGGCGTTTCCTTTTCACGAGCATACGTAGCGGGAACTGCCAACGCTGCCACGAGTAGTATTGCTGTAAACTTTTTCATAACAGAATCGAATTTTAGTCAAAATTAGTATCTCCAATTGAGCGGATTTTCCGATTTATAGATATAGGTTCCCTTGGAATCTTGATCGATATTCGAATTACCAATGCCATAAATCTCCTCTTTAGCATAATCCGGCACAAAAATCACCGTCAGATTTTCTAACACGCAACCCAACAGCAAATCACCATCGGACAAGTCCTTATAGGAATTCACCTTGCCCTTGAAATAACCGTTGACCGTCTGCGTCTTGCTGATATACTTTTTCTCATCCGAATCGTATTTGTAATAATAGTGATCGATTGAGTTGAGATAGGAACGAGCCTCGACAACCACCCGTACGTCCGAGAGCTCCCATTCGTCATACAGATTTGCCTCGAAAGCATACTCTCCATTCTTGTCGGCCGTCACGTGGAATATCAGTTCACGCTCATCCGTGGGGTACACCAAGGAGCGAGCCGTAACAATCAATGAAACCGGTTTGGTAGCATCACAAGTGCCTACCACGCCATAATATCCTAAATCCGGATCATCTTTGTCTTGATATACTTTCTTCTCGTATTGCTCAACCACCTTTCCGGAGATTTTTACAATCTGATTGCGGGTAAGGATGGGCTTCGTTACATCCTTCGTGATCGTGATATTCTGCGCAGTGAAAACCTTGCCCTGCTCAATCTCGACCGAAGTAGATGCTTCGGGATAGGAAGCCTCCAATTCCACAATCTCGGAGTTCACCACGTCATAATATTTTCCCATAAACGGACGAGTATAGACCGACATGCCAGAAATAGCGGTCTGCCCTACCGGCACTTGCACCTGATAGAATCCGTTCGCATCACAAGTGGCTTCAAATTGCTTCTGCCCACCCGAGGCGTTCTTGTCGTAAGCGGTGCAATCGACCTTGACTGCCACTACACACCCTTCTGCCGGTTTGGTCGATTTGATAAAACCGGTAGCATCCGCCATATAGCCTTGATCTACATAGACATATCCTTGCACGGTAGCTTTGGTCGAAATGTCATCAAAATTGAGTTCGGATTGTTTTTGGCATCCTACGAGCGCCAAAGCTGCGAAAGCAGCCAGCAATAAATTACGTCTCATAAAGAAAAATGAATTAGTTATTAATGATTGGATATACGACAAAAGAATATAGCTCAACAATATGTTCTATTCAAGAACTATTATTTTCTAAATGCACGGCAAAGGTACAACATATTTCTAATATATCCAAATTTGATATGCATATTTCTTAGAAATATGTTATGAAACAGAAAAACAAATATAAATATAGCAAAGAGGCTGCCTAACAAGTTTGGGTTAGGCAGCCTCCTTTTTTGTGGGGGTAGGATGCGTTGGGATAATTAGATATATTCTAATTAGGTCGTTGTGAGACGCAATAGATGTAGTTTGAGAAACGACTATATCTCTACCATCTTGTCACGCCATTCTTCTAAGCCCAATTCACAGAACTTATCGATTTGGCCGTGGGGAACGTAAATGCTCCGAAGGTTTCCACAACCTTGAAAAACAAACTTTCCAATTTCTATTACACTATCCGGAATGGTGATGGAAGCTAAATGGTTATAATCCTTCAAAGCATATCTACATATTCCAATAGTTCCATCTTCTACAACAACATTTGTATTTAAGGGCATATTCCCTTTATATCCAAATAGGATTTTACCAATGTACAGAGGTCCATTTGGTTGAGCATCATACCATAGAGTACCATCAAAGGCATTTTTATTGATTTCTATTATGCTATCAGGAATAAAAATGGAAACAAGGTCCTTACAATCTATGAAAGCTGAATCACCTATACTCGTTACACTATTAGGAATAGTAACGGATGTCAAACCTTTACAGCCTTCAAAAGCGTTTCTTTTTATTTCAATTGTTCCATCTCTTACAACAAAATTAGTATTAGATGACATTTCCCCTCTGTATGCATACAAATAATTTCCAATGTATATCGGTCCATCTGGTTGCGAAATATACCAAAGCGTACCTTTAAAGGCATCATCTCCCAGATTTGTTACGCTATCAGTAACAGTAACGGAAGCCAGACTCGTACAGCCTTCGAATGCACTTTCTCCAATTGCGGTCACACTGTCCGGAATGATAATGGAATTCAAACCGGTACAACCTTTGAAAGCTTTGCCTCTAATTTCATTTACACTATTGGGAATAGTAACGGAAGTCAAACTTTTGCAGTCTTCGAATGCACTTTCTCCAATTGCGGATACACTATCCGGAATAATAATGGAAGTCAAACTCGTACAACCTTTGAAAGCACGAGATCCAATTGCGGCCACACTATCCGGAATTATAATAGACGCCAAACTCGTGCAGCCTTCGAAAACACGCCAATCAATTTTGGTTACATTATTCGGAATAGTAA
>CAVHGD010000070.1:0-10308 GCA_963635385.1 Dialister sp. CAG:486 | reverse complement strand
GGTCGGAATACTGCACATAGTTCGTCATCATCGTATCCCGCTCGAGTGCGTACTGATTGAGATAAAACGCCAAGTCCTTTCGCTGGCGACGATTCAGCAACGAGTCGGCGGCGGAAGCCTCAACGAGCATATCGGCTATCTGCTTGCAGGTATAAGGCTTGACGGCAGTTTGGTGCACAACCACACCCTCCGACATCAACTCATCCAGATAGTCGTAAATCTCAGTGTACTGCAGCGAGACGGGAATTGCCTGTGCGTAGGCTTTCGTGCCGCACGAAAAAGAGCAAAGCACGACTGCAAGAAACAGCGTGCTTTGACTAAACAAAATATGTATGAACCGCTTCATGCGGGCAGATTACTTTTTCTTTGATTTTGTAGTATAGCGGGCATTCAGTGCGCTAACCACCTCGGCGGTAATGTCGTAGCCGTCTGCGGATTGCAGAATGTTGTCCTTGCCCGTGTTGGCAAATATCAACTGATAGCGACCGTCCTTGTTGAACTCTGCCAAGAACGAATTGAGCGTATCGGCGAGTTGGAGGTTCAGTTGCTGATTCTCGAGCATGATGTCGTTGGTCAGTTTTGCCTCCAAGTCTTGCAGGTCTTGCTGCTTCTTGTACAACTCTTGCTGTTTCTGCTCGGCACGCTCGCGGCTCATAAAAGCACCATTCTCAAGCTTTTTCTGGAAGTCAGCGGCCTCACTTTGAAAGGTACGCGCCTTCGAGTTGAGTTTGAGGCGAGCATCCTCCTGCTTGGTCATCAGTTTCTCATTAGCATCAATGGCGAACTGATAGTTCAGCAGCACGGAGTCTAAGTTGAGATACGCCACGGGCATCGTGACACACCCATCGGCCGAAGCCACCGGCGCTTCGGGCGCAACGGTCGCGGGTTTCGAGGTAAAGAAAAGGACAAACAGTGTAATCACTGCTATACCTAAGATGGAATCAACAATAATTTGAATCTTGTTCATGGGTTATAAGTTTTTAATATGTATTTTCTTTTCTTGGGTACGCTGTGCCTCACGGTCCTGCGAGGTGGCGCAATGGATGCCCCGCTCACGCATTATGCGGTTTTCGCTGATATGCTGAGAAGAGAACTTCCCGTTCTTTTTGAGTATAATTCGTATGCTCAGCAGAGCAAAAGCAAGCCCCACAAGGGCGATTGTAATGATGAGCTCTTTCATATCACAAAATGGAAAAATAATAATCCACAACCTAATTGCGAGGCGTCAAGCAACACAATATTACGCAATTATAGTCTGCAAAGGTACAAAATTATCTCGAAAGGAGCAAAAACAGGTATCACTTTTGCAGCATTTTTGCCATTTATTGATACTTTTGATTGGCAGATAAGGTACGATATTTGCATAAGCGAGTTTGTTTTATTACCTTTGTGCGTTAAAATGGGGGATGGTATTAGGATGTAGATTCAATCCAAGTCCGTTTATTCGAACAAACGCTCGAATTTCCATAATACAGAATAAATACAATACGCAGAACCAACTACAACAAATAGAAAACCGACTACAAATAATAGAAGATATGGCAACAACTCAAACACAAAGCGGGACACTATATAATGCCTTAACCGCAGGCAGCAAGATAATCGGCACCATCATTGCCGACTCGGATATTCGTATCGACGGCACCGTAGAGGGCGACTTGCAATGCACAGGAAAAGCCGTCATCGGCGAACAGGGCTATCTAAAAGGCTCCGTTGTCTGCCAAAACGCCGAGATACTCGGAAAATTAGACGGCAAAATAGAAGTAGCTCACACCTTAGCCCTACGCGCAACCGGTACCATCGAAGGGGAAGTAAAGACCTCAACGCTGATAGTGGAGCCCAACGCCATATTCAACGGCACCTGTTCGATGGCCAAGGAGAGCAAGTAAGGCGCAACGCTTGATATATAATGCGCATTTTGAGGGATTGGGAAGTTAATTATTTATTAATAACTATTCTTCTAACAAACCCTACCAAGAACAAGGTAAAACCATGGAAAAAACAAGGAAAACCGCTACGGCATACTACTTGTCGGTTATTAACTATTAATTAGATTCTTATGCAAATCAAACCATTCCGCGGCATTCGCCCGCCCAAAGCATTCGTAGAAAAAGTAAGCAGCCGACCTTATGATGTGCTAAATTCCGATGAGGCGCGCAAAGAGGCCGAAGGCAATCCGATGTCGCTCTACCACATTATAAAGCCGGAAATAAACTTTGCCCCCGGCACCGATGAGCATGACCCGAAAGTCTATGCAAGTGCTTTGGAGCATTTCAAAGCTTTCCGCCAAAACGGCTGGCTGGTGCAAGACCCTGACGAAAAATACTACGTCTATGCACAGACGATGAACGGCCGCACGCAGTACGGATTGGTGGTGGCCGCATGGGTGGAAGACTATATGGAGGGGCGCATTAAGAAGCACGAGCTCACCCGTAAGGACAAAGAGGAAGACCGCATGAAGCATGTGCGAATCAACAACGCCAACATGGAGCCGGTATTCTTTGCCTACCCGCACCGAGACGACTTGGATACGATTGTCAAAAGCGTCACAGCGGGCGAACCCGAGTACGATTTCGTTGCCGCTCCCGAGGGTTTCCGCCATACTTTTTGGGTCATCAACGACCCGCAGACAATAGCGCACATCACCGCTATATTCCGCGAGATACCCGCTATGTATATCGCCGACGGACACCACCGTTCCGCCGCTGCAGCATTGGTCGGGAACGAGAAAAAACTGCAAAATCCGCACCACACGGGCAACGAGGAGTACAACTATTTCCTTGCCGTCTGCTTCCCTGATAATCAACTGAATGTGATTGATTACAATCGGGTTGTGAAAGACTTGAACGGACTGAGCGAGGCAGAGTTTCTGCACGCTTTGGAGGCGGATTTCGTAGTCGAGAAAAAGGGCAAAGAGATATACAAGCCGCAGCATTTGCACAATTTCTCGCTCTATCTCGGGGGCGAATGGTACAGCCTCACCGCCAAAGAGGGACGCTACAACGACCAAGACCCGATTGGCATATTAGACGTAACCATTTCGAGCAACCTTATTCTCGACAAGATACTCGGTATCAAGGACTTACGCACGGACAAGCGTATTGACTTCGTGGGCGGTATTCGGGGGCTCGGCGAGCTGAAAAAGCGTGTCGATTCGGGCGAGATGAAGATGGCGTTGGCACTCTATCCCGTCACGATGCAGCAGATTATCAACATCGCCGACTCGGGCAATATTATGCCGCCAAAGACTACTTGGTTTGAGCCCAAACTCCGTAGCGGATTAGTTATCCACGAGTTGGTATAGATCGCATAGAACTGCACGCCCCCACTCCGACCTCCCCTCACCCCTCCAAAGGAGGGGAGTTAGACAGGCTATAAATTACACAATACTAATACCTATTGCTTCTCCGCCGAATGGCATCATCACACAAATCTGTATGGTTCGTTTTGTTGGCAGTCCTCCTTGTCGGAGGATTGTCTTCGTGCAGTATCAAGGCACGCGTGAAGAAAGCCGACAAGAAGTTTGCCATCGGTGAGTATTACGATGCAGCCGACCTATATAAACAATGCTATGGGCGCATATCCCCTAAAAAGGAGAAAACGCTCAAGGCACATGTGGCATTTCGACAAGGCGAATGTTACCGCATACTAAATAATCAGCGTGCGGCCAATGCATATCGCAATGCCATACGATATAAGTATCAAGACTCGATTGTCTATCTCCGGTATGCGCAAACCCTGCATTATCAAGGCAAATACAAAGATGCGGATGCTAATTATCTCATCTATCTGCAATCCTACCCCAAAGACTATGTAGCCCAAGCCGGACATTACGCCTGTCAAAAAGTGAGCGATTGGCGCAAAGAACCTACCCGATACAAAGTCAGTTTAGCGACCGAATTCAACAGCAAACGAAGCAGTAACTTCGCACCGGCCTACATCGGACAAGGCGGAGATGCACTGATGTTCACCAGCAATCGGCAAGAAAATGCCGGTGCGGGGAAAAAGAAACTGAAACGCCCGAGCCCCGTAACGGGTGGGCAACTATTCAATCTGTACTCGGCACGAAAAAATGCATCCGGGCAATGGGAAGATATACAATTGGCCGAAGGGCTGTACGGAGAACAAGCCGATCAGACCGAGCAAAACGACTCGACGGCTGACAAATCGGCGGCAAGCGCTGAGATGGGGGCTTGCTGTTTCACTGCTGACGGACGGACTATGTATTTCACCTATTCGAAACCTATCAACGGGCAAGATTTAGGAGCGAAAATATACACATCATCAAGAGCAAGTGGCGAATGGAGTGAACCTCAAGAGGTAAAGCTGTTTGCTGACAGCAGCATCACCGTGGGACATCCTTCGATTTGTCCGACCGGTGACACCTTGTATTTTGTGTCGGACGCCCCCGGAGGATTGGGCGGAAAAGATATCTACATGGCAGAACTCGAAGGAAGCGATTGGGTGAATATACAAAATATGGGCCCCGCCATCAACACCACCGGCGACGAGATGTATCCTTGTATTCACCCGAACGGAACGCTCTATTTTTCATCGAATGGACATCCCGGATATGGCGGACTGGATATATTCAAAGCCGAGCGAGACACCACCATAAAGGACTCAACGGTGTGGCGAATATACAATATGGGGACTCCCTTCAACTCAACGGGAGATGACTTTGGCGTAACCTTCGAGGGCAAATCGCAAAATGGCTATTTCTCGTCCAACCGTGGCCAAAAGAAAGGATTGGACCAGATATACCGTTTCGTGCTACCCGAAATGCAGTTTATGGTCAGCGGCACGGTAACGGACAATCAAGGCGAACCGATAGCTGACGCCACACTACGCTTGGTCGGCGATGACGGAACCAATACGCGCCTGCAAGTACACCGAAACGGTACATATAAAATACGCATTCGAAAAGACGCCCGCTACATCATGCTGGCAACAGCAAGAGGCTACCTGAATGCCAAAGAGGGATTCAACACGCTGGGACTGACAGACAGCAAAAGCTATGAACAAAATTTCTCGTTAGCTCCTATCAGCAAGCCCGTCACAATGGACAACATATTCTATGCATTCGGGAAATGGGAACTGACTGCGGAATCGGAAAAAGGACTGCAAGCATTGGTGAAACTGCTGAAAGATAATCCGAACATAACCATTGAGCTATCCGCTCACACGGATATGAAAGGCGACTCCGTATTCAACGTAAATCTATCGGAAAAACGTGCTCAAGCGGTTTGTGCCTATCTAATAAAAAACGGAATTGAATCGGAACGGCTGACCCCCGTAGGATATGGCAAGCAAAAGCCCGTAACTGCCGACAAGGCGCTACACGACCGCTATCCGTTCATTCCGCAAGAACAAGTATTAGACGAGGCATTTATCTTGTCACTGACCGCAGACCAACAAGAGATTTGCAACCAAATAAACCGCCGCACGGAATTCAAAGTGTTGCGAACCACCTATAAACTATACTAATATGCGACAATATTTAGACTTATGCCAACGGGTGTTGACAGAAGGGATACGCAAAGAAGATAGAACGGGAACCGGTACCATTTCGGTATTCGGGCACCAAATGCGCTTTAACTTAGAGGAGGGATTTCCGCTGCTAACCACAAAGAAGCTGCACTTGAAGTCGATAATATACGAGTTGCTATGGTTCTTGCAAGGCGATACAAACGTGCACTATCTGCAAGAACACGGAGTACGGATATGGAACGAGTGGGCGGATGAAAATGGCGAGTTGGGGCCTGTCTATGGACACCAATGGCGGTCTTGGCCGGACTACAAAGGCGGCACGATAGACCAAATAAGCAATGTAGTGGAACAGATTAAGCACAACCCCAATAGCCGACGACTGATTGTAAGCGCTTGGAATGTAGCAGAAGTGGATAGTATGGCATTGCCGCCCTGCCACTCGCTGTTTCAGTTCTATGTGGCCGATGGGCGCCTTTCACTGCAACTATATCAACGCTCAGCAGATATATTTCTCGGCGTACCTTTCAATATTGCATCTTATGCCCTTCTGCTACAAATGATGGCGCAAGTGACCGGGCTGAAAGCCGGAGATTTTGTACACACCTTAGGCGATGCCCATATCTATTTGAATCACTTAGAACAGGTAAAACTACAACTGACCCGCGAGCCACGCCCCCTACCGAAAATGATACTAAACTCGAATGTGAAAGATATATTCGGATTCCAATACGAGGATTTTACCTTGGAGGGCTATGACCCGCACCCGCACATAGCAGGAACCGTGAGTGTATAAAATTTCTCAAACAAGACAACCTATTTTTCTCCGAAAGATATGCTATCTATAATCGTTGCTATAGCCGAAAACAACGCCATCGGGAAAGCCGGCGGGCTGCTATGCCACTTGCCCAACGACTTGAAACATTTCAAAGAAATAACCACAGGCTCTACCATACTGATGGGAGAACGGACCTATTTCTCTCTCCCCAGACGCCCCCTGCACAAACGCAGAAATATCGTGCTTACCACCCAATTGGATTGGAAACAAGAAGGGGTTGAAGTAGCACACTCGATAGATGAGGCGTTGGCCTTAGTACAAGATGAGAAAGAGGCCTTTGTAATTGGCGGGGGCAGCATCTACAAACAGATGTTATCGTATGCAGACAAACTATACATCACCCACATTCACCACTGTTGGAACGATGCGGACACTTTTTTTCCGGAGATAGACCCTTCGGAATGGGAACTGCTAAGCCAAGAAGAGCATACGGCTGACGAAAAGAATCCATACCCCTACTCTTTTGCGGAATATACCCGCACACCGAAAAAACTATGAATTTTGCCCAACTTATTGCACCGATTGTAGCCATCGGAGAAAAACAAGTAGCCGCTACCATAGCACTTTTAGACGAAAAAGCGACCATTCCTTTTATTGCACGCTACAGGAAAGAAAAGACCGGTTCGCTCGATGAAGTGCAAATAGGAGCTATACAAGCCGAGTACACTCGTCTGCAAGACCTATCGGAGCGAAAAGCTACCATTCTAAAGACCATCAACGAACAAGGGAAGCTGACCGGCGAACTCAAAAAACGAATAGAGGATTGCTGGAACAGCACCGAATTGGAGGATATATATCTTCCCTACAAGCCGCATAGAAAAACAAAAGCCGATGTCGCCCGAGAAAACGGATTGGCTCCCCTTGCAGCCCAACTACTAAAACAACAAAATGGAGATGTAGAGAAGTGGGCAAAAACCTATTTATCGAAAGAAGTAGCTAATACGGAAACTGCTCTACAAGGCGCACGAGACATCATTGCTCAGCAAATAGCAGAAGATGAAAAGGCTCGAAATGCCATTCGACGCGAATTCAACTACACCGCCCTACTCAGCACAAAAGTTGTCAAGAGCAAACAAGAGGAACCGGAAGCACAAAACTACAAAGATTACTTTGCCATAAAAGAACCTCTCAAGCGGATTTCGAGCCACCGACTTCTGGCGATTCGCCGGGCAGAAAAAGAGGGATACATCCGTGTGGATATCTCGGCAGACCAAGAAAAATGCTTGGATAAGTTAGCCTCATTGTATCTATATGCACGTAACGATGCAGCCTATCAAGTAGAATTGGCCATAGAAGACGGCTACAAACGACTGCTGAAACCGGCTATAGAAACCGAATATGCCACTCTATCGAAAGAAAAAGCCGACACCGAAGCCATTCGTGTGTTTGCGGAGAACTTGCGCCAACTACTATTGGAATCTCCGTTAGGGCAAAAACGGGTACTTGCCCTTGACCCCGGATACAGAACAGGATGCAAATTGGTGGTACTCACTCCACAAGGCGACCTTGTGATGCATAGTGTGGTCTATCTGCACGCAATGCAATCGACCCAAACGCTGCAAGACCTCATCAAAAAATATAACATAGAAGCCATTGCTATCGGAAACGGAACCGCAAGTCGCGAAACAGAACAAATGGTGCAGGTGGCCTTAGAAGGAATGACTGCCGAGGTGCGTCCATCCGTGTTCGTAGTCAGCGAAAACGGTGCCTCTGTCTATTCGGCATCTAAATTAGGGCGCGAAGAATTCCCCAATGAAGATGTCACGGTACGCGGTGCCGTGAGTATTGGGCGAAGGCTGATAGACCCATTAGCCGAATTAGTAAAAATAGACCCAAAGTCGATCGGTGTCGGACAATATCAGCACGATGTGAATCAGACCCGATTGAGCGAAAGCCTGCAACAAACCGTAGAAAGTGTAGTGAACTATGTCGGCGTAGATGTCAATACCGCCAGCAAATACCTACTGACCTATATTTCCGGTCTGGGAAGCACACTCGCACAAAACATCGTTGATTATAGAGCCAAAAATGGTGCATTCAAAAATCGAAAAGAACTGCTCAATGTACCTAAAATGGGGACAAAGACCTTTGAGCAAGCGGCAGGATTCTTGCGGGTTACCAATTCGGATATGCCGTTGGATAACTCTGCAGTACATCCGGAACGTTATAAATTGGTAGAAAAAATTGCCCAAGACCTTGGTTGTACCATTCCGGAACTTATGCAAAATGCGGAACTACGCAAACGAATTGATATACAGAAATATGTTTCCAGTGAAGTGGGTTTGCCGACCCTAACCGATATCTTACACGAGTTGGACAAACCGAGCCGCGACCCACGAACACAAGCTGAAGCATTCCGATTCGACGATACAGTTCATTCCATTGAAGACCTTCAAGTAGGGATGGTGCTGCCCGGAATTGTGACAAACATTGCTAATTTTGGTGCTTTTGTAGATATTGGCGTACACAAAGACGGACTGGTACATATTTCAGAGATGGCAAACCGACGCATCACCAATCCAAACGAAGTAGTCCATCTACATGAACACATCCGTGTACGGATAACAAACATCGATATGGAACGCAAGCGGATAGAACTTTCGCTCAAAATGGTATAAATTTATCCTTTCTTTACACAATAATGGCATAAACTGCAGTCTATTAGCAAAAAGAAGCAATTTATGTCATTTTTGTTTTTGTAATTCAAAAATAGTTTGTACCTTTGCACCGTTTTTCAAAATAACATTCTGAATAGAAAAACAATCAAAACACGAACAAGCTACACAACGGGTAATCTTCAAATCCATTTTTCAGGACAGGTACACATAGATATACATATAAAAACACAAAACTTTAATATCAAAACAAACAATTATCTACAATGAAAAAATTACATTTATTTAGTGTGCAAGTTGTCTGCACAATGATTTTAGCTTCTAGCTGTTCTACAAACAATGACATTTCAACAATCAACGATTCCGAAGAGCCTACAAAGGAATATGACACAGAGGAATATCTCGAAGAAATGCACAAAAGGTACGAATGCATCAACGTTGAAGACTACATCGAACATTTCCCTGAGATCTTTGGCAAAAATGTATTAGTATTTGACAATTACGACGATGCAGAAACATTACTTACAAAATTCTCAGAGTGTAGACACGAAGAACTACGTGAACTATCCAATTCGTTGGGGATATGCAATGAAATAATTAATTCAAATATTGCTTACGACTCTACTTTGGACCAAATAGCAAAAGAGTACTTTGGCATAGACTATTATTCGGATCAGTTTAACGAATTGGACGATAACATACTAAATGAATTTTATAGTATTGCAACGGAGAAATTACGATATGAGCATCCCAACTGGGCGAGTTATGATGATGAATACGGCTATTGTGTGAATCCTGTAGGCAATATTGATGATTTAGCCGCTCTTTGCAATGACAAACAGATTGTAATTATAGACAAAGTTGTACATCGCATATCATCCACTCTGATACTCACCTGCCCTATTGATAAATACATCCAATTTCCACAATTTGAGAACGATAGTATTCTATGGGAAGCATATCAGCAAGAAAATATAGAAGGAATCTCAACTGAACTAGATTTATGTATTACAAAAGCGCCAACAGTCCCCGAACAGGAAACAATCACAGAAGATGTGAAAGCCCATGTAATAAAAAAAGGAAATTATAAATTGTCTGTATACACAACTGCTTATCCATTTTGGGCATACTTCAGTACTAATATACGAGCAACAATCACTATTGAAAATTATTACAATGGGCAGAAACACAAACAAAGCGTTGTTGGGAAAGAGGTACTTAATACGGAAAATCATTTTGCCAAGAAAAATAAAATAACCTATTCTAATTTTTATTTCACTGATCATCTAATTAGTGGTACTTACAAAAGCAGACACATAAAATTAAGCGAATACAACGATTTTTATAGTAGAACAAAGAAAACTAATG
>CAVHGD010000069.1:0-11187 GCA_963635385.1 Dialister sp. CAG:486 | reverse complement strand
ATATGGTTTGTTGTTCCCAACTGGGAGGGCACTGCTAAGTCAATCTTCGCCCATTCCCACAATCCCAACCTGACAAATTTACAAATTACATAATATAGTATGAGTAACATTCGATTTGAGGCACTTAAGACTGCGTGGAGTCATGAGCCTGTTGAGGTCAAGCACCCGTCTGCAAAGACGAGTGTTCTGTTCGCTCAAAGTGTATTTACCCGTGAGAAGATGAAGGAGTACATCGCAAGCAACATCTTGGATCAACTCTTCGACCTCATGGACAATGAGAAATCCCTGAGTCGCGACATCGCCAATAGTGTGGCTATTGGTATGAAGAAATGGGCGATGGAGCAGGGGGCTACCCACTACACGCACTGGTTCCAGCCGCTTACGGGGGGGACGGCAGAGAAGCACGACTCGTTCTTGGAGTTCGACGACAACGGTGCCCCTATCGAGGAGTTCTCGGGCAGCGTGCTCTATCAGCAGGAGCCTGACGCAAGTAGTTTCCCAAGCGGCGGTATCCGCAATACCTTCGAAGCACGCGGATACTCGGCATGGGACCCTTCGTCGCCTGCGTTCGTCATTGGCGACCGCCTCTGTATCCCGACTATCTTCGTTGCTTATACAGGTGAGGCGCTTGACTATAAGACCCCGCTGCTGCGTTCTATCTCGGCAGTCAATAAGGCAGCCGTGGCAGTAGCCAACTATTTCGACCGCAATGTGAAACGTGTCTATAGTTACCTCGGTTGGGAGCAGGAGTACTTCCTCGTCGATGAGGCACTCTTTGCCGCTCGCCCCGACCTCGTGATGACAGGGCGCACGCTGATGGGGCATTATGCCAGCAAGAGTCAGCAGTTGGACGACCACTACTTTGGTATCATCCCGGAACGCGTACTGCGCTTTATGATTGAGTTGGAGGAGGAGTCCATTAAGTTGGGTATTCCGGTCAAGACCCGCCACAACGAGGTAGCTCCCAACCAGTTTGAGTTAGCGCCTATCTATGAGGAATCGAACTTGGCTTCTGACCATAACTTGCTCGTTATGTCGCTCATGGAGCAGGTTGCTCGCCGTCACCATTTCCGTGTGCTTCTCCACGAGAAGCCCTTCGGCGGAGTGAACGGTTCGGGTAAGCACTGCAACTGGTCGCTCGGCACCAACACGGGGGTCAACTTGCTCGCACCGGGCAAGAACCCGTATCAGAACCTGCAGTTCGTTACCTTCCTTGTCAATGTCTTGGCAGCCGTACAACGCCATAACGGATTGCTCAAAGCCTCTATCGCATCGGCGACCAACGCCCACCGTTTGGGCGCAAACGAAGCACCTCCAGCTATCATCTCTATCTTCCTCGGCACGCAGATTACGGAGGCGCTCAACCAGATTGAGCATGCCGATGTCGAGAAGGGTATCATCATCAACGCCAAGAAGGAGATGAAACTCGGCGTGGGTACTATCCCCGAAATCCTGCTCGACAATACCGACCGCAACCGTACATCGCCTTTCGCCTTCACGGGCAACCGCTTTGAGTTCCGTGCCGTAGGCTCGTCGGCGAACTGCGGGGCTGCTATGTTGGCACTGAACTCCGCTGTGGCAGAGCAACTGACGCTCTTCCGTGAGGAGGTGGATGCCCTGATAGAGAAGGGCGAAGCCAAAGAGCGTGCGCTGTTCACGGTCATCAAACGCCTGCTCAACGAGTGCCACGCCATTCGTTTCGATGGCAACGGCTATAGCGACGAGTGGAAGGCTGAGGCTCTGAAGCGTGGTCTGGACTGCGAGACCAGCGTACCATTGATTATCGATAACTACCTGAGCGACAGTTCGGTAAAGATGTTCGGCACAACCCATGTGCTCAGCAAGGCCGAGTTGCTTTCGCGTTGCGAAGTCAAGTGGGAGAACTACGCCATGAAGTTGCAAATCGAGTCGCGCGTCTTGGGCGACCTCGTTATCAACCATGTGCTGCCCGCTGCCAAACGCCACCAGACGATGTTGCTGCAGAATGTGCTGAATGTCAAGCAAGTATTCCCCGAGGCAGAAGTCGCATCGCTCAACGAGCAGGACTACATCATCATCCGTCAGATTGAGGAGCACTCTTCGGCCATCATTGCAGGCGTGGAGAAGATGAAAGCCGCTCGTAAGAAAGCGAACCACATCGAGAGTGAGCGTGAGCGTGCCATCGCCTTCCACGACACTATCGTGCCGCTCATGGAGGAAATCCGCAAGCATGTCGACGACCTCGAGATGGTAGTGGATGACGAACTCTGGACACTGCCGAAGTACCGCGAGATGCTGTTCGTACACTAATCGGCTTGCTCCGATAGGCTAAATGCCTTATTCATAGATAGTTATAATTTCTCATAACTAATTTGTGTTAGTACTTGTTCATAGAAAAGAGTACGAAAAATAGAATTGTGTTGACACCGGTCCTATAGGGTTTCTGCCCTATAGGATTTGGTGTATTAATAATTAACCGTGTATATAATGACTCCCCCACACCCCCTCAAAGAGGGGGCTTGCAGGTAACAAACAACTACGGAAACTACGAGAAACATGAAAATCACTTTTACAAAAATGCAGGGTATCGGCAACGACTATATCTACATAGACGCTCGCCACGCGATGCCTGTAATAGACTTACCCCATTTAGCCAAACGCTTGAGCGACAGACACTTCGGCATAGGTGGCGATGGCATTGTGCTGATAACCCGCAGCACCACCTGCGACTTTGGTATGCGTATCTTCAACGCCGACGGTTCGGAGGCGCAGATGTGCGGCAATGCCTCCCGTTGTATCGGCAAGTATGTCTATGAGCGGGGGCTGACCGACAAGACGGAAATCACATTAGAGACCTTGTCGGGCAAAAAGGTACTATTTTTGCATACGAAAGAGGGTAGGGTAGAATCCGTGTCGGTCGATATGGGTGAGCCGACCTATTTGGGCCAATTGGAACTCACTATCGACAACACCCCGCTGTCTTTCGAGCAAGTCGATATGGGGAATCCGCATGCGGTTTGTTTTGTGTCGAAAAAGGAATATTTGTCCCGCTGTCCCGAACAAGGCCCGAAGGTAGAATGCCACAGCCACTTTCCAAACCGTACGAATGTCGAGTTCGCCTTTGTCGAGAACCGCCACGAGATACAGATGCGGGTGTGGGAACGTGGCAGCGGTGAGACACTTGCCTGTGGTACAGGCGCTTGCGCTACTGCCGTAGCCGCTATCGAACGAGGTTTGACCGACAGCGAGGTGACAATCCACCTCCTCGGTGGCGACCTTACCATCGCCCTTTTACCCACGCACCATGTCCTCATGACCGGCACCGCCGCCTTTGTCTTCGATGGCGAAATCGACTACGAGGAAGAATGTGAGAATTAGGAATTATGCATTACAAATTACGCATTACAAATTAGTAATTACGAATGATATGATACGAGTTAACAGCAATTTCTGCCGCCTGCGTGCGGGCTATTTATTCACGGAGATACAACAGCGTACCGACCGCTATATCGCCCAACATCCTGATAGTAAGGTGCTTAAGTTGGGCATCGGCGATGTGCGCGGCCCCTTAGTGCCGGCAGTGGTCGAAGCCATGCAGCGAGCGGTGCAGGAGCAGGCAGATAGCCGCACCTTCCACGGCTACGGCTTGGAGCAAGGCGCAGAGTGGATGCGCCGCTCCATTGTTGATTTCGACTACCGGCGGCGAGGAATTGATATTGATGTCGATGAGGTCTTTGTGTCCGACGGCGCCGGTTCCGATTTGGGCAACTTGAGCGACATTCTCGATACCAACAATCGTGTGGCGGTGGCCGACCCTGCGTACCCCGCCTATATCGACACCAATGTTATGGCAGGTCGTGCGGGCGAATGGCAGGGCGACCGTTGGAGCGATTTGATACTTCTCCCCTGTACCCCCGAAAATGGTTTTTGCCCCGAATTTCCCGAAGTAGTCCCGAACCTACTCTATCTTTGTTCCCCTAACAACCCGACGGGTATCGCTCTCAATCGGGAGCAACTGCAAGGCTGGGTCGACTACGCCCGTGCGCACCACAGTCTGATTATCTTCGACTCGGCGTACGAAGCCTTTATCCGCTCCGAGGATGTCCCGCATAGCATTTACGAGTGCGAGGGTGCCAAAGAGGTGGCAATCGAGGTGCGCAGTTTCAGTAAGACGGCAGGCTTCACGGGTGTGCGCTGCGGATACACCGTAGTCCCGAAGGCGCTCATGGGGCAGAATGATAAGGGCGAGGCGGTATCGCTCAATGCCCTTTGGTATCGCCGCCAGTGCACCAAATACAACGGCACGAGTTACATCTCTATGCGCGGCGCACAGGCAGTGCTGAACGACGAGGGACACCGCCAAGTCATGGAGCAGATTTCAGGCTATATGCACAACGCAGACTCTATCCGCAACTGTTTCTTGGAGCAGGGCCTCGAAGTGTATGGCGGTATCGACGGTCCTTATGTTTGGGTGCGTGCCCCGCATAATATGGACTCGTGGGACTTCTTTGACCTATTGCTCAATAAGTGCCAAGTGGTATGCACACCGGGCGTTGGCTTTGGTACGTATGGTGCAGGTTTTGTGCGCTTCTCTGCTTTTGGAGCGGCTGAAACCATCAACGAAGCCATGCAACGCATTAAAAGTGCAAATATATTTGAATAATTCCACAATATATAGTACCTTTGTATCGCTTTATACTATTTAAGTATATTTTTTATGGCTCTTTATACTACGTAAGTATATCTTTTATCACTCTTTATACTACGTAGGAGTATCTTGTATCACTCTTTATACTACTTATTTATATTCACTTTTTGTATTAACAAATCGATTTTTAGTATATGTGTGGCATTGTAGGTTATATTGGTAAACGAGAAGCTTATCCGATTCTCATCAAAGGACTTCACCGTTTGGAGTATCGTGGTTACGATAGTGCCGGCGTCGCCCTTATCAGTCCCGAAGGAAGACTCAATGTGTACAAGACCAAAGGTAAAGTTGCCGATTTGGAAGCCTTTGCCGGTGATAAGGATGTACGAGGCACCGTCGGTATTGCGCACACCCGTTGGGCAACGCATGGCGAGCCGAATACAGTGAATGCCCATCCCCACTACTCCGAGTCGGAGGAGTTGGCTATTATCCACAATGGTATTATCGAGAACTATGCTGTGCTGAAGCAGGGCTTGCAGCAGCACGGCTATACCTTCAAGTCCGCTACTGATACCGAGGTGCTTGTTCAACTCATCGAGTACACCAAGAAGACGGATAATGTAGATCTTAAGACGGCAGTGCAATTAGCACTCAACCAAGTGGTTGGCGCATACGCCATTGCCGTGCTCGACCGCTCGAATCCCAATGTCATTGTGGCAGCTCGTAAGGGTAGTCCGCTCGTGGTGGGTATTGGCGAAGATGAATACTTCCTTGCCTCGGACGCCACCCCGATTGTGGAGTACACCGACAAAGTGGTCTATATCGAGGACGAAGAGGTCGTGACCATAGAAAGAGGTAAGAAACTGGATATCACTACGATAGGCAATGTTCGCAAGACGCCGGAGATTAAACGCCTTGAGTTTACCCTCTCGCAGTTGGAGAAAGGCGGTTACCCCCACTTCATGCTCAAGGAGATATTTGAGCAGCCGCGTACGCTGACCGACTCCATGCGCGGGCGTGTCAATGTGGAACATAACAACATCGCCCTTTCGGGCTTCATAGATAATAAGGAGCGTTTCCTTAACGCCAATCGTATCATCATCACGGCGTGCGGCACATCGTGGCATGCAGGGCTGATTGCTATGTATGCCTTGGAGGAGTTTGCGCAGATACCTGTCGAAGTGGAGTACTCGAGCGAGTTCCGCTACCGCAAACCTGTTATCCATAAAGACGATGTGGTGATTGCCATCTCCCAATCGGGCGAGACGGCAGACACGCTGGCGGCTATCCAACTGGCGAAAGAGCATGGGGCATTTATCTTCTCAATCTGTAATGTAGTGGGGGCATCCATACCCCGTCTGTCCGACAGCGGCTGCTATACCCATGTCGGCCCAGAGATAGGTGTGGCATCCACCAAGGCGTTCACCGCACAGGTGACGGCACTCACGATGTTGGCACTCTGCATAGGAAAGGCAAAAGGTACTTTGACTGATGAGCGGTATTTGGCCATTACGCACGAGTTGGCACTCATCCCTGACAAGATAGAGAAAATTCTCGAGCAGGACAAGCAAATAGCAGACTTCGCCAAAACCTTCACATACGCACAGAACTTCATCTACCTTGGGCGCGGTTACAACTACCCCGTAGCGTTGGAGGGGGCGTTGAAACTCAAGGAAATCAGCTATATACACGCCGAGGGCTACCCTGCTGCCGAGATGAAGCACGGCCCTATTGCCCTTATCTCGCAGGAGATGCCTGTGGTGGTTATCGCCCCGCATTGCGGTACTTACGAGAAGGTAGTGTCGAATATTCAGGAAGTGCGTGCACGTAAGGGTCGTGTGATAAGTATTGTGACCGAAGGCGATATATTGGTTAGCAATATCTCGGACTATACGATTACCATTCCGCAAACCGAGGAGTGCCTAACGCCGCTATTGACGGTCATTCCGTTGCAACTCTTGGCATATCATATAGCAGTCGTTAAGGGCTGTGATGTAGACCAGCCTCGCAATTTAGCGAAATCGGTTACGGTAGAGTAGAGCCGTTTCGGTAGAGTTTGGTAGGTTTTTGATAGAGTTGGTTCGGGAGCGGTTCGGGAATTCCGGCTTTTTTAGGCGTTTATAGACTTTCTTTTAGTATAGCAACTATAGCAACCGCCCCACTCAATTGTTGAGTGGGGCGGTTGCTTGTTATTATCCATAATGGTTGCTTATTGTGCTCCATGATGATCGCTTATTCGTTCAATGGCAGTGCTTATTGTGCTCCATGATGGTTGCTAATTTGTCCAATGGCGGTTGCACCTTTCAGGATAATGGGAGGGGCGGAGGGGGTTAGCGGATGCGGATTTTTTGACCGATTTGGAGTACGGAGGTCTCCTTGATATGGTTTAAGCGGCAGAGAGACGACACTGAGGTGTGGTAGCGGCGTGCTATGGCACCTAAGGTGTCGCCTTGTTTCACGCGGTGATACTGCGCATTCTGTACCGCCTTCAGCTCCGTGCTATGCCCAAACGTTGTTTGCTTGGTGATAGTGTACTCCTCCGGATATTTAATCTTGTGTCCTGCAAAGTCGACCAACAGCTCCGGGTTGATGGCATTGCCGAGATAGCGTATCTCGTAGTGCAAGTGACTTCCGGTGCTACGGCCGGTATTGCCGCCCAATCCGAGTACCTCGCCGGCATAGATTGGCTCGCCTTCGTCAAACAGCGGTCTCGAAAGATGTCCATATACGGTTTCCAATCCGTTGGGATGGCGGATAACGACATAATAGCCGTAGCCGCGAGGGTCCCAACCTACAATACGCACTTGTCCGTCCCACGAGGCATGTACGGAGTCGCCTATCTGCACTTTGACATCCGTGCCGTAGTGGAAACGATAGCGGCGGAATCCAAACTTGGAGGTAACATACCCTCGCATGGGGTGCTCGGAAATGGAATCTTGGTGCGTAAGGCTGACAGGCATGCGATAGCCGCTCATGTCGATACGGATACTATCGCCTATCGAGTCGATGGGGATGCGATAGGGATTGACATGGGCTCCTGTCCATATATGGCGATAGATGCTATCTGCGGGGTGCTCCATGCTCCCCATGTTGGTCATTTGGGCGGGCATAAGCTTATAGAGGCATTCGCCGTCGTTGGTGACAACGATCAAACGAGGAGGCAAAAGCTCTGCTGAGCAAGCAATGTAGAGCGTATCGCCCGAAACATGCGATTGGAGCCAACTCGGAATGCCGACATTCTCTACATCGAGGTCGTCCAACGAGCCGGGTTCATCGCCTTCGCTATCGCCCAAATCGGGAGTTGGTTCGGGAGTGGTAAGGGAATCTTGCGGAATCGGGGCATTTTTTTTAACCCGTTTAGCGGAAACCGAAAGGGGTAAAAACAGCAGCACAAGACAACAGAGTATCGTCTTCGATAGTATGTTGAAAGCGATACGCTTATTGTATGTAGGTGCAACGCTGCAGAATGTGGGTGCACTGCTGCGGAGTGGGTTCGTACCGAATATTTTCCCACGGAGGAAAGAAAAGGCGTGTGGCATCATTCGGCGGCCTCCTCTGCTACTGCGGGTTCGGCTGCAGGTTCTGCTTGAGCGGGTTGTTCCGTAGCGGATTCCACTTGCTCGATCTGCTCCTTGTGGAAACAAGGAAGCGGACTCTCTAACTTGCACCAGCTAAGCAGGTCGCCGAGCCATAAGCCGAGCAATACTACGATAACGGCGCTCAACGAGATGACCCATTTCTTCCAAGTGGCAAGTCCTTTGGCGGCATGCGGGTCGATGATCTTCAAGAGCGGGAACTGGGCCTGTTGGGTCAGCGTGTTGCCAAAGACAACGCTCACGATGGCGTCAGCATTCACCGCCCAGCCGTTGGCGTTCAGTATCGGAGCCAAATTGCGCTTACGGAGCTTAATCCACGCCATAATCATGGCAGGACCGCTGATGACAAGCAAAAGTCCGAGAATGGCGCAGATGTCTTGCCACCATTTGAGTGCGGCAAAACCGCCTACCACGGAGGTGAAGAATGCACCGATATAGCCTACAGCCATACCGATGGCAGCAAAGATACCGGCGAACTTGGCAATATCGAATGCTTGCGGCTTGGCTTTTTCTTCGGCGGTCGGTGTTTTGGCGGCATCCTCTTGTATCTTAGCCGTCACATCGCTGAATGCCTTGGTGTCTTTCTCGGCTGCGGACTTGTTGATGAGGTCGGTGACCCAATTGCCGAACTTACGATACGGACTCCAAAAGGCTTGGCTGATAGAGATAGGGTTGTCGATAATCTTGGTGACCACTGCATCCCAGTCGTTGCCCGCATTGTCGTAGAAAAGGGCGTTCTTGCCGACCCGTAGATTGCGGATGTCGCCTACGGTCATAGCGGCTACTATTTGCATTTTTTTGCCCAACTTCTTGCTCTCGCAGTCGCAGTAGATGAGGTACATACCGCTTTGGCCGGCCTGTGCGTCCTGCTTGCCCATGTCGCTGACACGCATACAGAGGGTACACTCGCGTTGGTCGATAATGAGGCGACCGGCTTGGAATATAGCGGGGGCGGCAGCTTCCTTATCGTAAAAATCCTCGAAAGTAACGAAATTGCGCAGCAGACGGTAGAAATCGCGGTGAAGCAACAGCAGCTTGCGCAGAGGCAGGAACTGAGCTTGTGCGGCTGCGAGGGCAGCGGCGTTGGCATCGTTGGCAGCAGCTACGGCTCCTTCGTACTCGGCAATGGCAGCTCCCATCTTGTTGAATTCTTCCTCGGTCATTCCCGGCTTAGCAGCATCCTCGGCAATGATGGCAAGCCCTATTTTTTGTAGTTTTTCTTGCTCGTAGTAGGCGGCGTATTCGGCTTGTTTGCCCTTGTAGGCAGCGATGATGTCAGCGGGGTAGGGAGCATCCGGAGCGGCTTGTGCATCGATCGTGACACCCGCGATGGCGGCATCTACCTGTGCAAGGCAGACGCTACTCTTGTCGCCCGCCACCTGTTTGGCAACGGCGAGCAGGCTCTCGTCGGAAATGTCGGTCGGTGCCAACTCATCCGTTCCCTTGAGCAATGTATCGGGCGTGCGGAGCACTTGGCAGAGATAGTTGGCGTTAGCAACCACTTCGACTACGCGCAGCTTGCCGTCACCATCCAAATCCATCAAGCGGAGGCTCTCTTCATCGATTTCAAGCCCTGTGGTGGGGCAGGAGAGAACCGTCCACATCTTTTGATCTAATTCCCCGAGATGGCGAATGTCCTCGCCCGACTGAATCTTAATGCGGGTCGTTCCGCCCACATTTGCAAAAGTCCAATTGTATTTCATATTGTTCGTGTATTATTTCGCTATTGGGTGTTTTTTTGTGTGGTTCGGCGTAAGGCTGTAGGAGAAAAAGTGCGTGCGCAGCAGATGGAAAAGAACGGAGCGAAAAGGCGGGAGAGGCGCACTATATGGAACAAATTGCGGCGAAAATATGCCGAAAAACATCTAAAAAACGCGCAAAGGTACAAAAAAAATCATTCTTATGCAAATCTAACCGGCGGAGTTGCACGAGTGCGGGATTTTTTGTACCTTTGCAAGCTAAATGGGGAGAAGGATTGGGGCATGAGTATCTTTTATATTGTTATGTTGGGAATGGGAAGAAAAAGTGGTAGTTGCATTTTTTGCAACAACCACTCCGCATGGTGCAATATCATACAACGGCGAACGAGGTGCAAATGTCTTTCCAGAGAATAACTTATAAAAGGATTGAAATAGAGGCACAAAATCAATCAGGAGAATTCTACTCACTAAGTCACTCACTAAGTCACTCACTAAGTCAACCGATAGATTGGGAGAAAATGGCGCAAGTGTTTGAACTATTGAAAGAGCCTTGTACATTGAAAGAACTGCGGGAGAGGATTGGAGTACGCGATGCGTCTTATTTCAAGACAAACTATATAAATCCGTTTATGGAGAGTGGCTATTTTGAGATGACTATACCGGACAAGCCAAAGAGCCGATTCCAGAAATACCGACTTTCGGTCAAAGGGCGGCAACTGCTAAACGAACTAAGAAAATCTATACAGAACAACTGATTATATATACGGCGCAAACTCATTATCACAAACAACGCAACACCAATCATAAACCCCACGCACATTCACGCATACCCCCCCCCACACACACAACTATACACACTACCACCTGCACAAACAAAAAATATGTCCACAGCAATAGAATTCAATCATATCAGCAAGCAATACCGCTTGGGATTAGTGTCCACGCGCACCTTGAGCCACGACCTCGACCGTTGGTTCCAGACCACTATCCTGCGCCGTGAAGATCCGTACTTAAAGATAGGCGAGGTGAACGACCGTGCCTCGAAGGGCAACTCGGAGTATGTATGGGCATTGCGCGACATCGATTTCAAGGTGGAGCAAGGCGATGTGGTCGGCATCATCGGCAAGAACGGTGCAGGCAAATCCACACTGCTCAAACTGCTCAGTAAGGTGACCGCGCCCACAACGGGTACTATCCGTGCTAAAGGGCGTATCGCATCGCTGTTGGAGGTCGGTACGGGCTTCCACCAAGAGATGACGGGGCG
>CAVHGD010000068.1:0-11204 GCA_963635385.1 Dialister sp. CAG:486 | reverse complement strand
AATATTAGACGACTTGACCACAGAAACCTATCGACTTGTCGATGAAGTATATGCGACAATCCGTGTTTGCTATGGCTTGTCTCCTAATATTCATAAATTTAATCCTGAACATTTGGATAGCGTAATTCGCTATTTTGCTTCTTGTGTTCAAATTCAGCCGGATGATTATGACTGGTTGAGACAACAATTGGAAAGCGGAACGAATAACAAAATCTTATTGGCGGCAACGGTTGCATTAGGCAGAAATCTACGTGAATGTTTCTCGGAAGATGCAATGTTGTATTTGGTAGATGCTGCAGCATCGTCTAATGCCATCATAGCAGATCAAGCATTAGCTTCACTGATTTTACTTTTGGCTCATTATGACGTGAGAATAGATTTTTTCCCAACGATAACTAATGCATTCGAGAACGCTATAGGCGATGGAGAACGGGCGTATGAAATACTGACGGCATTGACTCGCTCGATCAATGTGAATATACGTGATCTACTGGCAGATAGTGAGATGGATATTGATAACCTGCCCGAACCGATACAAGAACTATTGGGGATGGATGAAAACAAGCCGGAAAGTCTGGATAAAATTGTATCATGGATGCCGGAGAGCGAAAAAGAATATCTTGCCGGAGTAATGTCTATGTTGCCGGATACGTGGGTGTTTTCTGTCATTGTAGGAGAAAATGAGACGAGAATACAAGAAATACAAAAGGTGTACTTGGCAGCCGGAAAAATGGACCTTTTGTGGGAACAAACGGATGTAGCCGAGCAGCTCTTGGTAGAAAGACTATCATCATCTAACGCCACAACAATGGACTATATAAACTATGGACATTGTTGTTTTATACGGGGCGATAGAATGATGGCTTTTGAAAACTATCGTGAGGCTCGCTTACGATGTAAATCGGCCAAGGCATTTTTTACGATGTTTAGACCGGATCGACGATTCTTGGTGGAACATGGAGTCCCATTGGACCAAGTTTATTTGATGGAAGACAAATTGTTGGTTTGCACAAAATAATAGTACAATACGTACTATTTATTGGAATGTAGCGGTGTATTTCGCTATTTTTATGGGGTGAATTTGTATATGTTCAAGAAAAGTATTACCTTTGTACGCTTAAAGCTTGGTTAGCCGGATAAAGTCTTACTTTGGGCTAACAAGCGGAGCTGTATGACAAATTAAATAAGAAATTAAATAAAAGACATAGTTATGGCAAAGAAAGATGAATTCAAAAAAGAAGATCAACACTTGGAAGAAGTGAATGAAGCATTGACTACTACCGGACAATGGATAGAGAAACATTCCAAAGTGCTATCGTGGAGTATTTTGGCAATTGTAGTCGTTGTGTGCGGACTGATTGCGCTTAATCAGTATGTATGGAAACCCAAAGCGTTGGAAGCAAGCAACGAAAATGCGAAAGCAGTGGTTTATTTCCAACAAGGTGATTATGCAAAGGCGCTGAATGGTGATGATGCAGAATGCTTAGGTTTTGAGCAGATTGCCAATTCGTATAAGACCTACCAGTCCGGAAAATTAGCTGCTTTGTATACAGGTATTTGCTACTATGAATTGGGCGAGTATGAAGAGGCAGCTAAATATTTGAAGAAGTTCTCCGCCAAGGATTTGACAATTGATCCTGCAGCATCACAACTATTAGGTGATGTTTATGTTGAACTCAATGAATATGGAAAGGCTGCGAAAGCATTTGAGGCAGCAGCAAAATCCGGTAATAATTTGATTGCCCCAATGAGCTTGAAAAAGGCCGGTTTTGTGTATTTGGAGCAAGGAGATAAGAAAGCCGCTAAGAAAGCTTTTGAACAAATAAAGGAAAAATATCCTGCATCGGTTGAGGCACAGGATATCGAGAAGTACATTTCTATTGCAGCAGAATAATGACAACGGATTTGTCTAAATATGATGCTACAACATTGCCAAGCGCTGATGTCCTACGACATCAGCGCTATGCTGTTATTGTTGCAGATTGGAATTCGGAAATCACCTATGCATTGGCTCAAGGAGCACTTGATACACTAAAAAAACAAGGGGTAGATGAAGATAATATTGTTGTAGTGCATGTTCCGGGTACTGTAGAATTGACTTATGCTGCATCTCGTGTGATAAGTGAGTATGCAGATATGGATGCTGTGATTGTGATTGGTTGTGTGATACAAGGTGATACACCTCATTTTGACTATGTGTGTCAATCGGTTACGCAAGGTGTAACCATATTGAATGCACAGGGCAATGTGCCTGTCATTTTTTCCGTTTTAACTACGCTAAATAAACAGCAAGCTATTGATAGGGCAGGGGGAAAACTTGGTAATAAGGGAGTAGAGGGAGCAGTGACGGCTATCCACATGGCAAATCTGTAGGAAAAGTTCTCGGAAGGGAATTTGATTGCATAAAGAAGTTGCTATTCTACTATTGGGGTGAAATGTTGATGGCGGTTTGCAACTATAAGTACTTTCGATTAAGTAATCTAAAATGAAAGTCTATAAATTTGGTGGTGCATCGGTGCGCAATGCGGAAGCGATCCGTAATGTGGCAAAGATAATCTCGATGGCAGATGACCGATTAGTGGTAGTCGTGTCTGCTATGGGGAAGACTACCAATGCTTTGGAACGAGTGTTTGCTGCGCAATGGTCGGGGAACGCGGAGGATGCCAAAAGAGAATGGGATGAATTGATCTCGTATCATAAAGCCATTTTGCTGGAACTTGGTCTAAACGAAAATTTACTACCTTTTTTTACAATACCGTTGCTTTATGATAAAACATCGTATGATGCTTCTTACGATCAAATAGTCAGTATAGGGGAGTTACTGTCGACAAGCATTGTTAATGCTTATTTGCAAAAAGTAGGAATAGATAGTATACGACTTGATATGTCGTCGCAGCTATTGCGAACTGATGATACCTTTCGGGATGCTAATGTGGACTTGAATTTCTCTGCAAGGGCTATACAAAGAGCTGTATTCGAAGCAGATAAGAGAGTTGTTGTCGTACAAGGATTCATAGGTGGAACAGCGGATGGCTTACGAACCACGTTGGGAAGAGAGGGGTCTGACTATACAGCTGCCTTGATAGGAAACTTTTTGGATGCAGACTCTGTCACGATTTGGAAAGATGTTCCCGGTATCTTAAATGCCGACCCCCGCTTGGTGGAACATACGGTCTTGATTCCCCAATTGAGTTATAGTGATGCCGTTGAACTTTCCTATTCCGGAGCGCAGATAATTCATCCCAAAACAATACGACCGCTGGAGAATAAACAAATTCCTTTATTGGTAAGGCCATTCGCTCACCCGGAGGAGCCGGGGTCTGTAATTAGTGGTGATGTTAAGACGAGTATAGATGTGCCTGTATATATATGGCGAAGAAATCAAATACTCATTACAATGCGGGCAAAAGATTTTGCATTTGCGTTAGAGGAAAGCTTGAGCGATATTTTTACAATTATCCACAATAACCGGTTGAAGGTTTCCTTAATTCAATCGTCTGCTGTAACAATATCGGTTTGTGTAGATGCGGCAAGAAATATCGAAAATGTATTGCAGGAATTGACCAAACAATACCGAGTTACATATAATGAAGGTCTTTCGCTCTTGACAATTCGCGGAACGACAAAAGAGATAATTGAGAAAGAAACACAAGGCAGAGATATATTGCTTAGCCAAATGACACGTCGTACGGCTAGGTTCGTAATTCGTTAGAATCCTTAATTTCGTACCTTATGCAAAACTATCTGCAGCAGTATTTCACTGCTACGTATTGGATTGAACTTTGGCGTTCTTTTCGACATTCTTTGCGCACCAAACGTTTTTGGAAGGAGTTGGTCATAATGACGCTCGGTATGTTCTTAGGGGCGGCTGCGGTCTACTATTTCTTGATTCCGAGTCATTTAATTGTCGGCACTATATCGGGATTGAGTATTGTTCTTAATACTCTGTTAGATGGTAATGCAGAAACATTCTCATATTTGGTTATGGGGATCAATGCTTTTCTTCTATTGTTGGCATTCTTGTTGATCGGAAATGAATTTGGGGCGAAGACCGTTTATACGGCAATGATATTGGGACCTTTAACGCAATTCTGGGACTTAATCTTACCATATACCCATTTTACGCATCAAGTGATAGATGCACCAATGGTTAAAGAACAGCTGTTGGCCGGCCAATCAGTTTTAGATCTCAACGGAAATCCTTATTTATTGGATCGAACCGGAAACGTGTTGATGCAAGTCAAAGATTCTGTGATGTCTGCAGGGCTTGGATTGGGTGATGTATGGTTTGATTTAGTTTGCTTTGTATTCTTGCTTTCGGTATGCCAAGCGATTGAATTCCGGATAAATGCTTCTACCGGAGGATTGGATATTTTGGCAAAAATAATCAACAAATATCTCCATTTTGACATCGGCGTTTCTGTATCTATCGGTGGAGCCTTAATTTGTTGTTCGGCGTTTTTGATTAACGACTTTCGTATGGTGGTAATTGGACTGATAGGTACTTGGATAAACGGACTGGTTATCAACTATTTTTCAGCCACATTTAGCCGTAGAAAAAGAGTATGTATCATTTCTAAAGATTACGAATTGATTCGCCGTTACATTATTGATGATCTAGTACGCGGGTGCTCTATGTATCATGTAACAGGGGGCTATAAGAATGAGGAAAATATAGAAATACAAACTCTTTTGACTCAAGACGAATTTTCGAGTTTGATGCACTACATGAAAGAAAATAATATACATGCATTCACTACAGCCGGAAATTGTTCGGAAGTATATGGCCTTTGGTTCAAACATAAGAAAACCAATGGCCGCATAGAAATAGATACGGATGAATAATCGTGATAATTATTCGAATGTATGAAGCATATGTTTGCAATAACAATATGAAATAAATAATTAACATTAAATAATGGTGATTATGAAACCTACATTATTTGTATTAGCGGCCGGTATGGGTAGCCGCTACGGAGGATTGAAACAAATTGACGGATTAGGTCCGAATGGCGAAACCATTATGGATTATAGTGTATTTGATGCACTTCGTGCCGGATTTGGAAAGGTAGTATTTGTGATCCGTAAAGATTTTGAAGATGATTTCCGTCGGGTTGTGCTATCAAAATATCAAGACAAGGTACCTTGCGAGGTTTGTTTTCAGTCTATCGATAAGGTACCTGATGGATATGCTTATAACAAGGAACGAACAAAACCTTGGGGGACAAACCATGCTGTATTGATGGCAAAAGATCTCATAAAAGAACCTTTTGCCGTAATTAATGCGGATGACTTCTATGGAAAAGAATCATTCCAAATTTTGGCGGATTACTTGAATGGGGTTGAGGGTACAAAGGGAAAATATTGTATGATAGGATATCGTGTTGCCAACACACTAAGCGAAAATGGAAGTGTAAGCCGCGGTGTTTGTACCACAGATGCGAATGGATATTTGACAGACATCGTAGAACGGACTAAGATTGAAACTGTGGGTGACAAAATAGTGTATACGGAAGATGGAAAGGATACCATTCTCGAACCCAATACGCCCGTATCTATGAATATGTGGGGCTTTACTCCTGAATATTTTGAATATGCAGAGGATGCATTTCGCAAATTCCTTACACAATATGGAAGCGAAATGAAAAAAGAGTTTTATATACCAACCGTCGTAAATGAGCTGATCGAAACAGGAAAAGTTACTTGTAAGGTACTGGATACTCCCTCAAAATGGTTCGGCGTAACATACGCTGAAGACAGACCACAAGTGGTATTAAAGCTAAATAATCTGATTAAAGAGGGCGTTTATCCTGAAAAATTATTTTAGAGTATACTTTTTTGCATAACAATTTATTATGGCAAGAATTTTAGTAACCGGTGGTACCGGATATATTGGTTCGCACACAGTAGTGGAACTGATGCAACAAGGCTATGATGTAACGATTATCGATAATCTGAGTAATTCATCTATTGATGTTTTAGATGGAATAACGACTATCGTTGGAAAGCGTCCGGATTTCTATAATGTGGACTGCAATGATTTCGTTAACTTAGAGAGTATATTCAAACAATTTCCGGATATAGAAGGTGTCATTCATTTTGCTGCAAGTAAAGCAGTTGGTGAATCGGTGGAGAAACCGCTGATGTATTATCGCAACAACATCGGTTCGCTTATTACGCTGCTGGAGCTAATGCGAAGATATCATGTAAACAATATCGTATTTTCATCGTCGTGTACTGTCTATGGTCAGCCGGACAAGAATCATTTACCCGTAGATGAAACGGCTCCATTGCAGAAAGCATTGTCCCCTTATGGCAATACGAAACAGATAAATGAAGACATTATCCGTGATGAAGCGCATGCAGATGCTAATTTGCACGCTACTATATTGCGCTATTTCAACCCGATTGGAGCTCATCCTTCGGCTTTAATAGGGGAACTACCAAATGGAGTTCCAAATAATCTGCTACCTTTTGTAACACAGACTGCAGCGGGGCTGCGAAAAGAGCTGAAGGTGTTTGGAGATGATTATGACACGCCGGATGGTTCGTGCATAAGAGATTACATTTATGTAGTTGACTTGGCAAAGGCTCATGTTAAGGCTATTGAACGAATGATTAAGCATGAAGGTATGGAACAAGTGGAAACCTTTAATTTAGGTACCGGACGAGGCTTGAGTGTCTTGGAGATTGTTCGTGAGTTTATAAAAGCAACGGGAGTAAATGTGCCTTATTCGATAGTGGCTCGTCGTGAAGGTGATATTGAAAAAGTATGGGCGAATCCGGAAAAGGCAAATAAAATTTTAGGTTGGAAAGCTGATACTCCTATAGCGGAGGTTCTTCTTTCGGCATGGAATTGGGAAAAACATTTACGCAATATAAAATAGTCAAAGCAAAGGAAAAGGGTAAGATAAAAATATGCAATTATATCCACTGAAGTTTATTCCTTGTTTGTTGCCAAAAATCTGGGGAGGACAACATCTAAAGGAGTGGTATCAGCCTGCTGCCGATATATTAGATAATATTGGCGAGAGTTGGCTGATATCTTCAATGGCAGAGCATTCTACAGTCGTTGCCAATGGATTTCTCGCAGGGAATGATTTGCGAGATTTGTTAGAAGTATATATGGGTGACCTTGTTGGCGATAAGGTCTATGAGGTGTTTGGAAATATGTTTCCGGTTCTACTCAAATTTATAGATGCAGATGATGATTTGAGTATTCAAGTGCACCCTGATGATGATTATGCTTTTGAAAACGAAGAATCGTTGGGAAAAGTTGAAATGTGGTATGTGATGCCTTCGGAACCCTACGCTGCGATAGTGTGGGGTTGGAAGCAAACTATGACGGAACAGCAAGTTCGGGATGCCGTTTCAAAAGGGCACCTATCCGATTACTTGTCTGTTTATTCGGTCAAAGAGGGTGATGCTATAATCATTCCATCCGGTATGGTGCATGCTATGAAGCGAGGAACGATAGTGGCAGAAGTGCAAGAAGCAAGTGATATTACGTATCGTCTCTATGACTACAATAGAATTGATGCAGACGGGAATAAACGGGTATTACATCTTCAGAAGGCATTGGATGTTTTGGATTATAAGGAGCAAAGACAAGCAATACAGCATCCTGAATATACGCAGAATGGAGTAAATAATCTGGCTCAAACGCCTTATTTCACAACGAACATCATCTCTTTTGACCGAGCTATTGAGCGAGACTATGCGGCATTGGATTCTTTTGTCGCATATATGTGTGTGCAAGGTTCGTTAGAGCTATGCGCTAATGATGCTGATGAAGAGAATCGTGTTATAACGATACAATGCGGTGAGGCGGTGCTGCTACCAGCCACATTGAATGATATTGTATTGACTCCCATTTCATCAACTTGCCGCATATTAGAGGTCTATATCGATACCGATATGCTCCAGTTATAAATAGTATATTTAACTCATTAGGAGTTAATGGTATATTTTTTGCTGCGGAATTGAAAAATAATTGTCCGCTTTTGTCTTTGAGCAAGTCAGGCTCTATCGTGAGGTTTTGCCATCGGCGTGTGCTATCTCTAATGAAGTTCGCTTTCAAACTTGAGAAAGACAAGAGCGGCTTTTTTATACCCCTTATACAGGCGAATTTTGGACTCAATGTTCTTTTGCGGACAGCAAAAGAACATTTTGTCATATTGGTTTGTATAGCTAACTCAATGTAGAAGCAACTGGCGGGCAGTATCAAGAGCAGAAGGAGTGGGGTGGTTTCCTGATAGCATAGTAGCTATTTGTTGCACTCGCTCTTCCGGTGATAGCATACGGATATGGGACTCGGTATGGGTATCGGTGTCGGCCTTGTATACCAAATATTGAACCTGACCTTTTGCCGCAATTTGAGGAAGGTGGGTAATGGCAATAATTTGTCGAGATGCTGCCATTTGTTGCATAATATCACCCATTTGATAGGCTATCTCGCCACTAACTCCCGTATCAATTTCATCAAAGATAATGGTTGGCAGTCCATTGGTGTCGGCTATCAAAGCCTTAATACACAACATGAGGCGGCTAATCTCACCTCCCGAAGCCACATCTGCTACACATCGTAACGATTGATTTAGGTTGGCAGCAAACAAGAATTGTACATTATCTTTTCCGGTTTCATTGTAGTCGGGAAGCTCCGAAATAGAAATAGCTACATTGGCATGTTTGACACCCAAACGATGCATATCTGCAATAAGGTGTTTAGAAATGGTGTCTGTAACGCTCTGTCTGCTTTTCGTTAAATTCTTGGCGGCTTGCTCTAAGGCGAGAAGCGCTGCATCACGCTCTTGTTTTAAGTGAGCAATTTGCTCATCAAAAGAAGCGATTTGTTGCATTTGGGTGCCAAGTTGGTCACGTACAGCAATGAGTTCTGCAATGTTTTGCACCTTATGCTTGGCCATAAGCGTCTGTAACAGATCCAAACGCTCTTGGACAATTTGAAGTCGCTCCGGATCAATCTCTGTGTGATTAGATAGATGTTGCAATTCATCTGTAATATCTCGGAGCTCAATGACAACACTATCTAAACGAGTAGCCAAATCGGGCGCCGCTGTATCCAATGTGCAATCACGAAGGAGGGATAGGGCAGTACAATCTCCATCTCCATCTATGTTATTCAATGCATGTAGCAAAGATTCCTTGATTTCACCTGCATGGATGAGACGATACTCCTCGTCTTGCAGTTCTTGCATTTCACCATCCGTAAGGTGCGCTTCTTCTAACTGATTATATTGAAAAGCCACATAATCGGCATCAGCTTTTGTCTTGCGAGCAAGTTCCTGCAGGTCACGCAGTGCTTTGTCGGCTGAAAGATAGGATTGGTAGGAAGTAGAGTAGGTAGTACGTTCTGCTGTATTAGCCGCAATGGCATCTACCACACCTATTTGGAATAAGTCATTCCCCATTAGAAGATTTTCGTGCTGGGAATGAATATCAATCAATTGGGCAGCCAACGACTTCAATTCTGATTGGGTCACCACTTCATCATTAACAAAAGAGCGGGAACGACCTGATAGATTTAACTCACGACGAATTAGCAGCTCCCCTTTATCCGAAGTGGAAAATGTGGCCTCTATAACACATCGTTCTTCGCCATCCGTAATGACACGCGTGTCAGCACGAGCCCCCATGACTAAATTGAGTGCCCCCAATATAATACTTTTTCCGGCACCGGTTTCACCTGTCAAAACAGAAAAACCATTCGATAGGTCCAATTCCAGATGGGAAATGAGCGCGTAATTTTGTATGTGCAGATGTGTGAGCATAAAGTTCGTATTTGACAACAAAGGTACTACTTTTTCATAGAATCACAAAATCTACACTGAAAATCGATGTCGTTGATTCAAGAATCAAGTGCATTGTATCTGTTCCCGGTAAGGCTATCCTCTCGGTATGCACTCGGTAACCACTCGGAGAGCAAAGCAACGACTATCGTATAAATCCAATGGAGTCTATATCGTGTGCTAATTGGGTGGTAAACAACTCTGCTCCTGTGCGATTGAGGTGCATGGCATTATAGAAATAGGCAGTATCGTAGCAGAGAGGCTCTTCCAAGTAATTGAGTATTGGAATGTCGTACAAGGCGACAATGGAATCAAACAGAAAATACATCCTGTCAGCCTCGGGAAATATATCCATAATGCCGTGATAGGCAGGCGAATAGACCAATAGCACTTGCGTGCCTGCCGCTTTCTGCTCGGATAAGAATGAAGAGAAAAGATGTATCATATCCGTGTCTGCACTCAATGGGTTATTGTCTTGTTTCTCAAACTCTGTGCCGTCCCAAGTATAATCTCGCCCTCTATATCCCTTTGTGATTTCTTCTATGTACGGGGAGGGTTTCATACCAATATAGCGGTAATACGGAATATATTTCTCGAAGAACGAGAAGTGTTCGTATCTGTCCATCTCTCGCATAAGTTTCCTATCCGAGAAGAAATAGGGGAAAAACTGATTGCGTTCATATCCGGTTCGGACATCTAATGTGAACCAATCGATATTCTGTATTAGGTAGTGCGGCTGCCCGTGCCGCTCGCAATACTTGTGGTACTTTACTACCTGCCGATTGATACAACTACCGTCAATGCCTAAATTGTAGGAGTTGATATGCAGCACACTATCGAGTATGTGTGGGTCGAATTGTACCCATGCACGCGAACTGCCATTGATAACCAAGTCGTATGCCGTCGTGTCGTTATAGATGTCGTTCCACCCCGCATAGATGCGGTCTTTGCTATGCCGCAATTGGCGGGATTGGTAGCAGTCGGCGACTGCGGCAATACAAAACAGAATAGCAGTAAAGCCTGCCACATTCAAAAGAAACTTCTTCATCGTAGGAAAATGGGAAAGGGAATACTTAGAATTGGAAATAGATAAATTGGACTTGCTCAAACTCACCATACACAACAATCGCCATAATTAGAGCGAGATAGAGCAGCCAACGCAACGCCTTGCTGCGGATATGTGCCATAGTAAGTACACCTCCGCAGGCACGATGCTGCCATTCGACACCAAACAGCACCAATATGGAGAGCAGCAACGGAACATAGAACGCCCTGTTTATCAGCCATGGCACCGAGAACAGACTCTTGCTGCACATCCCCGCCACATAGCCGCCGAACTGCGCAATCGTATCTGCCCGAAAGAGAATCCAACCCAAGGCAACAAGCACAAAAGTAACA
>CAVHGD010000067.1:0-11252 GCA_963635385.1 Dialister sp. CAG:486 | reverse complement strand
TCGCCATATTCCCGATTGACCTTACGCACGAGGTGCTCCATTTCGCGCTTGCGGCTTTCGAAACGCGTCCGATCATGGTCGCGTATAATGTATGAGAGCGTTGTTTCTTCCACTGTGCCGTTCATCCCGACCAAGTGATAGAATCCCTCGTAGCCTTCGGTATGCTCGGGAGTTTCCCAGCGCGGTAACATAACGGCTAACTGAAATGCGATCCGCATAGAGTTCTGCATCTTGTGATAGCCGTAGCCCGGGTGTACATTTACGCCGTGTATATGTATCTTGCACGATGCGGCATTGAAGTTCTCAAATTCCAACTCGCCAACTGCGCCCCCGTCCATTGTATATGCGAAGTCACAACCGAATTTCTTTACATCGAAGTGGTCGGCACCTTGCCCTATCTCTTCATCGGGGGTGAAGCCTATGCGTATCTTCCCGTGCTTGATTTCGGGGTGCTGAATGAGGTACTCACAGGCAGACACTATCTCGGCAATACCGGCCTTATCATCAGCCCCGAGCAGTGTTTTACCATTGGTTACAATGATATCCTGCCCTGTATAGTGCTGTATTTCAGGGTACTTGGCGGTTTCGAGAACGATGTTCTCTGCCTCGTTGAGGACTATATCTTTGCCGTCGTAGTTCTTCACTATGCGTGGCTGCACATGCTTACCACTTGCATCGGGTGATGTATCCATGTGGGCAATAAAACCTATCGTCTGCTTGCCCTCTGTATTGGCAGGGAGTGTCGCCATGATATACCCATTGCGGTCAAGCGACACCTCTTGTAGTCCGATTTGCTTTAGTTCGGACTGTAAGTACTCTGCGAACTCCATTTGCCCCGGAGTGGAGGGCGTCATGTTGGTCTCTTCGTCCGATGTGGTGCAGAAACTAACATACTTCAGAAATCGGTCTGTGATATTCATTGTAATTTGATTTTGTATCGGTGTTGATTCGGTTTTTGTCCCGTAGATTCTATATCGGCGACAAAGTTACAACATTTTTCGCATTGTGGCAACGATAAAAATTGGAAATGTGAAAAGAAGCGATGAGAATGCGGATAGGAGAGGAACCGGGTGGTGTGCATAATTTTGAGTGGGTTTGTATATTTCAAAAAATAGTCGTAACTTTGTGCGCTTTTTGAGACCTTGTGTTTTAACTTATTGGATTTGTCGTGATAATAGAGTGGGGTTGTGGTACATGAGCATACATAACAAGATTTCAATTTAGAGAAATATTTTGCGTTGCAAGAATAAATACAACGAGGTGCAAGAATAAAAATATACGGAAAAATATAAAACAAACGATTTAATATGGCAATGAAAGAACGCATACAGGGGCTGCTTAGTCAGGTGGCTGAGATGAAGGCAGCGAATGCCGAAGAACTGGAGTCTCTGCGTATTAAATACCTTAGTAAGAAAGGCGAAATCACAGAATTGTTTAATGAATTCCGTGAGGTTCCAAAGGAAGAAAAAAAAGAATTGGGACAGGCACTTAATGCCCTGCGCCAACAAGCAGAGGCTCGTATTGCCGAGATGCGCGAACAGATAGAGGCGGTGCGTGCCGAACAAGATAAACAGGACTTGACTCGTACACCGGACCCCATTGAGTTGGGGACACGCCACCCGCTTTCGCTTGTGCGTGAAGAGATAATTGATATATTCTCTCGTATCGGCTTTACGGTGGCTGACGGACCCGAAGTGGAGGATGACCGTCATGTGTATGGGCTGCTGAACTTTGCACCCGAGCACCCCGCACGCGATATGCAGGATACCTTCTTTATAGAGAAAGAAGTGGGTGTGCAAAAACCGACCGATGTGCTGCTCCGTTCGCATACGAGTAGTGTGCAGACCCGTGTGATGTTGAGTCAGAAGCCGCCTATTCGTGTTCTTTGCCCCGGACGTGTGTATCGTAACGAGGCGATTTCGGCACGTGCGCACTGCTTCTTCCATCAGGTGGAGGGACTATATGTGGATAAGAATGTATCGTTTGCGGACCTGCGTGAGGTGTTGCTTTACTTTGCCAAAGAGATGTTCGGTCCCGAAACAAAGATACGCCTTCGCCCTTCGTATTTCCCCTTCACGGAACCGTCGGCGGAGATGGATATCTCGTGCGACCTTTGTGGCGGAAAGGGCTGTTCATTCTGTAAGGGCACCGGTTGGGTCGAGATATTGGGCTGCGGTATGGTGGATCCGAATGTATTGGAGGCGTGCGGAATAGACTCAAAGGTGTACTCAGGGTACGCATTGGGAATGGGTATTGAGCGTATTACGAACTTGAAATACCGCGTGAAGGACTTACGTCTGTTCTCGGAGAATGATGTGCGGTTCCTGCGTCAATTCGAGAGCTGCTAAGACAGCGAGGCACAGAGTGGGGATTGCACCACCGGATATAAAACAACAATATTATTATAATGTATAACTATGAGTAAAGCAGGTAAGATATTGAGCTGGCTAAGTGCTATTGTGGTGCTCGGTTTGGCCACATTCATATTCTTCAAATTTTGTTTTGTATATAGCACCGGCTACAATGAAGGCGACATCAATTATTTCCAAAAAGAAGGGTTTATTTTTAAGACCTACGAAGGAAAGATGATTCAAACGGGGTACAATTCGAAAAATACGACTTCGACCATTCAATCGAACGAGTTCAAATTTTCTGTAGCTGACGAGAAAGTGGCCCACAAAATAGAGGAAAGTAGCAACCGTAACATAAAACTGCATTGGAAACGATATTTTGGTACGCTTCCATGGCGTGGAAACAGCCAATTTGTAGTGGATAGTGTGATTGTGTCGGGCACGAGCTCATCGCTAAAAGATGTACTTCCGCCCCAATAACCAAGCGGAGTTCCAATTGTTTAGACGGCTAAAGAAAAAATGTTTGTCTAATCATGCAGCTATAGTATGCTAACACAAGAGAAAGATAATCTCGTGAAGATGTTCGAGGCATCGTTTCGCGAACATTGGGCGACAGAGGCCGTGACGGATTACGGCACCAACTTGACCTTGACCTACGGCGAACTCGCCAACCACATTGCTCACCTGCATATCCTGTTTGAGCAAGCGGGTATTCGGAAAGACGACAAGATTGCCGTCATGGGCAGGAACAATAGTTATTGGATAACGACTTACCTTGCCACGGTCACCTACGGGGCGATTATTGTTCCCATTTTGCAGGACTTTAAGGCGAATGACGCCATCCATATCATCAATCACTCGGAGGCAAAACTATTCTTCGTGTCCGACGCGAACTGGGAGGGTATCGACAGCGACCAAATACCGAATGTGCAGGCGGTGTTCTCGCTCAACGAATGGCGTACGCTGAACTCGAAACTGGACGAGAAAGCCATTGCCTTTGAAACGATAACGGGGCTCTTTGCGGCGAAATACCCCAACGGCTACACGGTTGCCGATGTGCACTACGACGAGCGCCCAAACTCGGAAGTGGCAAGCATTAACTACACTTCGGGTACGACGGGTTTCTCGAAAGGCGTTATCACTCCGTGCAATGCGCTGGCGGGCAATATCCGTTTCGGTATCGACTCGCACCTGACTTTCCCCGGCGCAAGGCATGTGGCGTTCCTACCTTTGGCACACGCCTACGGCTGTGCGTTCGACTTCCTTGCCTGCCTCGCTGCGGGAGGACATACCTATCTGATAGGGCGCACGCCGGCAGCCAAAGTGCTGCTCAAAGCATTCGCCGAAGTGAAGCCGACCATCATCCTCTCCGTGCCGCTGATACTGGAGAAGATTTACAAGAAGATGATTGTGCCGCAGATAAGCAAAGCACCCGTCAGTTGGGTGCTGCGGGTGCCGTATCTCGACGAGATAGTGTTGGGCAAAATACGCGAACAACTGATTGCGGCGTTCGGAGGCGAGTTCTCACAAATCATCATCGGCGGTGCACCGCTCAATGCTGAGGTGGAGGCATTCTTGCGCCGTATCAAATTCCCCGTGACAATAGGCTACGGCATGACGGAAACCGCCCCGCTGATTAGTTTTACCAAGTGGGACGCCTTTCGTGCAAACTCCTGTGGACAGGTGTTGGACGGACTGATGGAGGCTAAGATAGACCACCCCGACGAGAACGGTGTGGGCGAGATACTTGTGCGTGGGGAGCATGTCATGTACGGCTATTTCAAGAACGATGAGGCAACCAAACAGACTTTTACTGAAGACGGCTGGCTGCGCACGGGCGACCTCGGCGAGATAGATGTCGACCGATTTATCTACATTAAGGGACGCTGTAAGACAATGCTCCTTGGTCCTTCTGGACAGAATATTTATCCCGAGGAGATAGAGGCGAAACTGAACAATATGCCGTATATTATGGAGTCGCTGGTGCTGCAGAACGATACGCAGTTAGTGGCGTTGGTATGCCCCGACTTCGAGGCGGTGGATGCAGCTCACCTAACGGAAGAGCAGTTAGCCGAAGCGATGGAGCAGAACCGCAAAGATCTCAACCCGCAGTTGGCTTCTTATGAGCAAATCGCCAAGATAAAAATTTATGCTCACGAGTTCGAGAAGACCCCTAAGAAATCGATTAAGCGATTCCTGTACACTTCGTTTAGTAGTTGATGAGTGTGTTGAGAGTTTAGCGCAGTGGAGAGTTTATAGAAGAGAATGTATCGTGCAAAACTCTAAACTTACTACTAGATAAGCTATTTTCAACTCTCAATTCTCAGCTATAAATCCACAAATTAGCATACGCCATTGAATCTCTGTATTGACCAAGGAAACTCGCGCACGAAGGTGGCACTGATGACCCAAGAAGGGCGAATTGTGAATAGTTTTATTTACAAGTCGTTCTTTTCTGCAGATGTTGAAAAACTATTCACACTCTATCCGATAACCGATAGTATTGTGTCGTCTGTGATAAATATTGATCCTGCCGTAGTGAATGTGTTGCACAGACAGTCGAAACATTTTATCCTATTTGATCATAAGACGCCGGTTCCCATTGTGAACGGATATGATACACCGGAGACGTTGGGGCAAGATAGGTTGGCTGCCGCAGTAGGCGCCAATGCATTGTGCCCGAATGAAAATCTGCTGATAATTGATGCGGGTAGTGCGATTACGTACGATTATATATCATCGGAAGGGCGCTATGAGGGTGGAAACATAGCCCCCGGAATACGAATGCGCTCCATGGTTCTGCAACAGATGACAAAAAAACTGCCGTTGGTAGAGCGAGATGAGAACGAACTACTGCCTCTATTCGGGAAGAATACGCGTGACGCCATTGCCGCCGGAGTGATACGTGGGGTGGCTTATGAAGTGAAGGGATATATGCGGACTATTCAGGAACGTGTGGAACATTTTCAGACCTATCTTACAGGGGGCAATGCGGCCTACATTCTCAATAACGTTCGTTCAACTCCAAGCCAACAATATGATATACATTTTGAGAAAAATTTGGTTCTCATTGGTTTGAATACCATATTGGGTTACAATATGAAATAATGCGGTTGGTGTAAACGAGCCGGTGCTATGCTGTGGAACAATGTCATGGGGCTCAGTTTTTGCCTATTTGGCTTAATTCTAAATAGTAATAATTTTCTGTATCACAAGATTCGGCAAAAAAATCGGTGTAAATCATACCGATATGCGCTTGCAAAGGACTCCCTTAGTTTAAGGATAAGATTCATGCATATCAAAGTTTTGTGCCAAATCGTATTCTGTAATCGACTGATTTACAGTGTTGGTTTTGTAACTGCTTGAAATATATTCAAATAGATGTAATGTGAAGAAGGTATAATGGCATCGATTTGCCGATGTTTTGATTTTGTTGTACCTTTGCAGTCAAAATCGGAGGGAAACCCTTCGAATTTTTTTGCGCTAAATGAACGAACAATTGAACATATTATGGGCGAAATGTCAGCAAATATTTGCGGACAAATTGACACCGACGGCTTACCAAACTTGGTTTGCTCCGTTGGTTCCGCTTCAGTATGAAAACAATGTGTTGGTTCTGCAAGTGAAGTCTCAGTACATAACGGAGTATATAGAGGAAAACTATATCAACCTGCTTGCTTCCGCCCTGTTCAGTGTGTTCGGACAAGGAACACAGCTCGAGTATCGGGTACTGATAGATTCGACTACGAATACTGGAAGCATAATTCCTTCGGTGGGAACATCGAATGAGAATGTCCGCTATGAAAACGGCGTAGCCAATTTGGCAGCTAAAACTGCGACAACACATTTTGACACACAGCTGAATAAGCAATATACTTTCGATTCGTTTGTGGCAGGCGAACCCAATAAATTGGCTCGTACAGCAGGAGAGTCGATATCGAAAGAGCCTGGGCGTACTGCTTTTAATCCATTGTTTATCTATGGAGGAAGTGGAGTAGGAAAGACGCATTTGGCAAATGCGATTGGTAATCGTGTGTTGCTGCTCTATCCGAACACTCGTGTGCTCTATGTATCGGCGAATACTTTCAAATTGCAATATCAGGATGCTCGTGTGGGCAATCACATTCCGGATTTCTTGAATTTCTATCAAAGTGTGGATGTGCTGATAATGGATGATATTCAATACCTCGCCGGACTGAAAGGAACGCAGGATACGTTCTTCCATATATTCAACTATCTGCAACAATCCGGGAAACAACTCATTTTGACTTCGGACCGTTCGCCGGTGCAGCTAAAAGATATAGAAGACCGGCTTTTGACACGCTTCAAATGGGGATTGGCAGCTGAAATAGCAAAGCCTAATTTTGAATTGCGTCGCAATATATTGCTCAACAAAATGCATCGCGATGGGATTCAGATGCCCGATGCGGTGATAGACTATATAGCAAGCAATGTGCGTGAATCTGTACGCGATTTGGAAGGAATATTGGCTAGCTTGTTGGCCTATTCGACCCTAACTGATCGAGAGATAGACATTGAGCTGACAGAAGAGGTAGTGGCACGTATTGTGGCTGTACAAAAGCATACCATTGATATAAGTGCAGTGGTGGAGGCGGTGTCGTCTTTTTACAATATTTCGGCCAACACGATACTTTCCTCAAGCCGTTCGAAAGAGATTGTTCATGCCCGTAATGTGGCAATCTATCTAAGCAAAGAACTTACAAATCGGTCGTTGAGCGAGATAGGTCTCTATATGGGACGCCGAACCCATGCCACGGTGCTGCACTCGCTGGGTACTATGCGAGAACAACTATCGGAAAACACATTGCTCCGTCAACAAATAAGCAAGATAGAAGCGTCTTTGCGCCACTGATAGAGATGGCCTAATGGGTGGGGCTCGGCCTCTCGATAACGAGGTATCGATAAAGTTATGGAAACGATTTCAATCTGTTTGAGATCGTTTTTTCTTTATAGCAAAGATAACTTTGCATAATTAGCGAAAAAAGTGTACCTTTGCAGCAAATTACTAACTATGGCAGCACCCAACTCAGGCACCGCAATCGGAAAAGGGATCTACAAAGACAAGGGAAGTCGTTTCTTGTCGTTTGTGGAGCCTATTGCCAATGAGGAGGAGGCAAAATTGCGCATTGCATGGTATAAAAAGCAATATCATGATGCACGTCATGTGTGCTACGCCTACCGATTAGGACAAGACCTTTGGCGGACAAAGGATGATGGTGAACCCCATGGTACAGCCGGAGTGCCAATTCTTCGAGCTATGGATTCCTGTAAGGCCGATAATATGTTAGTGATAGTTGTGCGCTATTTTGGCGGTACGCTTCTCGGCACTGGCGGCTTGATTGTTGCGTATCGTGAAGCCGCTAAATTAGCATTAGAAAGTATTTCATCCGACAAGTAAAATAAAAATCATGCAAAAGAAAAACGATCCATACAAAGATATTCGTGCGTACCGTAACAATTGGTGGCTGGCACTGACCGATTGGTTCAATATTTTTCCTGCTCTGCGTATTGTACAATGCAAGACTACGACTTCGGTGAAATTAGCCTATTTAGGCGATCGAAAAACTATTGAGAAGGATATTAAGAACGGTGCATTCTTTATGACAAATCACCGAGATATATGCATGGACTCGGCTTGGCTATCGTTGTTACTGCGTAAACGGTACTTTATTCGCCCATATATCGGAATAGGAAATAACTTATTCGGAAAATGGTGGATTGAGCCACTCGTGCGCTATTTGCATAGTTTTGTCGTGATTCGCAATGGTTCGGTACATCAACAACTGGAGAATGCCAAAGTATTGTCGAGCTATATTAATGACCTTCGAGCTCACCACAAGTCGATATGGCTTGCGCAGCGGGAAGGGCGTGCAAAAGACGGAAATGACCGCACGCAACCGGGCGTGCTGAAAATGTTAACAATCGATACACCGGATTTTTTTGAAGCGATCAAGAAACTAAATATCTGTCCGGTATCTATATCGTATGAGTATGATCCGTGTGACTATCTAAAAGCGCGTGAAATGCAACTCAAACGCGATAATCCCTATTGGCACAAAACCAAGGCGGATGATATCTTATCTATGAAAACCGGGATTAACGGACAAAAGGGGCGTGTGGTGTATCGGTTGACGCCAAGTATCAATCACGAGATAGAAAATGCGCTACAACTGCATCCGGAATTGAAGGAACAAAGCCGAAATGAACAAATACAGTTTGTATGTGACATAATTGACCGACATATCCATTTGGGTTACGAGCTATTTGAACGTGGTGCGGAATTTGATAAGTATATTGAGAGACGTTTAGCTCTAATTGATATTCCGAACAAGGACACAGCTTTTCTGCGTGAAAAATTGATAGAGATGTATGATAATCCACGCCGTAACGCAGAAGCCGCTAAAGCTAGTCTACAGGCTGAAGAAAATAAGTGATGAATAAAATATAAGTGAGTACTGTTATGAAAAAAGCATTATTTCCCGGAAGTTTTGACCCTTTTACCATAGGGCATTATGACATTGTAATGCGTGGCCTCAATATCTTTGATGAAATTATAATCGGAATTGGACGCAATAGCACGAAAAAAGAGACTTTCCCGATACGGGAACGAGAGATGGCGATCCAAAAGATATTCAAGGATGAACCGCGAGTACGCGTGATGATATATGATTGTCTCACAGTAGACCTTGCCAAACAACAAGGATGCGATTTTATTCTTCGAGGTATTCGTTGTGTTTCTGACTTTGAATATGAACGAAATATGGCAGAGGCAAATAAGCAATTGGGTGGAGTGGAAACGATAATTCTTTATACTCGTCCGGAATATGCGCATATATCTTCGACGTTGGTTCGGGATCTCTATTCGTACAATAAGGATGTGTCGGCATTTGTTCCTAATACTTTGAAATAATTGATCTCGTACTTTACTATGAACAAAATCCATTTGTTTAGACTATGGGGCGTGATGCTGTTATGCTGTATCCCATTGGTCCTGTGTGCACAGCAAAAAACAGCACGGATTGATAAGTCGTTAAACATATTCTCCGATGTTATGCGACAACTGGATATGAACTATGTGGATACACTCAATTATGAGGACTTAATCGAAACCGCCATCAATGCGATGCTGCAACGCATCGATCCATACACGGTGTATTACCCCAAAAAGAAACAAGACGACCTACGTATGATGACAAGCGGTAAATATGGAGGCATCGGGGCTATTATACAACAACGTGATCGTACGAACAGTAAGGGTAAAACGGAAAAGCAAGTGATAATAGCCAACCCTTATGAAGGAAAACCCGCTCAAAGTCATGGGGTGCTAGCTGGCGACCGAATCCTTTCTGTGGATGGCATCTCAACCGAAGGACAGTCGGTGTCGGAGGTAAGTACTAATTTACGAGGAGCGCCCGGCTCGATTGTAACATTGGAATTGGAACGTGATGGCATTGAGAAACCATTCAAAGTTAGTTTTGAACGAGAGGAAATTCGTTTGGATCCTGTGCGATATTATTGCGCAGTAACAGCTGACTCCCTGTCACAGCCTGTCGGCTATATACTTTTCTCGGAATTTACAGATAATTCCGCTCGTGATTTTTCAGCGGCTTTGGATGATTTGTATTATAATCAGCATATCGGCTCACTGATAGTTGACCTTCGAGGTAATGGGGGCGGAATTGTGAGCGAAGCGTGTGAAATGGTTAATTTGTTTGTAGAACGAGGAACGAATGTTGTATCAACTAAAGGCAATATACAAAAGGCAAACTATACCTACACCACAACAAGTATTGCTCGATTCCCGAATTTGCCATTAGTCGTGCTAGTAGATAACAATTCTGCATCAGCTAGTGAGATATTCGCAGGTAGCCTACAAGACCTGCACCGAGCAACATTGATAGGCCAAAGAACCTTCGGGAAGGGATTGGTTCAAAATATACGACCGATTGTATATAATGGAAATTTGAAGGTAACGACTGCAAAATACTATTTACCATCCGGACGATGCATACAAGCTATAGATTATGCAGAACGGCAGCGTGGAAAGAAACTGCAGAGAGATACGGCCGGTGGAATATTGCCCGATATTGTATTGTTGGACTCTGCCAAAGTAGATATCAGCTATTCGCTATACGTTAAAAATATGTTTTTTGACTATGCAACGGAATATACTAAAACTCATAAGACTATTGCTGATTTGGAAGATTTCAATCTCACAGAACAAGATATAGAGGATTTTTGCCGGTTCTTGTCGGAACAGAATTTTACGTACGAGACAGAGACTAGTAAATATTTCGATAATGTTATTGAGATGGCACAGATGGAAGATATTGATAGCACAACCATTACTGCGTTAAAAGCTATGCGAGAACATCTAAATCCTTCTTATAAAGAGGCAATCTATCGGAATGAGGATGAGATTAAGCGATTGTTAGGAAGCGAAATCGTGCTGAGATATTACTATCAAAAAGGCGATATAGCCTATCAATTGCGATATGATAAAGAATTCCATAGGGCATTATCGGAATGTGAAAAGAAATATATTTCTAGCAAGACGTTGGAATAGACTCGAAGTTTTTTCTTTTTGAAAATAATGGAGAGCTTTTAGAGAATGGGGCTATGGATAAAAAAAATATAGAAAATCAAATTAACACTATCGAACGAGCCTTAGGGGAGCGTATGATAAATCACGCCTTGGTGGTTGTGCAGCAATGGGTAACACAGATAGGGGATATGTCGTACGTGGAACGAATAGACCAAATAGACAGAAACTACGAACAAGTATTTGGCTATTACTTATCAATAGATGATCCTCAACGAGATCAAATATTAGACGACTTGACCACAGAAACCTATCGACTTGTCGATGAAGTATATGCG
>CAVHGD010000066.1:10018-12009 GCA_963635385.1 Dialister sp. CAG:486 | reverse complement strand
GAATTGTCCTTCGTTCTGCTTCACACCTTGGTCGAGATAGCCCTCGAAAAGGTCGCCCAAGAACTGGTTGGGTTCTTCGGTACGGATACGCAGGTCTTGCAACATCAGCACCACCTCTTTTAGTATCACGGCATTCTGTCGGAACAGTTGCTCGTTATGCACATCGAGAAAGCCAAAATCGCTATTGGAGTAGAATTTCAGTTGGCGAAAGAACTGCAGAATAGTATCTTTGATGGCATCAGGGTCGTTCTTTTGCATACGAAATGCCTGTTCTACCTGCTCATCTTTGATATAGGTGACCTCCTCACCGAGGTACTCTTTCATCCCTATTTGGTAGAGTTCCTGCAAACGGTCTTGGAAAGAATAGTCATCGTCGTAGGATGCCCCTTTCCAAAGGAATTTCAAGTTGTCTTGGTTGCGGCTCTCGTCGACGGCTTTGACCAGAAAAAGATTCACCAGTTTGTCGAAAGCATTCTCGTGGCTTGACACATTGTGCTTGCGCAGGATAGTGGCAAAATCGTTGTATTTGCTCTTGATGTAGTTGGTATCAGGAGGCGTAATCAAATTATCAATCGTTCTTTTCTGCTCGTGAATTTCAAAAGGTTGTACACCGTCTTCGAAGAGACCGCTTGTCAAATAATCTGATTGGTAGGTTTCTCGCCATACCCGGAAATAGTCATCGCGTGTGCCGCCCTCTTGGGTTACATGTTTATAGCCTTTCAACGACTTGTTCGCCTTAAGATAGTCGTCATTGTCTTGCATGGAGATAAGCCGATAGTCGCGCAATATCTCATTATCTTGCAGACGAGAGGCATAAAGGCATAGGAATTTGGCTTGACGGTTGGAGTTGAAATAGTTGAACAACTGCGAGCCATTGCGGCGTGTATCCGACCATGCCTTCTGAAACTCATCGTTCTCCTCTCCCGTAGTGGTCTTGCACTCGATGATGATGTATGGCACACCTTCGTTATCTTGCACGGTGATATCACAATATCCGCCGGCGTCCTTATGTCCTCCCGGTACGCCCTTTTCTAATACGAGTTGCCACGGCTTGTACCCCATAGAGAGCAATGCCTCGACACATTCAAAGACAACGAGGTTCTCCGGCGCAGAGAAGTTGCAAGTTGTTTCACGGTGAATCTTGATACCCTCGGGGTAGTCGAATCGTTTATTCAAAAAATCTATGCGCAACGGAGAATCTACACTCGGATAGGTTTTCAAATAGATGATATGGGAACCGATAGTAGATTTCTCAAAGCCTCGTATTTGGGCTACTCGATGTGCCTGCTGTTCAAAACTCAGTACGGATGTCGCCATGGTATTTTGTTTCTGTGCATACCATTGCCCTATACACAAAAGATGCGAGCGTAACTTGCTCGCATTGCGGCCCTCAGAATTGCCTTACAGAATACAAGTCACGCCCGCACGAAAAGCACGGGCGTTTGCTTTGACTTGTTCGTATTCTGTTGTATTGAAGTTTCTGAGGTTTCAATGCGAATAGAACAATAGCAAACGCTATTAAGGAGTGTATGTGTTGCAGACCATAGGCGCACCCCTCTCTGCCTAATGGTCTAATTCGGCTGCAAAAGTACTACATTTTAGGGAAATCGGCAAGAGAGAGGGGAGTTTTTTGTGTTGGGGTGAGGATGGGGGATTGGTTATCTGTTATATCCGGATAACTGGATTTTTAGATAGGGTAGAGCATTATTGGGGTAACTGAGCCTTGTGGCTCAATCGGGGAGGGCACCTGCGCCCGCATAGGACGGACAAGTGTATGTAGTTAATATAGTTGCATCTAGTTGATATATAGTTGTATCTAGTTGATCTAGTTGTATATAGTTGTATATAGTTGGCAAAGTATGGGCAACTGAGCCTTGCGGCTCATGCGGGCGGGATAATATCCCGCACTAAGAAACCGCTATCGGGGCAGGGATGGCGGAAGGAGCTTTTTTCTAATTAAGAATTAGGAATTAGGAGTTAGGAATTAGGAA
>CAVHGD010000066.1:0-9903 GCA_963635385.1 Dialister sp. CAG:486 | reverse complement strand
CTGCTGTGTCTATTCTGATTGGTCGGATTGTTGGGTTTGTTGGGTTTGTTGGGGGTGTTGGGATTGCTTGAGTTGGGTGTGGAGAGTGTGGAAAATGTAGCCGTAGAGGGACTTGATAACGGATGGGCGGCGAGAGTTATAGATCGGGATACAGTTTGAACTCTCCGGACGCTTCGAGGGCGGGTTGTACTTCCTAGTATACGCCGCAAACTCCTTCTCCCAATAGGCACGGCGCACCGGGTCCGACATCTCGGCATGCACCTGCTTCGACACCTCGCCAAACGATGACGAGTTCGTCTTCTGCTGCTCCGTGCGAGGACCCTCATACGGGCGCTTCACTGCATACGCGTGCGTACGGCCGTAACGAGTACGCATATACACCTTGTCTCTGTCTGAAAAACGACCACTCATCGATGCTATGGGGTCGGAAAAATCTATTCGTGCCACTGTTTCTAATTATGAATTTATGAATTAAGAATTATGAATTATGAATTATATGCTTCGGGTTGGAAGTAGGAGTACTCTTCTAATTAGGAATTTCTTCTAATTATGAATCAAGAATTATAAATTATATGCTTTGGTTGTTAATTGTTTGTACGATTTTGGGATGGGTGTCCTATACGCTGCCTATACTCTACCTATACTCAGAAGCGCTAAATACTTCGGCTATGCTTCGGTTATGCTTCGGTAATGCTTCGGTAATACTTCATGGTTGGTCCGACAAAGGTACGACATTTTCTGCACTCACACAAGAGAAAGGTGCGATTTAGATTCGGAAAAGTATTGGTAAAAATAGTTAAGCGTGCGGGCGGGGGTGATGGAGAGGTTTTGAATAGGTATGGGATAGTTGGAGAATAGTCGTGGTGAAGTATGGGCCGAGTGGGGGGAGAGGTAGGACGGAGTGGGGGAATAGGTAGGACAGAGTTGGGGGAGAGTCGGGTGGAAATTGGGATTGAGTTTTGGGGAAGGTGGGGGAGAGTGGGGGCGGAGTTTTGAGAGAGTTGGGAAAAGTGGTGGGGCGGGGTTGCAGGGTCCAAAAAAAAAGCGTACCTTTGTGCGCTGTTTGGGAGAAGTGCCAAGCGAGGGAGGAACGCCAAGCGAAAGCAGGACTGTCTCCTTTGCTACTGCGTGGCAAGAGAAATGAAAGAAATAAAGGAGTAGGATTCATTGGGTTCCTTTCTTTCTCGTGAGCGGGGCGAGTGGGAGATGGTTGTCTCCTATGCCGCAAGCGGCAAGAAAAAGGGAAGAAAATAGACAAAAGCAGCTTCATTTTTCTCTATTTTTCGTGAGCGGAGCGAGAGGGGAATATAACACATCGAAATAGAACGGCATTAGACAAAAAGATAGGCGAGGATAGACGCATGGAAAGCGGAGACTATACATCACTCATGGCGAGGAGAATACGGCGTATTCTCCTTGTATGCAACAACTACGACAGTTTCGCGCTCGAGGAAGACGGACACATCGATGTGCAAATCGCTGAAGAATACGCCGAACTCAATCTGAGTAACCCGCCCGCCATTATCCGTGCCGTGACAACCGACGATGCACTTAGGCGTGTGGAAGCCGGCGAACAATACGACCTCGTGATTACCGTATACAACGTTGGTATCGAGGGCGTGTTCGACTTTGCCCACCGCATGAAACAACTGGCGCCCGAGACACCCATCGTCCTGCTCTCCTCCTTCTCAAAGGAAGTATTCAGCCATATTCAGCCGCAGGGGCAGCCCGACATAGACTATTTCTTCTGCTGGAACAACTCCGCAGACTTGATTATCGCTATCATTAAATTGCTCGAAGACCGTATGAATGCCGAACACGACATTCTTGAAGAAGGGGTTCGAGCAATTATTTTGGTGGAGGACTCCGTACGCTATTACTCCACCTATCTGCCCCTGCTCTACAAACTGATTCTACAACAGAACAGCATAGCCATTCGCGATGCCCTCAACGAGAAACAGCAGTTGCGGCGCAAGCGTGCCCGCCCGAAAGTGCTGATGGCCACCTGCTACGACGATGCGCTGGCGCTTTACAGCCGCTATCGGGATAACATCATCGGCGTGATTTCCGATATTGGATTCGTGGTGCACCGAGGCGACCCGTCGGAAAAAGAAAAGTTGGATGCGGGGGTTGACCTCTGCCGGCTTATACGCAAGGACAATCCCACCATGCCGTTCCTGCTGCAGTCGTCGCAAGAGTCGATGCGCACCATCGCAAAGCAGTTGCGGGTGGGGTTCATTGTGAAAAAGTCGAAGACCCTGACCCAAGAGCTGAGTGAATACATCGGGCGGGAGTTCGGCTTCGGCGACTTTGTGGCCATAGACCCGCAGACCGGCGAGGAGATAGCACGCGCCAACGACCTCGAAGGCTTTGAACATATCATTTCGACCATATCGGCACAGGCGTTCCGTCGGCTGTCGGACAACAACTATCTGAGTAAGTGGCTGTTTGCCCGCGGGTTGTTCGAGGTCGGGAAACGGGTCAGTCCGCTGAAAATCAAAGACGACGGCGACATAGAGAACATACGCGCCATCAACATAAAAACGATTCACGACTACCGCATTAACCAAGCGCTCGGTGTGGTGGCGAAGTATCATCCCGACACCTACAACGACACGATTTGGTTCGCCCGATACGGCAAAGGGGCACTGGGCGGAAAAGGTCGGGGACTGGCTTTCTTGAACCATATTCTGCAGAAATACGACCTCTACAACAAGTGGGAGAATGTGCGGGTGCTGGTGCCGCGAACGATGGTGATAACGACCGATTCGTTCGACACCTTTATCCACGACAACGGGCTGCAATATGTGATAAACTCGGACATCTCCGACGAGGAGATATTGTCGGAGTTTGTTGCCTCGACGCTGCCACAAGACCTGACGGAGGCGCTGCGACGGTTTATCCGTGTGACGCACCGACCGCTGGCCGTGCGCTCGTCGAGCAAGCTGGAAGACTCGTATTATCAGCCGTTTGCGGGGGTGTATTCGACCTATATGATACCGCACACGGAGAACGAAGACCAACAACTGCGGCTGCTGAGCAAGGCGGTGAAGTCGGTCTATGCCTCGGTGTATTTTGCCGCCTCGCGCGGGTACATCACCTCGACGGCGAATGTGCTGTCGGAGGAAAAAATGGCCATTGTAGTGCAAGAGGTGTGCGGCGAACAGGAGGGAAACTACTACTTCCCGACGCTGAGCGGCGTGGCACGGAGCATCAACTTCTACCCCGTGGGGTACGAAAAGCCTGAAGACGGCATCGTGAAACTCGCCTACGGATTAGGCAAGATGGTGGTGGACGGAGGGCAGGTGCTGCGCTTCTCGCCACGCTATCCGAAACATATCATTCAGACTTCGACGCCCGAACTGGCCATGCGGGAGACGCAACAGACCATGCTGGCACTCGACCTCGCCCCCGAACGATTTAAGACCTCGATAGACGATGCGGTGAACCTCTGCCGGCTGTCGGTGAGCGATTGCGAAGGGTTTGCCTCGCTGCGCAAAGTGGCTTCGACCTACGACTTCGAGAACCAACGCATGGTGGATTCGTGCTTCGGGCAAGGCATGCGGTGCGTGACGTTTGCGCCGATACTGAAGTACAACACGTTCCCGCTGGCAGATATTCTGACAACGCTGCTGCACATCGCCGAAGAGGAGATAAAATGTCCTGTAGAGATAGAATTCGCCGCCAATCTGCTGCACGAGCCTGCGCTATTCAACGTGCTGCAGATACGGCCGATTTCGGCTGACGGACTGACCGCTCAAGTGGATTGGGAACACATCGACCAAAGCAACCCGATAGTGCTGTCGGACAGCGCATTAGGCGTTGGGCGAGTGGAGGGCGTGCGGGATATAATCTACCTGCGTCGAGAGGCGTTTGATGTGCTGCGGACACGCGAAATGGCGGAGACACTGCGGCAATGGAACACCCGCATGCGGCAAGAGGGGAAGGGGTATGTGCTGTTGGCGTACGGGCGTATCGGGTCACAGATACCGACACTGGGGCTGCCCGTGCAATGGAGCGACATCAGCGAGGCGAAAGTGCTGGTGGAATGCAGTCTGCGTGACTTTCAAGTGGACCCGAGCCAAGGGTCGCACTTTTTCCAAAACATGACTTCGTTCAATGTGGGCTATGTGAATGTCAATCCCTTTGCCCGCACGGCGGATGTGCTAAACGATGCGGTGCTCGACGGCATGGAGGCGGTGGAGGAAACAGCGTATGTGCGCCATGTACGGGTGGAGCAGCCGCTGGAGATATACATCGACGGGTTCCGGAATCATGCTCTGATTGCAATGGACAGTGGCTCCTTTTGAACGGACGGCTATCGCTGTATGGACATAGATTATTCATAAAAACAAAAAATGGTGTTTATTGAAACAAATATTGCCACGAATTATTCAAATATGGGTTCAAATATGAATCCAAATATATCTCAAATATATTTATGAAATATTTGAATAATTTTTCGTGTATTTGGAGAAATAATTTATTATAATTCATTGTAATACGCGTAGCGTCCGTTTACAAAGTAAGTGTCAGACGTCTTTTATAAGGAAACATACAGTTAGCAAAAAATATACTTATGATTATTACAGCAATCTCTGCTATCTTAATGCTTATTGCCGGAATAGGTATCTTTCTGGTGGCGTGCCAAATGATGTCGAGCAACCTCGAGTCGGCAAGCAGTGAACACCTGAAAGCCCTGTTCTCGAAAGTGGGTAACAACAAACTGATTGGCGTGGCCATCGGTACGCTCAGTACTGCCGCCATTCAGTCGTCCGGAGCCACCACCGTGATGGTGATCGGCTTTGTGAATGTGGGTATTATGTCGTTGGCACAAGCCGCTACGATTATTTATGGCGCGAACATCGGTACAACCGTGACGGCGCAGATTGTGGCACTTGGTTTGTCCTCGGAAGGCGGACTATCGACAACGGCTATATTTGCTGCCTTTGCCGGCGTGGGGGCGTTTATCTCGCTATTCAGCAAGCGGGACTCGTGGAAGACGGTGGGCGGTATATTGACAGGATTCGGTATGCTCTTTGTCGGACTGAGTATGATGTCGGACTCGATGGGCGTGTTTGCCGAGATGGACGCCGTGAAGGTGTTCCTCGCCTCGATTAGCAACCCGATACTATTAGTGCTGATTGGCGCTATCTTTACCGCCATTATTCAATCGTCGTCGGTGATGACTTCGGTGGCGATAACGATGGTGGTGACGGGGCTTATCTCGCTCAATCAGGGTATTTACCTGACGCTCGGTTCGAACATCGGCTCGTGCGTAGTGGCTATCATTGCCGGTATGACAAGTGGCAAAAATGCCAAGCGAACGGCGCTCATGCACTTGATATTCAACTGCTTCGGTGTGATTGTATTCATGCTGGCAGCCGGTGTGATGTATCTCGTGACGAGCGGTGCATTAGATTTCGGAATACTGTTTGAACGGATGTTCCCGTCGGCTCCGCAGTTGCAGTTGGCGATGTTCCACACGATATTCAACTGCACGACGGTGGTGATTATCCTGCCGCTGACAAATCTGCTGGTGAAGACGGTGTGCTGGATGATACCAGACAAACTGACGGAAGAGGAAGGACAGGCTGCCAAACCGCACTTCTATTTTGTGGATGAGAAGATGTTGCGCACGCCTATTATTGCGGTGCGTCAGGTGAAACTGGAGATAGAACACATGGCGGCTGTGGCGATGCACAACTACGACTTGGCGGTCTATACCATCTCGACACTCGATTTCAAGAACAAAGAGGAGTTTGACCGCAACGAGGCACAACTGAACTACCTGAACAACTACCTAATAAAATATGTGGTGCAGTTGAACTCCAAGCCGTTGAACGAGGTGGACCACCGCTTCCTGTCGTCGATGATACGCTGTATCGGCGACCTCGAACGGGTGGGGGACTATGCAACGAATATCATTGAGTACGCCGAGGTGCTGCGTGACCATAAAGTCAGTTTCTCGGAGCAGATAAAAGAGGAGATAGAAGAGGTGCGAGAGGGTGTATTCTCTGTGTATCAATATGTTATGAAAGCGTATATGGAGGTGAGCATGGACGCACTGAACGACGCCAACAAGCATGAGGACTTGGTGGATACGCTAACGGACAAGATGGCGGATCGCAATGTGGAGCGGCTCTCGCGTGACGAATATACGCCCGTGGTCGGGGCGGAATATCTGGAGTTTGCGAGCGACTCGGAGCGTATTGCCGACCACCTTATCAATGTCGGTAAGTCGATACGCACGATACTGCAAACCACGAATAGTTAGTTGAATAGTTGAGAAACGGCCGGCGTTCGCGAACATAGGCGGCTCGTGAAATAGGGGAGGCCGAAACCGGTGACGCACACAAGACAATAATCCAATAACCTTCTAAAAAATACTAGTATGAAGCATTTACTATTAGGCGATGAGGCGATAGCGCAAGGCGCTATTGACGCAGGGCTGAGCGGTGTGTATGCCTATCCGGGCACGCCGTCCACCGAAATCACCGAGTACATCCAACTCTACGAGGCTCGGAAGCAGCGTGCGGCCGCAGACAAGCCTTGTGCCACAGCAGAACCCGCTATTTTCTGCCGCTGGGCAACCAATGAGAAAACGGCTATGGAGGCGGCACTCGGTATGTCGTATATGGGGAAACGGGCATTAGTATGTATGAAGCATGTGGGGATGAATGTGTGCGCGGATGCCTTTATGAATGCGGCTATAACCGGGGTGAATGGCGGATTGGTCGTAGTGGCTGCCGACGACCCGTCGATGCACTCGTCGCAGAACGAACAGGACAGCCGTTTCTATGCAAAATTTGCGATGATTCCCTGCTTCGAGCCGAGCAATCAACAGGAGGCGTACGATATGACACAGACCGCTTTTGCGCTGTCGGAGCGCCTCAAGACCCCGATTCTGCTGCGTGTAACAACCCGTATGGCGCACTCGCGGGCGGTGGTGAATACGGCAGACGGCGAGCCGAAACAGAATGTGCTTTCGCTGCCGAAGGATGTGCACCACTTTATTTTGCTGCCTGCCTTTGCGAAGAAAAACTATGCGGAGCTGGTAGCGGCACAACCGACTTTTGTGGAAGAAAGCAACCTATCGGCCTACAACCATTATACCAAGGGGGCGCACCCCGAAAAAGCTATTGTGGCCACGGGTATTGCTTACAACTACCTGATTGAAAACTACCGCACGGAGATGGGCTGCTCGATACTGAAAGTGGCGCAATATCCGTTGCCGAAAGGACTGATTGACTCGATGGTGGCCGATGGGGCAAAAGAGATTTTAGTAATCGAAGAGGGGCAGCCGATAGTGGAAGAACTTATTCGGGGGCTTGTGCCGTCGGACATAATCATCAAAGGACGCCTGACGGGCGACCTGCCTCGCATGGGCGAACTGACGCCCGACTGCGTACGCAAGGCATTGGGCATGGACGCTCTGCCGACCCGTGAGGCCGACACCATTGTGGTGAACCGCCCGCCCGCACTCTGCCAAGGCTGCGGACACAGAGATGTGTATGCTGCCCTCAACGAAGTGGCACGCGAATATACCGAGCCGCGTATCTTTGGCGACATCGGTTGCTACACATTAGGGGCGCTGTCGCCTTTCCACGCCATCCATGCTTGCGTCGAAATGGGCGCATCGATTACGATGGCCAAGGGGGCTGCGGATGCAGGACAGCACCCCGCCATTGCCGTGATAGGCGACTCTACTTTTACGCACTCCGGAATGACAGGCCTGCTCGACTGCGTGAACAGCCATGCGAATGTGGTGGTGCTTATCTCCGACAACCTGACCACGGGTATGACGGGCGGACAAGACTCTGCCGGTACGGGACGCATAGAGCAGATTTGCTACGGATTGGGCGTTGAGAAAGAGCATGTGCGGGTGGTAGTGCCGCTGCCCAAGAACATGGACGAGATAAAGCAAGTGCTGCGTGAAGAGATTGACTATGCCGGTGTATCGGTGGTAGTGGCACGCCGCGAGTGCATTCAAACGCTGAAGCGCCATCTCCGCAAGGGAAATTAATAATTAACAGTTAACATGCATATTCTCTGATCTTCTTAGAAAAATAGGCAGAGCTAATTAGCAGTTAACTAATAAAACATACATGGTTGCCGGATATTTGATTAATTATTAACAAAGGACAGGCAAGGTGAGGTTTCCTTGTTTTTTCCATGGTTTTACCTTGTTCTTGTCCTGTTCTACAAGCGGTAATTTATAATTAAAAATTAACAATCAACAGGCATAGCTGCAGTGTATTCTATGGATTCCCTTTTGGCAGGCGTGGCTGAGTATTCAATAGATTCCATTTGGCAGGCGTGTTGATTGTTGCATAAAAAACAGACATTAGTATGAAAAAGGATATTATATTAGCGGGTGTTGGAGGACAAGGCATCCTCTCGATTGCTACCGTAATAGGCGAGGCTGCCCTTGCCGAAGGACTGTACCTGAAGCAAGCGGAAGTGCACGGTATGAGTCAGCGTGGAGGCGATGTACAATCCAACCTGCGCCTATCGAGCGAACCGATTCACTCGGACTTGATAGCGCGTGGCGGGGCGGACCTTATCATCTCGTTGGAGCCGATGGAGGCGCTGCGCTATCTGCAATACCTGAAACCCGACGGATGGATTGTCTCCTCGTCCGTTCCTTTTGTGAACATCCCAAACTATCCGAATATTGAGGAAGTATTGGGGCATATCCGTTCGCACAAGAACCATGTGCTATTAGATGTAGATGCCCTCGCCAAAGAGGCCGGTGCCCCTGCACAAGCGGCAAACATGGTGCTGCTGGGTGCGGCAATCCCTATGCTGGGTATTGACTACGACAAGATGGTGGCCGGTGTGGCGCGTGTGTTCCAACGCAAAGGCGAAGCCATAGTGGCTACCAACAAGGCCGCCGTAGAAGCCGGCTACCGAAACTCGAAGCACGAATAGAATATGATACTGATAGCAGATTCCGGCTCGACAAAAGCCCATTGGTGCCTTATGGCAGCCAATGGGCATTCGGCTGAATACTATACCGAAGGGGTAAATCCGCTGTTTCAGTCGGTGGACGAGATGAGCGGCATACTATCGGAACGACTGTTGCCGCAGATGGCCAAACAACTATGGGCCGGCACGATAACCAATGTGTTTTTCTATGGAGCGGGGTGTATTCCGACCAAGATAGATAGTGTGAAAGAGGCTGTCGGGCGAGTGTTCCGCAAGGCGGAAGTGTTTGTGGCGTCGGACATGGTGGGAGCGGCAAGAGGACTGCTTGGCGACCAACGAGGCGTGGCTTGTATATTGGGCACCGGGTCGAACTCGTGCTTGTACAATGGGCGAGAGATAGAGTGGGGCGTGCCTGCATTGGGATACATCTTAGGCGATGAGGGCTCCGGGGCTGTATTGGGGCGTCGATTGGTGAGCGACCTGCTGAAAAACCAATTGGGCGAGGACCTGAAAGAGAAGTTCTTAGCGCAATACCAACTGACGCAAGCCGACATAATAGAACATGTCTATCGTATGCCGATGGCCAATCGATGGTTAGCAGACCTCTCACGATTCTGTGCAGAGAACATTGACGACCCACGGATATTTGACTTGGTGTATCGGCATTTCTGCTCGTTTGTGGAGCGCAATGTGGTGCAGTACTACCAAAATGCGGATGAAAAAGAGTCGATGCCCGTATCGTTTGTGGGGTCGATAGCCTACTACTATCAACCCATTTTGGAGAAAGCCGTATCGGACCACGGACTGCTGCTCGGGCAAATAATGCAAGACCCTGTAGAAGGCCTGATAGCCTACCACCGAAAAGACGCCATCCCGACACAAGTGTAAAAACATACATCTTTTGCATACATCTTAATTCATTACCATACCATGTCTACCCCATTAGTTGCTATAAAATGCACGGTATATAAC
>CAVHGD010000065.1:0-12797 GCA_963635385.1 Dialister sp. CAG:486 | reverse complement strand
CATTACTAAACTCCAAGTTTATATACAATTATCTAAAAACATTCATCAACGCCAGTGTAAACCTGCAAATTAACGATTTTAGAGTACTTCCTATTGTAATACCTTCACAAATACAGATGGAACAGACAATGTCTTTATTTAGGCAAGCATTTGATTTGCAAAAACAAGGGAGTTATAGTAGTAACTCATCCATTCAAGCAAATATCAATGCACAGATAGAACGAATCTATAACATACTTATCCCATAAAGTTTCCTAACGACATTATCCAAGTCGCTTTGGATACTTTGAAGCAAATTATACCTTTCTGTTTCTGAAATACTGTCATTCGTTTGAGCATCATATGCTCTATTATAGATACTCTCAAAGTTCTCTATTTGCTCTAAGGTCGGTATCACAATAGGCGTTTGTCGTGCATCATTAATTTGAAAGTGCGAGGTATTATTAATGAAGTTATCTACATAGAAACTCATTAAATTCGTATTTATCAAACATACATAAAACCAATCAGGTAAAGAAGTTTGAGTAAAGAGAGACATACTCACAACATCAAATACACCTTTGGATTTTAATCGTGCTTTGAGGAATGTTGAATTAATATCTGTCCAACAAAAACCCTCCTTAAAGAAGAACGAATATCCTTGATAACGTGCCTTTGGATCTGTCTTCAAGAAATGGACATTTTCTTTAGACCATGCAATAGCAAATGGAGTTTCCAAATACCACCGATTACCATCTTTATCTCCCTTATCATAAGGGACATAGTATGGTTTTGATGTATCTATGCCGTTTTGTTTTTCATCCTCTGTAAGAGAATCAACATCTGCGATTTCACAATCATCAATAAGTTTATAGAGGTAGCCTTGCCCGAAAACATCTCGTCCGAAATGCTCTTTTATACTATCAAATGTATCCGCAATTTCCGGTTCTGTACTCTGTTTAATAAATTGATCCGGAGTCAAGTGCCCAATATAGTCCGCAATTTTTGGATATTTACTGAGGGCTTCGCTCAGTTTTTTCGGGCGTGAGGCATAAACATTATCAGCCCATTTTGATGATTTGCGAATGGCAATATATTTGCCATTATTAGCAGTAGCAAGTCCTTGTCCGCCTTCAGTGAGACACCCTAACAGAGCCACATCCCCTGGTTTAAGACTTGAGCGATATTCTTCCAACGATGCTTTATTCTTTTCTATATCCCGCGAAGTCTTGATTTTATCCCACCACTTATCATACAAGGCTTTTACTTTTTGATTGAATTGTCCCCATACTTTCATATTAAACTCGGTAGGTTTGAATATGACAGCATTCTGTGTCTCGATGTAAACTGATTGTTTGATAGGGGCAAAGACTATCGGATTCTTCAAGTCTTTGCTACCATCCAAAAAGTGAATTTCGTGTGTAGGTTCAAACGGAGTATTGATTACCTGCAAAATACAGGTATCCACCATTACAGACTCAAAAGGGTTAGCAGTATCAAAAATATAGCGGATGTTTTTGGACAACAACAAGTCACGCATATTGCGTTTTGTCTGTGTTGTCCAAAACGTTTTAGGCATAATATAGGTCAATGTTCCGCCTTGTTTGGTCAATGACAACCCCTTGAATGTGAAAAGATTATACAAGTCATCGGAAAAACCGAATTCATGTTCATATATTTTCTTATCAGTAGTAGTACCTTTAGTAGAAACATACGGCGGGTTTCCAATGACGACATCAAAGCCATTAGTAATGCCAAACATCCACTCAGGGTCAAAAAAAGAGGCTTCTGCATTTTGGTTATGAGGATTCCACTTTGTGGTAACTTGCTCTACTGCGGCTTCAAAACCTTTTGTGATTGACTTTTCCTGTTCTCGTTGTATATCTGCTTCACATTGTTTTATTTGAACCTTTAGATGTTCTCGTTTCTCTTTATTGATGTCATGACGAAATAGAGTTGGTGAAGTGGTCTCAAATAATGAGGTCTGTGCTACTGTATCTTCGACCCAACATTCACCGGTATAACACGCCATTTCCTGTTTACATTTTTCTATTTCTCGTTTTAAGCAATTAATTTTATCCTCATTTGGTTTTGAACTATGTTGAATGATATATTGTTCAATTTCTCTACATATCTCATCATCTTTGCGTATATTTTCCCATTTTTCATTGAATGTGCGCACATTGATGACATTTGTGCGAAGAGCCAGTAATTTTTCTTTCAATTGCGTCAGGTTTTCATCTTTTGACCAATCAGAATCAAAAGACTTTACATCTGCGCTGCGTAATGTATTGGCTGCTACAAATTTAGTCTCCAAACTTGGCAGAGGAGTGATGCCAAAGTTTTCTTTGTTCGGATCTTTTTCACTATCACAGATAAGAGAAATAAAGAAACGTAATTTGCATATCAGCATAGCAATAGGTTGAATATCTACCCCATAGATACAATGACGAATAATATCCAACTTCGTCTGATATTTATCAAAATCATTGACAGATAGTAATTCTATTAACTCTGTCATTCTAAGTAAGAAGCCCATTGGGAATGCTCCTGAACCGCAAGCAGGGTCAAGGACTGTCATGGCTTTAATATCCGAAATCAATTTTTCAGGACAATCAATAGCAGATGCATCCCCTTGCTCCACTAACAATCGTATTGCAGTTTCATCATATTTTTTCTGTAGCAGATAGGAGATAATGGCTTCATTGACCATATAGTTTACAATCTCTCGTGGAGTATAGAAAGAGCCTGTTGATTTGCGCGCCGTTTTTTGGGTTTCCTCGTTGTAAGAGGCCAACAGATTCTCAAACACATGTCCCAATAATTCAGGGTCGAGTGATATTTCCGTATCTGTTGGTGAGTTTTCTTCTATCGTAAAATTATATTGCTCAAAAATACGGATAAGCCCCATAACCATTACTTTCTGTTGGCTTCCGTTATCCGTCACAATCTCTTCGTGTTCATCAGCAAAGAACAGATTATTGGGAATGAAAGCACGGTATTTCAAGTTCCCGTTAGGCGATAGTGTATCCTGACTACTAAAACCATCATAATAGAAAATAGGTTTAATTTTTCCGTCTATATTCTCATATTTATCCAAACAATCAAACAGTCCACCATTCAGGTAGGGTATTTCACAGAATAAATCCATTATTTGCTGTTGCCTGTTTTTCTCAGGAAAGTTAAACCACGATTGAGATTGAGAGTCGCGATACAAACTCTTGATAGTATAGGTTGAACTTTCCCCTTTAGAAGGTGCCTCGCTAAATGCACGATGTTTGATTTCTTGGTTAAGAGTTGCAAAGAAAAGATTTTGCAAAATGGCATTGTAGTAGTTACCTTGTTTTGCGGATTGTGAATCAAAATTGCGAAGGATACTGTGTAATTCTTTTTCATTAAACAAATTGTTTGGCACCAATTGTTTCTGTTTAATAAACCACACAAAGAGCATACGAGTGACCAAACGTATCATTTTTATCTCAATCTTATCTCTGTCGTCTGCCTCTGTATCGGGACTATTTGGGAAAGTAACACCAGTCTTCTTATCTTTTGCCCACAGATACCAGTTAAATAACTTTTGGTAGAACTCCTTGGTAAGTGCTTCCACCGAGAACGCATTGAGCAGTGCCTCCTCATCAATACAAGTCGTTTTCTGCAGAACGCGTAGTCGCTCAATAAAGGTGCGTGAGGTGTAGTTTTTGCCCAGCAGGTAAGTATATCGTTTGGCGGAGGTGCTGTCGGCTTGGCTCTTGCCTTTATTCACATACGAAAGCCGCCATGTACGGTTGTCGGGAGTGGCGTAGTGGAATACGATGAGCGCATTCGAGTAGCTCTGCATCTCGCTTCGGATTATGCTTTGTATGCCGACCCGTGCATGCCGAATATCGCAGCGGTCTTCGAGTATTATCTCGTAGAATTCGAGCGCATAGACGCCGAAAGATATACTTTGCGTATATCGGCGGACTTCTTGGATGTGTGCGTTTTTGGCTTTGTCCGCATAATCCTCCGTAATATCGATATAGTCTTCTATGTCGAAGTCGTCGGGACGGAGAACGGGGATGAGAACCTCGTTGACTAATGCTTGCATGCCGGGGAAATCTCCCTGTAGTATCTTTTCGTTCATAAGTAATTGGTTTTTTGAATGGTTATTTGTTTTCCCAGAAGGCAATTTCCGCCTCTCCTCGTTTGGTGCGGGCGTTTTCTACCATCTTGTCAAAAGTTCTGTGCAGCCATTGGCTAAGGTCAACGCCCTCCATACTGTCGAACAGGGCTTGTTTCTGTCGCTCGTCGTTAAACTTGATAATTGTATTGGCGGCATGATTATTCCCTCCTCGTATAATTTGCGCTATGTCGCCTATCAGTTTGCGGTCGGATGGGTTACATTGTTCCTGTATTTCCTTAAGCGCCTGTAGTGCCTGATTAGTTTTAGCCTGTTGCTGGTTTCCAAAGCGTTTGTTGTAATGCTTGATGTATTCTTTGTGGGCGGTATTTTGCAGTTCTTCCGAGAGAGCCGCTCCTTTCTCAAACACCGCATCGGGCGCACAACGAAGATACGCCATCGTGTCGTAGGAGGATACCACCTCCCATTTTGCGTCTGTTGCCGTGCGTCGTAAAGGCAGCAGCCCGACACTCTGCTCGTCCGTGTAGGCAACGAGTGCTTGCCCGTTGGCGGACAGTTGTCCTCCGAGTTGCAGTCCCCATGGCATCGCTTGTATCCGTTGGTAGTCGAGCGGGTGTGCTTGTTGGAACTCCCGCAGTTCTCTGATAAACTCGCCGTCGGGCGATGTATCGCCCTCAAAGGTGGATTGTATGTTGTGCGTCAGGTCCACAGACACCACCTCCTCCGCTTGGCTGAATATCTTGCTGTCTTCGCCGAATAGCACATGGAACGACTGCAGTTTGGCGTAGGTCTTCTCTATTAGGTGAATAGTATTATTGCCTTCGCCGGTGGGGAAAAAATTGAATACATGCACTTTGCCCTCTTTAGAGCCGATACGGTTCACACGCCCGATACGCTGCATGAGTCGGGTGGAGTTCCAAGGCGCATCGTAGTTGAGTATCACATTCGCACGGTGTAGGTTCACCCCTTCGGCAAGCACCTCTGTTGTTACCAGCACATCGTAGTCGTCTCGTTGGTCGCCTTTGTAGTTGGCGTCAAAGTTTGCCGCAATGATGTTGGCTTTCTCGTCTCGGTTTTTCGAGGAGATAGTCAGTACACGGTGCCCCTGCTCACGAGCATATCGAACAATGTCCGTTTGCGTGGCGATAGCTTCGGTAAATATAACCAGTCTCTGCGGGTTGTTGATTTTCGGGTCGAACAGTTCTTTTTTGAGTGCCTGCTTAAATACATCGAATTTAGGGTCTTCGTCGTTTTGTTGCCAACGCTCGCAGAGTTTCTCTATCAGCCGAATATCTTGCAGAATATCCGCTCTGTATTGTTTGTCGAAGTCGGCAGCATGGAATTCTCGGTTGTTGCCCCGTTTCTTGGCTATTTTTTTGCGTATGTTTTCGGCCGCCTCGTCGAAGGGCAGCAACTCATCCGGATTATCTTTGCTCCGGAACTCGGCATTCACATCGATGTCGGGGCATACAAACACGGCATCGTGATCGAGCATCGACAGCATAATCTCCGTGTTCTGCAGCAGGTGTTCCAGCGATTCCCTGAAGGCTGCAAAGCTGCTCTCCAGTCGTTTCACGAGCAGGATACGCATCATGGTCTCAAGGTCGCGCGTAATGCCTTCTACGGTCAAGTTGTTCTTCTCGTAGAGTTTCTTGTTGCTCTCGTCGGCAAAATAGGCAATGGCAGCATAGCGGTAGAAGCCGATGTTGTGGTCGGTAAGCAGCATGAGTTCCCCATTCTCATTCATCGGGCAGATACAATCCATTGTGTCTGCAAACAGCTGCGCCAGACGGCTGCTCATGGCGTATTGTATCTCGTGTGGTCCCTCTATGCTCGGGAAATGCAGCTGTCGGCTGTCTTGCGGATAGTTTGCTTTGATGTCGGCTCTTGTGCGTCGTACCACCAAGTCGGACAGGACGCAATCGCGAATAGATTCGGAGATACGCTTGATGGCTTTTTGTTGCTCCGCCTTGTTCGTATTGTTTCTTTGGTCGTTAAACAGGAGTTGCACGTCATTGAAGAACTTAATCAAGTCGCCTCCGGGCACTTTCGCTAACGGGCAATTCTTCGGTTCTCGCAAGAATAGGCGAATCTGACTCAGCAGGTCTTGCGGAGCGTTGTTTTGCGGCGTGGCGGATAGCAGCCCGATGTAGGGCGTAGGGTTGGACCTCCCTATCAGCGCATCGAGTGCCTTGTATTTTTTGGTCTGATTGTTGCGGAATCCGTGGCTCTCATCGATCAGTATAAGACCGTAGTGTTTCTTGCCGAGTTCTTGGTCAAACGTCTCGGCGTTGTCGGCAAAGAGGTCGTCTTCCGTATCCACCTCATCGACAAAACCTTGTATCTTGCCGGTGGTTAGAAAATCAACATACGGATTTATCTGCGCCGTTTGGCAGGCGTCGAACTCATTGATTGTATCTCTCCATCCTTTCTGTATGGCAGGCGGGGTGATAAGCAGTACGCTTGTCGGTCGTCCGAGCGAAGAGGCTTCGTCTATAAACCGTCGGATAATCAGTGTCCCGACCACCGTCTTGCCTAATCCGACCACATCTCCGAGAATGAACCCGCCGTATCGTCTCATTATGCTGTAACACTGCTTCACCGCATCTATTTGGAATTGATAAGCCGTGTAATAGCTCGGAAGATAACTCTTGATTAGGTCGTCGGTTGCAGGCTCCAGCATATCGCCGAATTGGCTTTGTAGATAGCGAATATAGAGGTCGTAGGGAGTAATACATTCGTTCGGCTCTATCGGAGCCGGTTTGTTGGGCGAGTCTTGCAGTTCCACCAGCAGTTCTCCGCTCCAATCGACGGCGGTTTCCCAGAGTTGGTCAAACCAGTAGATGTGTCCTTTGTATATCTCGCCTTGTTGCGGATTGTAGTTTACAACGACATACGATGTCTCAATGAAGTTCAGTTCATCGTTGTCTTCCAATCCCTTCTTGGTAAAGTTGCTGCTTCCGACAATGCCTTTTCGGTAATTCTGTCCGATGAAGATGTAGCACTTGGCATGCAGAAAACGGCTGTCGCCGTTCTCTTGTTCGGGCAGCGTGCAGACTTGTATTTGTGCGTCCGAGTCTTTGCCGCCGAGGTGTGAAACGAGCAGTTCGGTAGCGGCTTGATACTCCGGCTTCACTTCCAGTTCTCGCAGGTCTTTCTTGATGTAGTCTTGCGGAAACTTCCCTTTGCATTGCGGGTCGTTGAGTTGGTAAGCGCGTACAACAGGGTCGTTGCCTATGAGCAGTTGCAGCTTGCCACCGTTTTGAATAAAGGTCCTCAGTTCAGGTTCTATGAGTGCCAATCCGGGGATATCCCAATAGCCTGTAGCAATTTTTATTTGGGTGAGATGGTTGTCGGGCGACAGACATTCTTTCAGTGCCTCCACCATCTTTAGTTGTTCGCTGTTGTCTATCAGTGTATTCGAGTTCGTTATCATAGTATGTTCGAATTGATTATCATAGTGTGTTTATTATCATAGTACGTTCGTATTCATAGTACGTACGTATTCATAGTACGTACGTATTCATTCTCATAGTATGCGCCCCCATTCATTCCTAATTCCTAATTCCCCATTCATTCCCAATTCCTAATTCCTCATTCCTCATTCCTAATTCCTAATTAACTCTCTCCTCCGCTCTGCATGTTAATTGTTAATTGTTCATTGTTAATTAGATATTTCCCTGCAAAAGTAAAAAAAAAAAACGGGATTACCAAACCGTCCATAATTTATTAATTCAACATTAACGAATTTTCTACATTTTCCCGATTCATTTTCCTCGCGTTCCCGAACCACTCCCGAACCATCTCAAAAAAAATGCACTTTTTTCTCTAAAAATTTGTGTATTCCAAACTTTTGCCGTACCTTTGCACCCGCTTTTCGTGAGAGAGCCTGCTCCGAGCTTCGGTAGGAGCCTGCTCGAGCCCAAAGCATGGTCCATTCGTCTATCGGTTAGGACGAGAGATTTTCATTCTCTAAAGAGCAGTTCGACTCTGCTATGGACTACCTAATAAACGCAAAGAAAACCTTCCTCAAAGGTAAACCTTTTGTATAACCCTATTTTCATCTAATCAGAAAGATGGCAAATCACAAATCTTCTTTGAAGCGTATCCGCCAAACGAGTACTCGTAAGGCTCGCAACCATTATTATGCTAAGACCGCTCGCAACGCCGTTCGCGACTTGCGTGCCACCAAGGACAAGTCGGCTGCTGCAGCTGCTCTGCCTAAGGTAAGCTCTATGTTGGATAAGTTGGCTAAGCGTCACATCATCCACACCAATAAGGCTGCTAACCTGAAGTCGAAGTTGGCTATCTACGTCAATAAGCTCGCCTAATCGGGCGTAGCGCAGGGGGCTCCTCACGGGGCCGTATCGAAAGCTTTTTCAAAGCCATTCAATAAACCCTATATAATAAGGACTGCCGCAAGGTAGTCCTTTTTTTTGTGCCAAAAATGGGGGCTTACTTTTGCTATGTGCAAATAAATCAGTACCTTTGCAGCCGAAATTATGCCCGCCTCCTATCTCACCATATCGAACGCCACCGAGCTTCGTCGTATTCAGACGCGGCATATCTTGTATATCTCTGCCGACCAGAACTATTGCAATTTTCACCTTGTCAACGGCACGAGTTTCCAGTGGACCATCCAGTTAGGGAGCTTGGACGATATTATCGCTAAGCAGTTGGAGGGCACCGATGCCATTTTTGTGCGCATCGGCCGTTCGCATATCATCAATATGCGCTATGTCTATCATATTCAGCCCTCTATGCAGAAGTTGGAGCTGATGGACAACAATGCGAATATCTATACGCTCTCGCTCAGTCAGGACGCACTCAAGCATCTCAAATCGGCCTTAGAGGCCAACCTATAAACCTACAACCTAATTATTAAAATTACTATGGACGAAATTAAAGACAATGAAATCCGTTTGCTCAGTGGCGACTTGTCGCAGCTGAGAAATCAGGCATCTCGCTCGACCGTTCCCGAACCGGTCCCGAACCATCACCCTCGCCGAAAGCGGGTATGGCTTTGGTTGGGCGTGGTGGCCGGTATACTTATTTTAACAGGAGTCCTTATTATGTGCTTTCAGGGCAAGCATGAGCCGAGCGATCTCCAAGCCAGCCTCTACGACCCGCTTCGGGTCGCCTCGCCTGCGCCCTCTCATGCGCTGCGAGGATGGCTCCGTCAGGCCGAGCGGCAGTCGGTGCGCTACAGCTATACCACGCATTATGCCGCCGATTCCACGCTCATCACCGACACCGTGGTAACGCGCCTGCGCTATACGGCGCTCAAGGACACCACCATCAACGACATCCCGCTCCGTATCTATTTCCCGCTCAATACCCCGCCGCATCTCTCGGTGGGCTACGAGGTACAGAAGGACACGGCCAATCAGATTCTCTTTTTTCAGGCGGCGGATGTGCGTGCCGATAACGGCAAAATCGTAGGCGCATTCGTATTGCACGGCAAGCCCTTGAGTTATGGGCTGAGCAAGCGCGGCTATTGCGCCATTCTCAACGAGCGCGTCACCATCGGGGTGGCGGACAACTCCCCGCTGTTCGAGGAGGCTACCCAGTGTGGCGGCGACTTCTTCCGCCAGTACCCGTTGGTCGGCAATGGCGAATTGGTCGAGAACGAGCTGAAAACCAAGTCGATACGCCGTGGCTTGTGTTCCATTGAGAACCGTGTCGTGGTCATCGAGAGCGGCACGGCCGAGTCGTTGCACGATTTCTCGCAGGCCTTGGTCGATATGGGTGTCAGCGATGCCATCTACCTTATCGGCGGCACGGCGGCGCAGGGCTACTGTCGCTTGTCGGACAACTCGCACCTCAAATTCGGTATGTGGGACGCCCAAGTCCATAAGAACGTCTCCTTCATCGTTTGGTAACGCCCTCCGTATCGTTTGGTAATGTCTCCTGCGGTGTTGGGTAGTTTTGCTTTCCCCCCGCAAGCCCCCAAAAACAACATTCCCAACTTGTCAAAACACGCCGCTGCTCTCCCCGAGTGGCGGCTTTTTTATTTCCCTACTCTCCAAGCAGCCCCATGCCCTCCCATCCACCTCCCCACTCTCACACCCCTCCACATTCTAAAAACTCAATTTCCCCCTATCTCTATTTGTATGAATTCGCCCCCAAAACAGCCGTTCGTACACCAAACCTCCCATTTCGTACAATGCTAAACAAAAACCTTGTTGTGTTAAAATTTTCTCCCTACCTTTGCAGCGTATTCAACCAACGGCCCCGCCTCGCCGGCCCGATTTTCCGCTCAAACGGCTTCGATATCTCGCCCTGACAGCTATGATATCTCGCCAAAATGGCCTCGAAATTCCGCCCCGCCGCCCCCGTTTCGTTGAGTAGCCCGTTGCCATTAAACCACCTAAAACCCGAACCGGTCCCGAACCAACCCCGAACCAACACCGAACCAACTCGCACCAAAACCCAAACGCCCCCACCACAAAACCTTAACGAACCCCTAACCAACACCCAGCAAAACCTTAACGAACCCCCAACCAACGCACCGCAAAACCCTTACCTACCCACCGCGAAAAAGCTATTTGTTTTCAACCCACCCAACGTAAAATCCTTATAACCCTTTAACAATTTCATTAACTATGAAACAATCTATTCTTACATTTCTCAAATCTCACAAGGACGCGCTGATATGCGCCGCTTGCCTCATCGTCATCATCGCCTCTTTCGCCATTCCGGCCATCTCGAAACGCGCCAAGCACAAGGACCAAGTCGAGGAGTACGAGTACAACGGCGGCATCGTACAGGAGGTCGACGACAAGGGGCTCATCTCCATCAAGAGCAAGAAGACGGGCAAGACGCTCAAGCAGGGCACCGATTTCGATTGGATAGCCCCCACGCGCGACTCGTTGGCGGTCTTCGCCAAGGACAAGCGTCGCGGCTATATCAACACCCAGACGGGCGAGATAGTCGTTCCGGCCATCTACCGCCACGCTTGGATCTTCTCGGAGGGCTTGGCGGCGGTCGAGAAGGAGAACTACATCGGCTTTATCAATCCTCACGGCGATGTGGTCATCGAATTCCAACATCCCTATCGCGGCAACAACTTGGCAGAATTTGTCTTCCACAACGGCCATTGCATCGTGGCGGACTCGGCGCAGCATATCGGCGTCATCGACACGCTCGGCCATTGGATTATCTCGCCCGAGTACGACGACATCTCGCTCAGCAAGACCTACGCCATCGTCAGCAAGCGCGGCGAGTTCAAGAAGCAGCTCGATTTTGAGGGGCATGTCCTGCTCGACTGTGTCATCGACAATATCGAGACCATCTCCTATAAGGCGTACTATACCAATTTGGAGACGGGCGAGCCGAGCTACACGCAGACCACCAATCACGAGTTCTACTGCTATCGTGTCAACGGCAATTGCGGCTTGGTGGATAGCCACGGGCGCTTCATCACTCGGCCTATCTATACCAGCATTTACGGCATCAGCCCGACGCTGTTCCGAGCCATCATGCAGGATTACTATTCCGAGGTGCTCATCAACGAGAAGGGCGAAATCCTCTCCCGCTTCGAGTAGCCCTCACATAGCGACTCGGAACCCTTCGAATAGCCCATCGAGGCCTTTCGCATAGCGCTTCGTAGCCTTTCGCATAGCGCTTCGTAGTCCTTCGAATAGCACTCAGGAGCCTTTCGAGTAGTGTTCCGAGTCGCCCTCCCCCCTGCCCCTTCCTCGCCCGAGAGAATACAAAATCGCCCTGTCATTTTACAAAAAAGCGCTGTCATTTTACATAAATCCACAAAATTCCATACCATTTTAACCGTTTGGCACGCATTTTGTACTACCTTTGCACAGAAAAGGTCGTCTCCTAATAGGTCGCCTAAGCGGAGCACCTTTCTTTGACATTTTGATGTATCTCGAGTGGGCTTTGAGCCCCACCAACCGAGCCTCTATCGTCAGGCCACGGTGGTAAAATGATACGGATAATAGGTTTAACCCTCAAATTATCAAAAACAATGGTACGATTCCCATTTTTCACATTCTCTCTCTCTTCGCTCGGTAGCGCCTCGCTCCGCAGCCTGTCGTTTTTCAGTACTTCGCATTGTGGTACTCCCCTTCGTAGTACTTCGCATTGTGGTACTCCACTTTGCAGTACTCGGCGTAGTATTTCGCATTGTAGTACTACTTCGCTTTGTACTACTTCGTTTCCCGCAAGTCCCCTGTTTCCTTGTCGAATTCAGTTTGTTTCTCTTGTCTCTTTGTTGGAGCCGGATAGCGATCTCTATAACGGAGGCATTGTCGATGTATCGCATCGTTACGAGAAGATGTATGTCATTCGCCCGCAGTTCTTTATCCCGCTGATTACCTTGCTTGTGCAGACTTCCAAGAAGTCTATCGAATATCAGCGTCAGTTAGAAATTGCTCGTACTCAGTCGGTTGATGTGTCCAAATTCGAAGACCAACTCAACGACTTCAAAGATCGTTTTGGTAAGAACTATCGTTTGGCATCGGAGAAATTCAAGACGGCGATCGATGAGATCGACAAGTCCATTCAGCACCTGCAGAAGATCAAGGATTCGCTCATCGGATCGGGAAATAACTTGCGTTTGGCGAATGACAAAGCGGAAGCCTTGACCATCAAGCGTCTTACTCGCGGCAATCCCACGATGAAGGCCAAATTTGACGAAGCCCGCCCCGCTGTCGAATCCCCAACCTCCTCCCCCCACCCC
>CAVHGD010000064.1:0-12895 GCA_963635385.1 Dialister sp. CAG:486 | reverse complement strand
AAGAAGAAAAAGTATTGCCGTTTCAAGAAGAGCGGTATCAAGTACATCGACTACAAAGACCCTGAGTTCTTGAAGAAGTTCCTCAACGAGCAAGGTAAAATCCTGCCTCGTCGTATCACTGGAACGAGCCTCAAGTATCAGCGCAAGGTGGCACAAGCCGTTAAGAAAGCTCGCCACTTGGCATTGCTGCCTTATGTAACGGATATGATGAAGTAATCTAAAGTGTGTAACTCTTAATGAACGAAACATCATGGAAGTAATTTTGATTCAAGACCTAGCTAATCTGGGTTTCAAAAATGATATTGTAAAGGTACGTGACGGTTACGGGCGCAACTATCTGCTCCCTAACAAGATTGCCATTATTGCCAACGAAAGCAACCGTAAGCAATTGGCTGAGAACCTGAAACAACAGGCTCACAAGCAGGCAAAATTGTTGGCTGATGCACAGGCTTTGGCTGAGCAGTTGGCTGCAATTACCATCGATATGGCAGTAAAAGCCAATGAGGATGGTAAGATTTTCGGTACGGTTACCACGGCACAGATTTCTGCTGCTTTGGCTGCTAAGGAAATCAACATCGACAAAAAGGTGATTACCATTGCAGAGCCTATCAAGGTAACGGGTGAGCATACGGCAGTTGCTCGTCTGCACCGCGATGTAAAGGCTGAAATCAAACTGAATGTTGTGGCTGAGTAATCGGCGGCAAAATTGTTAAACCCAGAAACAGTAAGACAATGAAAAAAGGAATTCATCCCGAGAACTACCGTGTGGTAGTCTTCAAAGATATGTCTGATGGTACGCAGTTCTTCAGCCGCTCGACCGCTGCAACGAAGGATAGCATTGAGATTGACGGGGTTCAGTATCCGCTGATTAAACTCGAAATCTCGAACACCAGCCACCCATTCTATACCGGCAAATCGAAACTCGTCGATACAGCCGGTCGTGTGGACAAGTTTATGTCTCGCTACGGCGATCGCAAGCGCAAGTAATTTGTGTGATATGCATTTTAAGCGAGGGAGCAGCGATGTTCCCTCGCTTTTTTGTTGTGTGTTATTTGTTGTATTTTGCCGATTTTTGGCCTATCGAGCGCAAAAATGCGGTAGAATGAGAATGAGGTTTGGAGAAGTCAAAAAAATATGGTAACTTTGCAGGCTCAATGGTGTGTGCCGGTGCGGACTCCTTTGAAGTTCGGAGCTCGTGTCTGTGTAATCCGGAGTTGTGTCTGCCAACCACCATACTAGTGTGTACTGCTTATGAATTGTTAACTGTTAATCGTTAATTGAAAATATGAATTTTATTCAGCTGATTACCAAAATCTTTGGCAATAAGTCGCAGAAAGATATGCGTGCGATTATGCCGTATGTGGAGAAGATAAAAGCTGCCTACTCGGAGATTGACGCACTCGATAACGATGCGCTACGTGCTCGCAGTGCCGCGCTGATGGAGAAGATACGCCTTCGTGTAGCGGATAAGAAACAGCGAATTGCTGACTTGCGAGCAAGTATCGAGTCGCTTGAGATAGACCAACGCGAGAAAGTCTATTCTGAGATAGACAAACTCGAGAAGGAGATAAAAGAGGACTATCAGACGGTGCTCAACGAGGTACTACCCGAAGCCTTTGCCATTGTGAAATCGACGGCTCGCCGTTTTGCTGAGAATGAATCGATTGTGGTTACTGCTACAGAGCAAGACAAGAATTTGGCTGCGGATAGCCGCTACGACTTTGTGGAGATTGACGGCGATAAGGCTGTTTACCATACTTCTTGGACTGCGGGCGGCAATGAGGTGCGCTGGGATATGGTGCACTACGATGTGCAGTTGATTGGTGGCGTGGTGCTTCACCAAGGCAAAATTGCCGAGATGGCAACCGGTGAGGGTAAGACGCTGGTGGCAACGTTGCCCGTCTTCCTCAATGCGCTGACCCACGAGGGCGTGCATGTGGTTACCGTGAACGACTATCTCGCCAAGCGTGACTCCGAGTGGATGGGCCCGCTTTATATGTTCCACGGCTTGACGGTTGATTGCATCGATAAGTATCGCCCCAACAGCGATGAGCGCCGCCGTGCATACTCGTGCGATATTACTTTCGGTACGAACAATGAGTTCGGTTTCGACTACCTGCGTGATAATATGGCTACCTCTCCGCTCGATTTGGTACAGCGGGGACATAACTACGCCATTGTCGATGAGGTGGATTCCGTTTTGATAGATGATGCCCGTACGCCATTGATTATCAGTGGTCCTGTGCCGAAGGGTGAAGACCAAATGTTCGATGAATACAAGCACCGGGTAGAGCAGTTGGTACGCACCCAGACCACGTTGACGACCAAGTTGCTGACCGAGGCAAAGGCCAAAATGGGTAGCACCGATGAGAAGGAGCGAGAAGCCGGTGAGTTGGCACTGTTCCGCTCGTTCAAAGGTATGCCGAAGAATAAGGCGTTGATTAAATACCTCTCAGAGCCGGGTATCAAAGTGCGTTTGCAGAAGACGGAGGAATTCTACCTGCAAGAGAATGAGAAGAATATGCATATTGCCACCGATGAACTCTATTTCGTTATCGACGAGAAGAACAAGACAATCGAACTGACGGATAAGGGTATCGATGCCCTGACGGGGACGACGGAAGACCCGCAGTTCTTCGTGCTGCCCGATGTGGGTAGCGAGGTTGCAGAGGTAGAGCATGACACCACGCTGACGCCGGAAGAAAAACAGCAGCGCAAGGATGACATCATGGCGAACTACAGCATCAAGTCCGAGCGGGTACATACTGTAAATCAGTTGCTTAAGGCGTACACGCTGTTTGAGAAAGATATCGACTATATCATCGACAACAACGAGGTGAAGATAGTCGATGAGCAGACTGGGCGTGTCATGGAAGGGCGTCGGTGGTCTGACGGACTCCATCAAGCCGTGGAGGCGAAGGAGAATGTGAAAGTGGAGGGGGCGACCCAAACGTTTGCCACCATCACGCTACAGAACTACTTCCGTATGTACAACAAGCTGGCGGGCATGACCGGTACCGCCGAGACGGAGGCAGGTGAGTTCTGGAACATCTACAAACTCGATGTGGTGGTTATCCCGACCAACAAGCCTATTGCGCGTGTGGACATGAACGACCGTATCTATCGTACCAAGCGGGAAAAATACAATGCCGTTATCGAAGAGGTGGTGGCTATGGTCAATCAAGGGCGACCCGTGCTGGTAGGTACGACAAGCGTCGAGATAAGTGAGTTGTTGAGCCGTATGCTCAACCTGCGTAAGATTAAGCACAATGTCTTGAATGCCAAGTTGCATCAGCAGGAAGCCAATGTGGTCGCTGAGGCTGGACGCACGGGCGTGGTGACGATTGCAACGAATATGGCAGGTCGTGGTACTGATATCAAACTGACGCCGGAGGTGAAAGCCGCAGGTGGTTTGGCGATTATCGGTACGGAGCGGCACGAAAGCCGTCGTGTCGATAGACAGTTGCGAGGCCGTGCCGGTCGTCAGGGAGACCCGGGAAGCAGTGTGTTCTATGTGTCGCTTGAGGATGACTTGATGCGTATGTTCGGCTCGGAGCGTATTGCAGCCGTGATGGACAAGATGGGCTTCGAAGAGGGCGAGATGATTGAGCATTCGATGATTTCCAACTCTATCGAGCGTGCGCAGAAGAAAGTGGAGGAGAACAACTTTGGCATCCGTAAGCGACTCATTGAGTACGATGATGTGATGAACCAGCAGCGTAACGTTATCTATGCGAAACGTCGCCATGCCTTGATGGGTGAGCGTATCGGGGTGGATATCACGAATATGATATACGACACGGCGGAGGCTATCGTGACAGAGGCGCGTGATGCAAACGACTACGAGGGCTTGCGGTTCGAGGTGATGCAGACTTTTGCTATGGAGGTGCCTTTCGATGAGGAAACATTCCATAGTACGAAAGCGGCTGCGTTGAGTGAGCAAGTGGCAGAGGCGGCACTCGATACTTTCAAACGCCGTATGGAAAAACTGACGCAGGTGGCAAACCCAGTTATCCAAAAGGTATATGAGGAGAAGGGGACTATGTACGAAAATATCCTTATTCCGATCACTGACGGCAAAAAGGTATATAACATCGCTGTCAACCTTAAGAAGGCTGCCGAGAGCGATAGCAAAGAGGTGATTCGGGAATTCGAGAAACGTATGTTGCTCTATGTCATCGACGACGAGTGGAAAGAGCATTTACGCCAGTTGGACGATCTCAAACAGAGCGTGCAGAATGCTTCGTACGAGCAGAAAGATCCGTTGCTTATCTATAAGATTGAGTCATTCGGTATATTCAGCCGTATGTTGGATGCGCTCAATCGTCGTGCGATTGCTATCTTGCTGCGTGGCCAGATACCTACAGCTGACCCGACGCAGGTACAGCAAGCGCAAGAGCAACGTCGTCAAGACTACTCTCGTTATCATACGCAGAAGGACTCTGTGGCTCGTGCCGCACAGCAGAGCGGACAAGCAGCTGCAGCAGGGCGTGATACGCGTGAGGTACAGCGCACTATGCCTATCCATGTCGATAAGAAACCGCGTCCGAACGATCCTTGTCCCTGTGGTAGTGGCAAGAAGTATAAGCAATGTCACGGGCGCTTGGAGAATGGTGGTGTATTGTAAATTGTAGATACCATGACGAGCGTGCCGTATGTTGCATACGGCACGCTCGTCATTCATTGGTCATGTATTTATGAAAAAATGCCTTAGCATATTGGGATTGGTATGGTTGTGCGTGGTTGCCGGTGCAACTACGCAAGATACGCTCTATACTGCTTCATCGTATGCGGGTACACTCACCGACACCATTCGCCTGCAAGATTTAGAGCAGACAAGCGACATCGACCGACTGCTGTTAGAGCTTGTGGCGCAACAATCGAAGCAGCTGCGGGGTAGGGCAGATAGTACGGGCGATACGCTGACAGTGGCGGAGGTGCTGTATCGGGATTCTCTGCTCTTGCAAGCCTACCGAGATTCCATTGAGCTCGATTCGCTGCGCAATCTCAATTCCACCTTACATGAAGAATTACATGAGGTGCCGCCCGTGTTGATTGTGGAGCGTTCGCTTATCAAGGACGCTGAAGAGGACCGCAATGCAGTCATGCGAGCGATTCGTAATATGCATTCGCCGTGGCGCAAAGAGGCAAAGATTATGTTGCAACTCACGCAGAACTATGTGTCGTCCAACTGGTATCAAGGTGGTTCTTCGAGCTTTGCGGCACTCAGTATTTGTAAGGGCGAAATAGGGTACTATTCCGATAAATTCACATGGGAGAACACGGGTGAATGGCGTATGGGCGGCTCGACGGTGAGCGGCGATTCGTTGCGCAAAGTGAATACCACCGATGACTTGTTCCGTCTTTATTCAAAGGCCAACTACAAGGCCGTCGGGACCAAATTGTTCTATTCGTTTTCGGCCGAGTTTGAAACACGCTTCCTCAATACCTATAAGGCGAACACGCACACCAAGAAATCCGCTCCGTTCTCTCCTTTGCGGCTCAATTTAGCGCTCGGTTTGGACTACAAGCCTGTCAAAGGTTTGAGTTTGTCGTTCTCCCCATTGGCGTATAAATTGGTGCATGTGGGTGATACGGTGAATATGAAACAGACCGACTATGGCGTGAAGTCGGGTAAGAAAACGCTGAATGAATTGGGTTCTTCGTTGCGCGTCGAGTATGTGTGGAAACCCGTGCGAGAGGTGTCGTTAGAAACGAAATTCTATATGTATAGCAACTACAAAAAGATAGAGTTGGATTTGGAGGTGAACTGCGATTTTATTATCAACCGCTTTTTCTCTGCACGCGTTATGTTGCATCCCCGTTACGACAATACTGTCATCTATTCGGGCGATGAGAAAGCCAAAATTCAGTTCCGTGAGCTGTTGTCAATCGGCTTTGCCCATAAGTTTAGGTAATCTACTGAAAAGTACGAATCGAAAAGAGAGCAACCCAAACGGCTGCTCTCTTTAGTTTATATCTCTATGAAAACCAATCGTTTGTCGTATCGGAACGGCTGCGTTGGTTCTATAAATATCAATGTCTGCTTATTCCGGGAATTCCATAAGATAGGCTTTTATAAATCCATCGATATCGCCGTCCATAACGGCATTCACATTCGATGTCTGGTAGTTTGTTCGGTGGTCTTTTACGCGCCTATCGTCAAATACATACGAGCGTATCTGGCTTCCCCATTCAATTTTCTTTTTCCCGGCTTCCACTTTGGCGGCTGCTTGTCTGCGTTTCTCCAACTCCAATTCATAGAGTTGGCTACGCAGGTGGCGCAATGCGTTTTCTCGATTCTTAGGCTGGTCGCGCGTCTCTGTGTTTTCGATAACTATCTCGTCGGGTTGATTGGTTAGCGGGTTGATAAATTTGTAGTGTAGGCGCACACCGGATTCCACCTTATTGACATTTTGTCCGCCGGCACCCGACGACCGGAAGGTATCCCACGAGATGCCCGCCGGGTTTACATCAATCTCAATGCTGTCATCAATCAGCGGAACCACAAAAACCGATGCAAACGAAGTCATTCGTTTGCCCTGCGCGTTATAGGGGCTGACGCGCACCAAACGGTGCACCCCATTTTCGCTTTTCAGATAGCCATAAGCCATGTCGCCTTCCACATTGAATGTGACGGTTTTTATACCGGCTTCATCGCCTTCTTGCAGGTTGGTGATTGTCACTTTATAGTCGTGCTTCTCGCAGTAGCGTTGGTACATTCGCATCAGCTGTTCGGCCCAATCTTGTGCCTCTGTCCCTCCTGCACCGGCCACAATTTTCAGTACGGCGGGCATTTGGTCCTCCTCATGCGACAGCATATTTTTCATCTCGAGGTCTTCTACCTCGCTTTGGGCATGTGCGTAAGCCTCATCCACCTCCTGTTCGGTGACGAGTTCCTCTTTGTAGTATTCAAAAGCCAGTTGTAGTTCTTCTACCGCAGAGCGAACGCCTTCGTATCCTTCTATCCAGCGTTTGATGCCTTTCACCTTTCGCATCTGAGCCTCTGCCGCCTTCGCATCGTCCCAAAACCCGGGGGCTTGTGTGTGCAGTTCTTCTTCCTCTAATTGGATTCGTTTTTCGTCTATTGCGAGATATTGTTTCAGCTTGTTGGCTCTGTCTTGAATGTCTTTTAGTTGCTCAATGGTTATCATTGTGAGTGAATCTGTTCGTATATGTTTGTAAATTTGTGCAAAGGTACACTTTTTTTTGTACATATAAAAATTTTATAGTACTTTTGCGCTTGAAATAGATCCCCTAAATAGGGAATATACTAACATTTTGCGAGCCCTTTGTCGGGCTTGAAAAGCGCAAACAAAACTATGGCAAACGAAAAGCAACAATTGGTAGAGGAGCTGAAGGCTCTGTTATCAGAAAATGTAACGGAAGTGAAAGACAAGGTAGAGCAGTTGAAGACGCAGTTCTATCGTGTCTATCATCAGGAATTAGAAGAGGCCAAGAAGGCGGCAGAGGCTGCTGCCGAGGCAGCGGGCGAGAAATTAGAAGCATGGCAGCCTGCCATTGACGAGACCGAGGCACAATTCCGTGAGTTGCTGAACGATTATAAGCAGAAAAAAGCGGAGGCAGCTGCTAAATTGGAGGCAGAGATGCAGCAAAACTTGCTCCGTAAACAGAATATCTTGAGCCAAATGAAAGATTTGGCTTCTGCCGAGACGGCCGATGTGATGGGTAACTTGCAGAAAATGCGCGACTTGCAGGCCGAATGGAAAACGATAGGCTCTGTGCCACCGCAGAATGCGCAGGATATTTGGAAACAATATCAGCAATATCAAGAGCAATTCTATGATTTGGTTAAGATCAACAACGAGCTGCGTGATTTGGATTTTAAGAAAAATCTCGAGGCTAAGACGCTGCTTTGTGAGGCAGCCGAAAAGTTGCAGGAAAATCCGAATATCATTGAGGCCAATCGCGCCTTGCAGCAGTTGCACGAGGAGTGGGTGGAAATAGGTCCTGTAGCGCGAGACTTGCGTGAGGGGCTATGGGCTCGCTTCAAAGAGGCATCGTCTGTCATCAACAAGAAACATCAGGCCTATTATGACGAAGTCCATGCCAAAGAGGCTGCCAATTTGGCCCAAAAGCAAGCTTTGATCGAAAAGCTGAAAGAAATCAATGTGGCGGATCTGAAGAATAGCAAGCAATGGGAGGAAGCCACGGCCGCTATTCAGGCTATTCAGGGCGAATGGCGTACGATCGGTTTTGCGCCTAAAAAACAGAATCAAACCATTTACGAGGAATATCGAGCTCTGTGCGATGCGTTTTTCAAGGCCAAGACCGCATTCTATAAGGATATGCGCGATGAGTTGTCCGAGAACCTTCGCAAGAAGCGTGAGTTGATCGAGAAGGCGGAGCAGTTGAAGTCCAGCACCGAATGGAAAGAGACGACGGAGGCTTTGATTGCGCTTCAGGCCGAGTGGAAAAAGATTGGTCCGGTGGCTCGTAAGTATTCCGATGAGTTGTGGAAAAAGTTTTCCGAGACGTGTGATGCCTTTTTCGATGCAAAGCGTGAGGCGAACAAGGGCGTTCGCGAGGCGTACGAGCAGAAGAAGGCGGCAGCTAAGGCGCAGTTTAGCAAGCGTGTCGAGAATATGACCGATCGCCAGAAGTTGTTGCGTATGTATGCCAACTTGCAGCAGGATATCAAGGTGGCGGAGAACAATATCTTATTCTTCACCGGCAAGTCGAAAACCGCTAATAAGTTGGTGGACGATATGCAGAAGAAGATCGATGCGCTCAAGTCGCAGCTCAAGGAGCTTGAGGATAAGCTCAACCGTACGGAGGAGTAGGGATGAAGGCCCGCACGTTCATACTTGGTCTGTTGTTGTCAGTAGTTCCGTTTGTGAGTGCCCAGCATATATATCAAGGTAATAACAAGTACGGCACTTGTTTATATACGTTTGATGGACAATATCTCTATCAGGGCAACAGCAAGTATGGTACGAAGCTATATACGTGGGATGGACAATTTGTATATAGCGGCAACAGCAAGTATGGCACCAAGTTGTACACTTGGGATGGCGAGTATGTCTATCAGGGTGGCAACAAGTACGGTACGAAACTCTATTATTGGGACGGGAAAACTATCTACCAAGGCAATAAATATGGCACGAAACTCTATACGATAGAGGACGGACATATCTATTCGGGCGGCAATAAGTATGGTACGTGTTTATATACGTTGGACACGTGGATTCCCATTCCTTTATTGATATTATTGCTTTAATATGGCACAGCTGATTAACTATACGGACGTAGAAATACATCAGGCAGAGCAGATTGTCCTGCGTGAGGTAAATTTGCAGGTCGAGGCAGGGGAGCTTATCTATCTTTTAGGCAAAGTGGGTAGCGGCAAATCGAGTTTGATGAAAACCATTTATGGTGCGTTGCCGATTGCTCAGGGTACTGCCGTGGTGTTGGGTCAGGATATGGCGAAGGTCAAGCGCCGCCAGTTGCCTTACCTGCGCCGTCGGTTAGGAATAGTGTTTCAGGACTATAAGCTATTGACTGACAGAAGCATAGAGGATAACTTGTTGTTTGTCTTGAAGGCTACCGGTTGGAAGGACAAAACCTTGATGAAAAATCATGTTGTCGAGGTGCTTGAGCAAGTCGGTATGGCGGATAAGGCGTACAAGAAGCCCCATCAGCTTTCGGGTGGCGAGCAGCAGCGAGTGGTTATTGCGCGTGCTTTGCTCAATTCTCCGGAATTGATTTTGGCGGATGAGCCGACAGGCAATTTGGATCCGGAGACGGGCAACGAGATTATGGAATTGTTGTACAATATCAGTTCTGCCGGCATTACGGTGCTGATTTCTACGCATAATACCCTTTGGCCGGAGCGCTATGCAGGGCGAAAGTGGCTATTCAAGGATGGGCACATCACAGAGGAGTAAGGGGGAGAACGGAATATATGTGGGGCTGTTTTTACAGCCCTATTTTTTTGTAAATTTTAGAACGGAATCGAATCATATACAGATATGGAACTACAAACTTTTCAACTACCGGGGCGGATATGCGCCACCCGTGAGATACGTGCCATTGCCCAAGCGGCTACTGCGCCTTACATCGTACTACAGCTAAAACCCGACATCGAATGGGTGTATCGTGCTGTGGATCGTATGGTGCAGGTGTTGGAGCAGACGGGAGCGACTATGGTCTATGCCGATCGCTTTCAGTCGCTCGACGGAAAGACTATCGAAGCGCAAGTGATTGACTATCAGCAAGGTGCATTGCGTGACGACTTCGACTTCGGCAGCGTGCTACTTTGGCGCACCGACCGCTTCAAAGAATTGGTGGCGGCAATGGACACCGATTACGATTATGCAGGTCTTTATGACTTGCGCCTGCGTGCCACCGAGGGCAAAACGGGTGACTGCGGCTTGGTGCATATCCCCGAATACCTCTACTACGAAATAGAGACCGACACCCGCAAGTCGGGCGAGAAGCTGTTCGACTATGTCGATCCGCGCAACCGTGGGGTGCAGGTGGAAATGGAGCAGTGCGTGACAGCCCACCTCAAGCGTATTGGTGCCTACCTCCAGCCGCTGCAATACAAGGACTTACGTGCTTTCGCCCCTGTTGAGAGTGCGATCACGGCGAGTGTTGTCATTCCTTGTCGCAATCGAGTACGCACCGTGCGGGACGCTATTCGCAGTGCCCTTTCGCAAGCGGTTCGTGCGCCGTACTCCTATAATGTCTTTATTGTCGACGACAACTCTACGGACGGCACGCAAGAGGTTATTAAGGAGTTATTGGAAGAGAACCAACGGCAGCGTGCGCAGAACTCAGCCGCTCCCGAACTGATATACATCGCGCAAGACCGCTCGTGGCACGCTATCGGCGGCAATTGGAATAAGGCCATTCACGATCCCCGCTGCGGCAAGTACGCCATTCAGTTGGATTCGGACGATACCTACCACGACGCCACCACGGTGCAGCGTTTCATCGATGCATTCGAATCGGGGCAGTACGGTATGGTGATAGGCACCTATCAGATGACCGACATTGCGGGCAATATCCTGCCTCCGGGCGTGATCGACCACCGCGAATGGACCGAAGAGAACGGCCGCAACAACGCACTGCGTATCAATGGATTGGGTGCACCGCGGGCATTCTATGTGCCGTTGCTGCGCACGATCGACTTCCCCACCACCAAGTACGGCGAGGACTATGCCGTCGGGCTGCGTATCTCGCGTGACTATCCGATTGGGCGTATCTACGACGTGGTGTACAACTGCCGCCGTTGGGAGGACAACTCCGATGCCAATTGCGACATCCCTGCCATGAACCGCAACAATTGGTACAAAGACCGCCTGCGGACATGGGAAATAGTGGCGAGAATGAACAACTGACCTCTCCAAGCCCCTCCAAAGGAGGGGGTGTAGAACAGGGTAACATCAGGGAAAGAACAGGGAGAAGGAGCACAGCCTAATCAACAAAATTACAAATTACAAAATGAACACAATTCGCGTAGGCATATTGACCGCTCCGCATATCGATTACGAGCAGCGTGAACACGGCTTCCTGCTGCATAATGTGCGTATCGGAATTGGTTTCCATTGGGACCGATACGAGGACCAAGAGTTCGAGGGCGAGCTCAAGATTCTGCACAATGCCGATGGCACGCAAACGGCTGTCAATGTGTTAGATATAGAGGACTATCTCACTTCGGTCATCTCGTCGGAGATGTCGGCGGACAGCCCTCTCGAGCTGCTCAAGGCGCACGCCGTCATCTCTCGCGGTTGGGCCATGAATATCCTGTTGGGGCGTAACAGCACGGGGCATGTCGGTTTCGATGTCTGTGGCGACGACCACTGCCAGCGTTACGAGGGCACTCGGCGGCGCAATCCCCGCGCAGTGGAGGCGGTGCAAGCTACACGAGGTCAGGTGCTTACTTACGCCGATGAGATTTGCGACACACGCTACCACAAGTGTTGCGGCGGGCGCACCGAGCGCTTCTCCACATGTTGGGAAGACATCGAGGTGCCTTATCTCGTGCCGGTGGAGTGCCCCTATTGTGGGCGAGCTGTGGGCAATACACGCCTGCTCCGTACGGTGCTGAATAATTACGACCAAGAGACGCAGGACTTCCACGATTGGGAGGTGCGCTACACGCAGGCGGAGTTGGCGGACATTATCCGCACGAAGTCAGGCATCGATTTTGGCGAGATAGTCGCCCTGCGTCCTTTGCAGAGAGGCGCGAGCGGGCGAATCTATTCGCTCGAGATCGTAGGCACACGCCATACCGAAACGATCGGCAAAGAACTCACTATTCGCTATTGGCTCAGCCGCAGTTGCCTCTACTCTTCGTGGTTCGATGTGGAGCCGCAGTACGAAAACACGCCGAATCAAAAAACTATCCATGAGCCAATCCCGACTGCCTTTGTGCTTCACGGCCACGGTTGGGGGCATGGAGTAGGGTTGTGCCAGATTGGTGCAGCCGAGATGGCAGCGGAGGGGTCTACCTATCAATCCATTTTGAGCCACTACTATCCGCACACAACGCTCCAACTCCGTTAATTCTACTCTTCATCTACTTAAGAAAAAGCATATCCGTTTGGGTGTGCTTTTTTTGTGTCTGTACTCTCTTTGTGAATTGCCGATGTGCGTGTTATCCGCCCTTCGGCAGTTCCTATCTGTTTCCTATTATATAATTGTTCCTATCTGTTTCCTATTACATAATATGTGTCCGCTTTCCTTTTGCGATGGAGTTAAGTGTATAATGGTAAATAATAATCAAAACAGCACCTCTAAAACAATGAAAAAGAGTTTATTATCTATGTTTGCCGTGGCAGCGGGGCTGCTGCTGGCAACATCTTGCTCCAATAATTAGTACAATTCCCTTACCACTCCCGAAGGAACTCTACATAAATTAACACTC
>CAVHGD010000063.1:1786-13487 GCA_963635385.1 Dialister sp. CAG:486 | reverse complement strand
TGTGCATCTCATCAACTCCCGAGAAATAAGAAATTTCCCCCCCGATCCCATTTCTTTAATTTCTTTTATTTCTCTTGCCGCTTGCGGCAAAGGAGTTTTTGGAATATTCTTTGTTTTCTTCCATTTTTCTTGCTGCGCAGCAGCATAGGAGCATTTGAGTATTCCTTAATTTCCTTTATTTCTCTCGCCGCTTGCGGCGTAGGAGCTTTTGCGAGATATTTTCTTGCCGCTTGCGGCATAGGAGCCTCCATTGCTAAGCGAGCCCCCTCACCCCTTTCGGAACTCAATCATCCGCCATTCCCCGTTCTCGTGCGTGGCGATGTGGCTCAGCCCCTCTTGGGCGGCCGCGTCAATCAGCGTCGCGCAGTCGTCTTCGTAGAACCCGCTCAGCCACAGCTGCCCGGCCGCATTCAAATATTGCGCGTAGAGCACCATTTGCTCGAGCAGGATGTTTCGATGTATGTTGGCGAGAATCAGGTCGTACTGCCCTTCTGTGGGGCGGCTGCCGAGACTAACCGCAATCTGCACGCCGTTCCGTGCCGCATTTTCTTCCGTGTTGCGCACGCTGTTCTCGTCAATATCCACGGCGACTACTCTCGCGGCGCCGCATTTGCCCGCCATTATGCCTAATACGCCGGTCCCGCAGCCATTGTCTAACACCGTTTTCCCGTGTAGGTCGGCGCGTAGCAGCGCATCAATCATCATCGCCGTCGTCTCGTGGTGTCCGGCGCCGAACGCGCAGTGGGGCACAATCTGCACGCCCATCGGCAGCTCCTCTATCGGGTGTTCCGCCTCCCACGCTTCGTTCCAGTTTTGGTCGGGGCAATCCGCCAACTCTACCAGCTCCACGCCTTCCGTTTCGCCGATGAGCCGCTCTATCGCCTCCCGATTCGCGTGGAGTCGGTCGGTCTCGATGTAGGCCTGTTCTCCGTCTATCGTGTCAAATCCGGCGTCGAACAGGGCTTGCGCAAACACGTCTTCTTGCCACGCCTCCGCAAAGTCGAATCGAAAAGTAGCGCACGAATACCTCATCTTACCATTGGTTGTAATGCACGTTCTCGGCCTGATATTTATCCTTCGGAGCGGGATTCTCAGCGGGCACGCCGACGGGCACGATGCAGAGCGGAATGATGTGCTCCGGCAGCCCGAGCAGTGCTTGCGCTTGCTTTACGCGGTCCGCACTCGGATGTACCCCGGTCCAGACACCGCCCAGTCCCATGGCGTGCGCGGCGAGCAGCAGATTCTCCGTGGCGGCCGACACATCGTTTATCCAGAAATCGGGCCGGTCCGTAAGGGCTTTCGTCAGGTCGCCGCAGGGTACAAAGGCGCATGCGGGATGGTTCTGACAGCGTGTGTTGGGCATCTCTTGTCCGATGCGTTCCAGCAGGGCAGAATCGGTCACCACCACGAACGCCCACGGCTGCTTGTTGAGGGCCGAAGGTGCCGCCATGGCGCAGCGCAGCAAGGTGTCTATCTGTTCTTGCGAGATTTTCTCGCCGGTGAATTGCCGTACCGAAGTACGCGTCATGATGTTTTCAATCGGGCTCATTGTGTTGTTTTGTTGGGGTTGGGTGCAGCCCATTGCCAGCAGGGCGAATAGGGCCACGCCGAGCCATTTGGTTCTATTTGTCATTTGTTTTTTGTGTTGGTATTCTAAAAATGCCTTTTTGGGTGGAAATCAGAAACGTTTGTTCAGTGCCTCGCCCACCACGTAGTTGCTGCCGCCGATAAAGAGCACATCGTTCGGCTGCATGGCGGCTTGTGCCGTGTCTATGGCTTGCGCCACGTCCGGTATGGCCACGGCGTCGGTGTCATCGGGATGCGCTTCCGCCCACAGCTCCGCCATGGTCTCGGCAGGTATCGCTCGATGCGTGGGCGCTTGTGTAAAATAGCAACAAACCTTGTGCCATTTTCCGTCGATCTCTTGCCCTGCGGGCATAAGTTGCAGCACCACTTTCACGTCTTTGTCCGACACCATGCCGAAAACGATGTGCAGCGTGCATTTTCGCTCTCGCTGCAAGTTTGTCAGTTGCTCTGCCACATATTTCAGTCCGTGCGAGTTGTGCCCCGTGTCGCAGATGGTCAGCGGAGCGGTCGAGAGCGTCTCCCAGCGTCCGCGCAGCCCTGTCATGGTGCATACGTGCGCAAATCCCTCTTGTATCGCTTGTGTCGTGACGGCTTTGCCTATCGGGCTGTAGTTTTGCAGCACCCGCAGCGCCACGTAGGCGGTCTGCAGATTCTTGTCTTGATAGATTCCGTGGAGCTCCGATTCGGGCGCTTCTTGCAGCCGACGGCGCCGCATGTATCCGCATTGGTCGGCCATCCAGAGCCGACAGTTCGAGGTCTCGAGTCCGTCGCCCAGAATCCCGCATTCCGCCGCTTTGGCGAGGAACACAGGGTCGGTCTCGGGGTCGCTCTCGCCAATCACGCAGGGCACACCGGGCTTGATGATTCCTGCCTTCTCACGAGCAATTTTTTCACGCGTGTCGCCCAAGAATTCCGTGTGGTCGAGTCCGATGTTGGTTATCACCGATAGCATGGGTGTGATGATGTTGGTCGAGTCGAGGCGTCCGCCGAGCCCGACCTCAATCACCGCCACATCCACTTTTTGTTCCGCAAAATACTCGAATGCCATCGCCATGGTGGTCTCGAAAAACGAGGGGTGAATCGATTCTAAAAAATCGCGGTTCTTTTCCACAAAATCCCGAACCACTCCCGAACCAACTCGCACTCCATTCACCCGAATTCGCTCTCTGAAGTCCTGCAAGTGCGGGCTTGTGTATAGGCCCACCCGCAGGCCCGCCGCTTGCAGTGCCGCAGCTATCAGGTGCGATGTGCTGCCTTTCCCGTTGGTGCCCGCTATGTGCACCGAACGAAACCGAAGGTGCGGGTTACCTATATGCTCCATCAGCCGATAGGTATTCTCCAGCCCGGGCTTGTACGCCTCCGCTCCCACAAGGTGGAACGCCGGGGTCGATGCGTACAGATACGCAATGGCTTCTTCGTAGCTCATTTGTTTGTGTATTATGTTGTCTATCAGTTCAATACCACATCGAAACTAAATCCTGCGGACACCTTTTCCTTCTCCGTACCGTCGCTTGTGCTTTCGCCGTCTTCTTCGTTCTCATTTTCCGTGTTGATGGTCTCAGCACTCCGCTCTTGCAGCCATTCGTAGAATTTCGGAGAAGCGTGCACCGAATATTTGTCGGAGGCGAGTTGAATCGTGTAGTGATGAATGGGGTCGTACACTTGTATCTGCAGCGCAGCCTTCCCCGGGTTCTCCGAACATTGTCCTTTGATGTCCTCTATGAGGTTGGTATTCAGTCTGTCTAACGGGATTCGGATGCTGACTCGTTTCAGATAATGCTCTTGTGCCTCGTTGAGCATCTCCACCTTGGTCACCGCAAATTCAAATTCGGCCTCCTCATCTTTCTTTTCTTTGAAGTACTGAAAATTCGCTCCCCGTTGTTGAATTTTCCCGGTTATCATCACAAACGATTCCTTTTGCAGGAGCATCGCAAACTGTTGAAAGGCGACTCCGAAAAGGGCAAATTCGTAGCTGCCCGTGTAGTCCTCGAGGGTGTATTTCCCCCATGGCTTGCCATTTTTTGAGACGCGGGTGCTGTCCGATGCCGTGATGATTCCGCCTATTCGCAGCGTGGTGTTTTTGTGTTTTTGGATAAATTCCAACGGCGTCAATGCATTTTTCGTGCTGTCCTCTTCTATCGCCTCTGCGTTTTCTTCTCCTTCTGTGTTGGGCTTTTCTTCCGAGCCCGCATTTCGTCCGTCAGGTGTGCGCCACATCTCAAACTGGTTCATTTCTTGAGCGGTGATGTTGCCAATCGTTTCTATCTCGAATTTGTATTCATCAAGCGGGTGTGCCGAAAGGTAGATACCGATGTATTGCTTTTCCTGATTCAGTCGCTCGATGTTCGACCAGCGCTCCACTTTCGGCAGTTCCGGATGTTGCACGGACATCGTCATGCCCATATCGCCGAAAAGCGAGTTTTGCTGCATGGCGCGGTCTTGTTGGAAAAGGTTTCCGTAGCGAATGAGGCTTTCCATCACGCTTTCGCGTTTGCTGTTTTCGGTGAAAAGCTGTTCGCGATACATATCCGTAAAGCAGTCGAATGCGCCCGCCATGGCAAGGCTCTCGATCGTTTTCTTGTTGCAGGCCGATAGATTGACGCGTTCCACAAAATCGAAAATGTTTTTATATTTTCCGTTTCGTTCGCGTTCCCGCACAATGGCATCCACGGCGCCTTCGCCGACGCCTTTCACGCCGCCCAAACCAAATCGAATGTTGCCTTCCTTATTGACGGTAAAGTTCAGTTCCGATTCGTTCACGTCGGGTTCCAACACTTTGATTCCCATTACCTTACATTCCTCCATCAGCACCGTCACTTCCTTGATGTCGTCTTTCGAGACGGTCAGGTTGGCGGCCATGAATTCGGCGGGGTAGTGCGCTTTCAGGTAAGCGGTCTGATAGGCCACCCACGAGTAGCAAGCGGCGTGCGATTTGTTGAATGCGTACGAAGCGAATTTTTCCCAGTCGGCCCAAATCTTGTTCAGCACTTTCTCATCATGCCCGTTGGCTTTGCCGCCGGCCATGAATTTTCCTTTCAGTTCTTGCAGGATGGCCATTTGTTTCTTACCCATGGCTTTTCGGAGCTTATCGCTCTCGCCTCGGGTGAAGTTTGCGAGCAGTCTGGAGAGGAGCATGACCTGCTCCTGATATACCGTAACCCCGTAGGTGTCCCGAAGGTACTTTTCCATTACGGGTATATCATAGCTCACGGGTTCGAGTCCCTGCTTGCGTCGAATAAACTGCGGAATGTAGTCCATCGGCCCGGGGCGGTATAGCGCATTCATAGCTATCAGGTCGCCCATCACGGTCGGCTTGAGTTCCCGCATGTATTTTCGCATGCCTGCCGACTCAAATTGGAATACCGCCACCGTTCGTCCTTCTTGGAAAAGCCGATACGTCTCCGAATCATCTATTGGGATATGATCTATATCTACCTTCTCTCCCCGAACCTTCTCTATATTCTTCAAGCACTCTTTGATAATGGTCAGCGTTATGAGTCCCAAGAAGTCCATCTTAATGAGTCCTACCGATTCCACTACGTGCCCGTCGTATTGCGTTACCAACACCCGCTTTTTCAGCTTGTTGTCGTATACGCTCGATAGAGGAGCGAACTTGGTCAGATCATCCGCACCGATAATCACGCCGCACGCATGCACACCGACTTGCCGCACCGTATCTTCCAGCTGCATGGCATAGTCAAGTGTTTCGCGTATTTTTGGGTCGCCGTTCTCATAAGCGTCCCTTAGCTTGTCAATATATTTGTAGCAGTTTTTCAGGTTCACTTTGGGCGATTTCCCATTCTCGTCCTTTATGTTCTCCGGAAAATCTTTTGCCGGCACGAGTGCCTTCAGCTCAGCTACCTTGGAGAGCGGCACTTGTTGCACGCGTCCTACATCTGCGATGGCCGATTTCGTCGCCATCTTTCCGTAGGTAATGATGTGTGCAACGTGCGTCTCTCCGTACTTTTTGCTTACCCAATCCAATACCTTCGAACGGCCGGCATCATCGAAGTCGGTATCGATATCCGGTAGAGAGATACGGTCGGGATTCAAGAAACGCTCAAACAGCAAGTCGTATTTCAACGGATCGAGATCGGTAATGTGCAAGCAGTATGCTACCACCGAGCCGGCTGCCGAACCACGCCCGGGCCCAACGCTGACATTCAGCTCCTCGCGGGCGGCCCGAATGAAGTCCATCACGATAAGGAAGTAGCCGGGGAATCCCATGGTCTTCATAACGTGAAGTTCGAATAGGATACGTTCGGCTTGCTCCTCGTTTAGGGTTTCGCCATAGCGTTTCTTCGCTCCTTCGTAGGTGAGGTAGGAAAGGTAGTCGGCCTCGAGCTTGATACGATAGAGCTTCTCGTATCCGCCGAGCTTCTTGATCTTCTTATCGGCTTCCTCCGGGCTAAGTATTACATTGCCGTGTTCGTCCTGTGTGAATTCATTGAACAGGTCTTGCTCTGTGAATTTGTTATGGTACTCTTCTTCGGTGCCGAACGACTCGGGAATGGGGAACTTCGGCATAATAGGTCCAGAGTCAATGTCGTAAATAACGACTTTGTCGGCTATTGCTTCGGTGTTGGTAAGGGCTTCCGGTATATCGGAGAAGATGGCAGCCATCTCTTCGGGCGTCTTCAACCACTCTTGCTTGGTGTAGTGCATACGGTTGACGTCATCCACATTCTTGTTGGTGCTAAGGCAGATGAGGCGGTCGTGAGCTTCAGCGTTCTCTTCGTCTACAAAGTGAGAGTCGTTGGTACATATAATCTTCACGCCATGCTTGTGGGCTAAGTCGATCAAAATAGGATTGACTTGGCGCTGGCGTTGGTATACATTCTGGTCTCCTCCGGGCTTGTCGGTCTGGTGACGCTGCAGCTCGATGTAGTAGTCTTCGCCAAAAACGGATTTGAACCACTCGATAGAGGCTTCGGCGCCTGCGATGTCGCCCGCCATGATGCGCTGAGGAAGCTCTCCACCAAGGCAGGCAGAGGAGCATATAATGCCCTCGTGATACTGCTCCAACAGCTCCTTGTCGATACGAGCCGTGTAGTTGAAGGCATCGCTCATGAATCCTGCACTGACGATTTTGCAAAGATTATGGTAGCCGACTTGGTTTTTGGCCAACAAGATAAGGTGCCAACCGGAGCGGTCTATGATGTATTGACGGCCCTCTCCGTTGACGGCTGTCTCGTCGGTCATGGAATGGCGGCCGCGGCGAGCGCAATAGACCTCGCAGCCTACGATGGGCTTAAAGGGCACGAAAGGTTTCTTTTCGTAGGTTTCTCCTTTCTCCTGAGCGGCTTTGAAAGATTCTTCTTCTTTGGCCTCCCATTTGTCTTTGTTCTTGCCATTGACTTTTTTACAGTAGTCGAGCAGCTCTTTGATGCCATACATATTGCCATGGTCGGTGAGCGCTACGGCGTTCATACCGGTTCGCAAGCACTTATCTACGATGTCGGGCACCTTCGACATGCCGTCGAGTATGGAATAGTGTGAGTGTACGTGTAGGTGTGTAAACTGCATAAAAATGGATTTTTAGGGTAGTTAGGTGAAATTTAGGGTGAATATAAAGTGTTAGGTATACCAATAGATTGCAGTACTCCTACGAAGCCGGCATCGAGGTTAAGCAATCCGTCTGCAAAGGTAGGAAATTTTTGGCATATTGGCAACGGTTTGGGAAGGTTTTTCTTGGGGCTTATTTGGGTCTATTCTATATAGAGGGTAGGGAAAGGTAGGGGAATGGTAGGGAAGAGGGTGGGGGTTGGTAGGGAGATGGTAAGGAGATGGTAGGGAGTTGGTTCGGGAGTGGTTCGGGAAAGGGGTGAGAAAGGGGTGGAAAAGGTTCGAGAAGTGTTGGAGGAGGAATGGCAAAAAATAGCGGCGAAGGGGCATAAAATGCGGGTGTGCGAGATAAACGAAAGAATATCAATGGATTGGCAAACATGCTTTTTTGAGGGGGGGGGGGATAGGTGTATTTTTCTTGTTTATCTCGGTAGATATGTTAATGCGCGTGCGTTTTTTGGGAAAATGAATCTTTTTGTGGTGCATCGCAAAAATGAATCTTTGTGGTGCATCGCAAAAATGAATCTTTGTGGTGCATCGCAAAATAGATGTAAGAAAAAGACTGCCTGATGACTTGATGGGATCAGGCAGTCTTAAATTAAATAGGGGAGGATTGCGAACCGTGCGGGGAATTAGGGTCGGCCACCGGGGGTACCTCCATGGTTGTTACCACCACCCGGGTTGCCACCCGGATTACCTCCTTGCCCGCCATTGGTGCCAATGGTGGTGATGACCGAAGTCGGGGTGAAGGAAGTAACAGAAGTGGTCGTGCCGCTCAATGTGCCGCCGATACTCAGTCCGTGGAAAGTGGTCGCACCGCTCAGCGTGCCGCCCGAGACAAGCGCATAACTCGTGCCTGTGGCGAGGGCGGGCGTGGTGAGCAAAAGCGTCATCTGCGTGAGCGTCTTTTCGGGCGTATAGGACAGCACGGGGGCGTCGCCCTGCGTGAGCGTGATGAGTGCTCCTTGTGCGCAACTGCCCTTATAGACGACCGTGTTCTGCGTGCAACTGCTTGCGGTCGGGTTGCTGGTGTCGCCGCCGATGCCGACTGCTATGCCGCCCGTAATGGCAAAGGTGTTCTCGTCGCAGTCGAAGCCCGACTCGGGCGTGCTTGTACCCGACGCAATGACCACGCCCCCGCCGATATGCAGCGTGCCGTTGGAGTCGATGCCGTCGTTGTCCGAGCCGTAGGCATAGACATAGCCGCCGTCGATGGTGATGTCGTTGGTCGCATTGAGCGCATCGTCGGTGGTATAGACCTCCACGATGCCGCCGTGGATGGAGAGCGTGTTCTTCGACTCAATACCCTCGCTGCCCTCTTTCGCGCCCGTGGCACGTACCTTGACATGCCCGCCGCTGATGGTGATACTGCTGTCCGCCTTTATGCCCTTAGGCTTAGTGTCGAGGCTGCCGTACTGATAGACACCGCCCGTGGTGATGACCTGCACCGTGCCGTCCGTGATAGCCAAGTCGCCATCCACGGAAAGCCCCTTGCCGCCTGCGCCCGTGGATTTGACATAGAGCTCGCCGCCCGCAATGGTCAGTCCGTCGGCTTTGACACCTGCGCAAGCGGACACATCGGCATCGTCGCTGTCGTACTCGCCCGTACCCGAAGTAAGCACGGTGGTCTTACCGCCCGCAATATAAACGGAGTCGGCTTTCAGACCTTTGCCCGACGCGGAAGTTACTTCGATATTCGTCAAGCCGCCACCTATAATTATATAGTCGCTGCCGTGGATGCCGTTGCCCGCCGAGGTGGTGAGGTTGAGCTGCACGCCCGGGCGGATACGCACATAGTCGTTGCTGCAGATGGCGTGCTTGTAGTTGCCCGTGATAGTGAGCGTGCCTGTGCCGGAGAAGACAAGTTGCCCCTCGCTGAAAAGGCAGGCCTTGGGTTTCTCGCCATCGGTCTTCGTGTAACTGCTGCCGTCCGCAAGGGTGTTGGTCGTGCCGTCGGCGAGTTGGATATAGGCGGTCTTGTGCGGATACGAGCCGTCATCCTCCGCCGTCGTGCCTTTCTCGATGTCGATAGCGGGACCCGTTGGGTTGGTCAGCGTCAAACCGTTGAGCGTGAGCAGAAACTTGTTGTCGGAGTAAATCTTGATACTGCCGTCGGCGCACGCACCCGAAAGGATATACTGTATCTTCTTTTTGGTGCTGACGATGACCACATCCGTGCCGTCGATGGTCACGGTTACATTCTTCGCCGTGCCCGTCTGCACCACGCCGCTCTCGCTCCATACGAGGGAGATAGCGGTCAGCTCGCCGGCGGTGTAGGCATCCCAATTCTCGAGGAAATCGCCGCCGTCATTGGGCAGCACGGTGAGGTCGGACGGCTCGTCGGTGAGGGGCGTGCCGCTCCATGCGATGTCGAAATCGGCAAGGTCGGTGCTGCCAATAACGGTGTCGCTTATGGTCTCTCCGCCACTCGGAAATGTGTTGTCGGAACTGCTACCGCCCTCTTCTTCGGGCGAGTTGGTCTTGCACCCAATCAGTGCTGCGGCGACTGCCGCTATGAATAATACCTTTTTCATACTGCAAATCGTTTAATGGGTTACGAAATACAAGCTGCTTATTTGCGAATTGATACAACAAGAAATATACCACAATGCTATTTTGTTATGGTGTAAATTAGCAAATAGTAAAAATAAGACTGCTTTTCGTATGAAAATGTATTGTTTGTAGAGCGGGAGATTTTATGGGGCGGGGGAAAATTGGGGGGATTTTTTTAAAGAAATGGGAAGGGCAGGGCAGAGGGCGGAAAAATACGAGAGCCTCAGAAACGTTGATAAGATGTTAGGGGATGTGGATGTACTTGTGGGTTTGGAGGGAGAGATGCCACCACGGGTGCTGCTTGATGTAAGACACCACCTCCTCGGTGTTGGCACAAGAACAGGGCTGCAGGTAGAGATGCGTGGCGGGAAGCTCCATGCGCCAACGCTCCACGTCCTGCTGCGTGAAAACCACTTTGAGTTCATCACAGTACGGAATGGAGATGGTAGCATCCTGCTTCGGGGAACAGGTGAGCCAATCGATACCTAACGGCGGAATTTTTGTGCCGTTGGTCTCGAGGCAAATCATCTTGCCCGTCTCGTGAAGCGTGTCGAGCAGCGACTCGTCGAGCTGCAAAGTGGGCTCGCCGCCCGTCAGCACGATATGCACACGGGCATCGAGCGTGAGCGCCTGTACTGCTGTGCGAATCTCCTGCGCCGTCATCTCGGTATACGACGCAAAATCGGTGTCACAGAAGGAGCAATGCAGATTGCAACCGCTGAAACGGATGAAAACGGATGGGCAGCCTGTGAAAAATCCCTCGCCCTGCAGGGAATAGAAAATTTCGTGGATTCGATAGGTCTTGGATTCGGCCATGGAATGAGGATAAGGCATAAATAAAAAATTATTCGTAAAAATTATTCGTCGCGCTCGTAAATGGCGCAATTGTTTTCTGATTCGTGTACACTGACCTTGTAGCAGTTTTCTACATGGTCGCAAATCCAACGGGCGATATTCTCCGCCGACGGATTGACATCAAGTATCTCGTTAATATACTTGTGGTCGAATGTGTCTTTGACCACCTGCTTAATATGAGTAAAGTCGGTGACCATCCCATCGGGATTCAGCTCACGCGACTTGCAATAGACCACAATAATCCAATTGTGGCCGTGCAACGCCTCACACTTGCTCTCATAGCTGAGGCGCAAGTTGTGGGCGGCAGAAATCTCTAAACGCTTTTCTACGTAATACACGGATTCTAATTAAGAATTATGAATTTTGAGTTAGGAATTATGAATTATTTTAGGAATTGGATGTTTCGTATTCGGTGGTGTCGACAATGCCTGCCTCACGCAGCGCCTCGATACGCTCGGTGCAGGTACCGCACTTGCCACAGTGCTTCTCGCCGCCCTTGTAGCAACTCCACGTCTCGGAATAGTCTATTCCTAAGGCCTTGCCTCGGCGAGCGATGTCCGCCTTGGTAATATTAGTATAAGGCGTAAAAAGCTCAATCCCATCGTAGGTGCCCGCCTGAATGGCAGCATTCATGGCATCGACAAAAGCGGGTCGGCAATCGGGATAGATGGCGTGGTCACCCGCATGGTTGGCCATCATAATGCGTTTGAGGCCGCGGCTCTCCGCCATGCCCGCCGCCACGGCAAGCATGATGCCGTTGCGGAACGGCACGACCGTGGAACGCATATTCTCGTCATCGTAGTTTCCCTCCGGGATTGCTTCGGCACCCTCAAGCAATGAGCTATGAAAATACTGATGCATAAAATCGAGCGGAATGGTGATGTGCGGAATATCAAGCCGGTCGCAATGGAGGCGCGCAAAATACAGCTCGCGCTCGTTGTGATTGCTGCCGTAGTTGAAACTCAGAGCAAGAGCAATTTGATCTTTATATTCGTAGAGTAGGGTGGTGGAGTCTAAACCACCCGAAAGGACAATGATACTATCACGCATAATCAATTAACAATTAAAAATTAACAATTAATATGCTCGTCCTCGGACTTCTGTATTGCGGCTCTTATGAGCCGTTCGGGCGGGATAGTAT
>CAVHGD010000063.1:0-1776 GCA_963635385.1 Dialister sp. CAG:486 | reverse complement strand
AATGATACTATCACGCATAATCAATTAACAATTAAAAATTAACATGCAAAGCTACATTCGATTATGAATTAAGAATTATGCGTTGAGGACCTCGCTGAAGCGTGCGGTGAGGCGTTGGCGCTTGAGCGCTTCGTGGTCGGCGTCGGCAAAATTGGCAAACGGATAGATACTGATACCTCCGCGCGGCGTGAAAATGCCCGTCACCTCAATATATTTCGGATTCATCAAACGAACCAAATCGTTGAGAATAATATTGACACAGTCCTCGTGGAAGTCGCCATGATTTCGGAACGAGAAGAGATAGAGCTTCAACGACTTAGACTCCACCATGCGCTCACGGGGAATATATGAAATAATGATGGTTGCAAAATCGGGCTGGCCGGTTTTTGGACAAAGAGAAGTGAACTCGGGACAATGGAATGTGACGAGATATTCGTTTTCGGGGTGCTTGTTGACAAAGGTCTCAAGCATTTCGGGCGCATAGTCGGTGGGATACTTGGTCTTGTTCTCCCCAAGCAGACTTACGCCTTCCAATTCGGTAGAAGTACGCATTGTTTTCAGTGTTTTGTGATTACCATATGCGGAGGAAAAACAATAGCTCCGCCAAAAGATTGCACAAAGGTACTGCTTTTTGTCGAAATGTGCAACAGCCGAGTCAAGTCAAATCCGGTCGAAGGCCGTCAAATCCACTCAAAAACGGTCGGAAACAGGTGCGGGGTTGTACAAATAAGAAAAAAGTAGTAACTTTGCGCGGTTAATTTGTAGTGGTATGCCCACTTGGGCGGATCAATCATCAAGACAATGAAAAATATAGCATTTATCATAAACCCGATTTCGGGTACGCAAAATAAGAAAAAGTTACCCAAACTCATTCAGCAGACGCTCGACCCCGAGCAATGGCTGCCAAACATTGTTTTTACGGAACGGCCCGGACACGCCACGGAGCTGGCTCGACAGTTCGCCCGCATGGGGTTTGACGCTGTGGTGTCGGTGGGCGGCGACGGGACACTGAACGAAGTGGCACGAGGATTGCATGATACGGAAACGGCGTTGGGTATCCTGCCGATGGGCAGCGGAAACGGCTTTGCACGGCACCTCGGAATACCCGTACATGCTGCAAAGGCCATCGAGCTGCTTAACCACTCGGAGCCGATTCGGGTGGATTACGGCATGGCGGAGGACCGACTCTTTGTCAGCACCTGCGGCACGGGGTTTGACGCACAAGTGGCTGACCGATTTGCCGGCTCGACGAAGCGCGGACTGAAGACGTATGTGCTTGATATACTGAAAGATGTGCTGACTTACAAGGCACAGACCTATCACATCAAGGGCGACGGGCTCGACATCACGCACAAGGCGTTTTTGATTACCTTTGCGAATGCGAGTCAGTGGGGTTACGAGGCCTGCATTGCGCCCAAAGCGAGTGTGCAAGACGGGAAACTGGATATCTGCATCATGAGCAGCTCGGCGCTGATTGGCGCGGCCGGATTGGCGGTGCGACTGTTTACGAAAAGCATTGACGGAAGTCTGTTTATGGACACGGTGCGCGCCAAAGACATCCTCCTCGAACGCGAGGAGGTGGCGCCTTTCCACATAGACGGCGACCCCGTGGAGATGCCCAAAGACATTCACATCCGCATCGTGCCCGACGGACTGAAAGTGTTGGTGGGGAAGAGGTTTTAGACCTAAGACCTCCCCAAACCCCGACCTCCCAAACCTCGACCTCCCCAACCCCTCCAGAGGAGGGGCTATAGGACCTCTCCAACCCCTCCAAAG
>CAVHGD010000062.1:0-14072 GCA_963635385.1 Dialister sp. CAG:486 | reverse complement strand
TCGAGAATATACACAAACGAAAAGAACGTATTTCGATTTCGCTGGAAGCCCCTAATCAGTCAGCTTCCAGCCTTTAGAAGTAAGCACCTGCGTGCTGTCGCCGATAGCTACAATCAGGAAACACTCCGCATCCTCATGCGTGTTTATCAGTTGCAGTGCCTCGTCCTCGCCCAGCACCATACATGCCGTGGCCAGTGCGTCCGCCCGCATGCACGATGAAGCTACCACGGTGGCACTCAACAGGTTATGCTGCACTGGATAGCCCGTGCGCGGGTCAATGGTGTGGCTGCGGCGCTGCTGCCCCTCGTAATAAAAATTGCGATAGTTACCCGAAGTCGCCATACACAAATCGGTGGTCGAAATCACCTCTTCCATGTCCTTCGATTGCCCCGTCGGGTCATCTTTCGGCTTGGTGATACCGATGCGCCACGGCTTGCCCTGTCTGTTCACGCCCTTGGCAACCACCTCGCCACCGATATCCACCAAGTAGTTCTCGCACCCGTGCTCAGCCAGCAGTGCGGCTATCACATCGCACGACTGCCCTTTCGCCACCGCACTCGCGTCAAGCATGATGCGCGGGTCGGTTTTCCGCACCCGATGGTCTGCCAACGAAACTTTTCCGAACCCCACCAGCGGCAACAGGCTATCCACCTTGGTCGCAGTAACTTGCTCCCGATTCTTAAATCCGAAGCCCCAAAGATTGACAAGCGGCGCCACCGTGATGTCGAACGCCCCGTTGCTCTCTTGGTACACGCGCGCCGCTTGCGCCCACATCTGCTCGAAATACATGTCCGTCACGGTGTCTTGGTTCCGATTGATGTGGCTGATAACCGACTCGGGATTGAACATACTCAGCGAGCGGTCGAACGCGCGAAACGTTGCTTGTATCGCCGTGTCCAAATCCACAGTGGACTGATATTGAATGGAATAGTACGTACCAAACACTTTGCCTTGGTTGGTGAAATACTGCTGTCGGTGCGATAACACCGACAGCAGTCCGAACACTACCACTGCCAACACGCCAGTCAGCAGGATATATCCTAAACGCGATTTATTCATATTGAAAGCCTAAAAACTACGACTTACCTAATTTATTAAGAATTGCTATAATTTGAACTGCGCAAGCACAGGGTAACCACAAGGCAAAACCAAGAAATAAACAAGGAAAACCCTACTTGCTATGCCAATTAACAATATTAACCATGCACAAAGCTACTCTGCATGTTAATTGTTAATTACCCTCCTGCATATCATTGAAGAATGTCAGAGGACCTGCATGTTAATTGTTAATTCTTAATTGTTAATTAAAACCATATTCCCACTCCCACGCAGCCGTTGAGTCGCTGATAGAGTTTCTCATCTGCGCAGCCGTTGACGAACACATTATCTTTGGTCATCTTGTAGGTATTGATACTTCCTGCCGCAAAGATAGAAATCTCGCACACATCGCCAATCGACCACGGCTTCTCGATACGGGCACTCACGTTATTCACCGCAAATCCGCCCTCGTAGTCGGTGTAGAAACTCTTCCACGGCGTCATGCCCACTTGCACCCCGAGCGTAATATCGCACGGCAGCGAGAAGTCATAGCCCAGCTCAATGTACGAGGAGTACGCACGCTTCAGTTCCGGCTCGTCTTCTATATCCGTCTCTTTCTCATAAATATCCGCACCCGCTACCATGGTGTACCAATTGATGTAGAGCGGCACCTCCAGCAGGTCGCCGAAGTTGTAGCCTATCTGCACCTCCGTCTGGCTGCTGTTGTCGTATGCCGTCTCGAGGTCTTTTTTCCAGTTGAAGAAATTGCCGTCGCCATAGTAGTAATGGGTAGCACCAAGCGTCAAGCCATAGAAGGTGAACGAAGCCTCGATATCCACTTCGGGGTAGAACTCCGTGCCGGCTTGGTCGTCGGTTGCCTTGCGGAACTTCCAGTCGCTGGCACCCAGACTTGCCCATGCCCCGATACGGAACGAGGTGTGTTCGGTATCGAAACCGACCAACGCTTCGGGCTGAAAACTGAGACCACCGTTGTACTGTCCGCGCCACAAGTATGCGCTGGTCAGTTCGGCTCCCGCCTCGTAAGCAAATTCGATGGACTCTTGCGCTATGGCAACTGTAGTAACCACCATTGCCAATAGACTAACTAATACCTTTTTCATTTTTGAAAGTAAAAAGTTTGTTTGATTGTTGATAGTTATTATAGAAATGCCTCTTGATAGGCATTTTTGTTTAGCTACAGATTAGGTGCTTCCGTTCCAAGAACGGCCAATCGGTGAGGAACAAATTCCCCACTCTTTCCCAAGCACACTGCCATACTATTCAATGAGAACGCGGGAATGCGGCAAGAACTGCCGATTCCACGAAATGCCTACCGTTATGTTTGCGTTCAGCCGTTGCGCCGACGGATTTTTCGGTTTCCAACGGATATTGTCTTTTGTCACCCGCCATGGGTTGAGCATCAAGTCGCCCGCCAGCAACACGGCGCACCGCTGCAGTTGCCATACCTTATGGAACGACACATCGACATTCACCACGGCAAAGCCGCCCTCGAATCCCGTGTAGAGGCTCCGCCACGGTGTCATCCCGATGGTAGTGTAAAGCGACATAGCGTATGGCAAGGCAAATTCGTATTTGAATTCAAAATAAGAAGAATAGGCACGCCGCAGCTCATCGTCCGACAGGTACCCGTCCCGCCCCACAAAGCGCGTGCACCACAGAAAACTCAGCGGCACTCGGTCGCTTATTCGGTATCGGAAACGCAGCTCATCGGTATTGCCGGCCTCTCCGGGAGCAGCGTTGTCAAAGTTAAAGAAATGGGTACCGTCAAAATACACCGCATGCAGCCAATATAGTTGCACGCCCCAGCGGTCGAAACCGAGCGTAATATCCACCTCGGGATTGAATCCCGAAAATGCCCAATCGGTAGCCCCTATGTTCCACCACATATCGGCAAATAGCCCCTCGTAGTTCAACCGAGCGGACGCTTGCACGCCCAATCCGCCCACATACAGTCCCCGCCAGATATAGTTCGCCACCAGCGATGCATCGGCACTCAGCACCAATCCCATCCGTTGCGTTTTCTCGCTTTTGCCAGTTTTCGCATTGGATGCGTATTTTTGCCCAAGCGTATCTTCGCTTTGCGTAACTTGCTCCGTAAGCCCCTCCTGCCGCGGGGTCCCCGCAAGCTCTGCGCAGTGGGGTGCCCTTGGAGGGGTTGGGGAGGTCTTTGCCTCCACCAAAAGAAAAGGCATTGCTCCGACGCACAGCGTCAGAGCAAATGCCTTCCAAGTATTCGAAATGGCTCTTGCCACTCTTGCTACAGACCCTTCTGAGCTACCCACGCGATGCGCAGTGCCACCTCAAGGATACGGGTGTCCGTCAGTTCTACAATGCCGCCCTCGGGGCCGGGTTCGATATGATAGCCGTGTTCAGCGGTGCCTTCGCCGTTGAAGTAGGCGCGAACTGCGTCTGCCTCGATGCCTAACTCTGCTGCGATAGCGTCCATACTGCCGTGTGGCAGACTGTCTTTAACTTCACGAAGACGATTAAATGTAGTGCGAATCATAATTTAGTGTGTTTTTGTTGATATTATTTGCTCGCTTACGCTTGCGTTGATTATTCTTTTTATGCGTTTTGATCAGTTATCCGTATTCCATCCACCTTGCATCCTCCCTACATCCTCCTTACTCTACCCTTTGCGGGGCATGTTAATTGTTAATTGTTAATTGAGCGCAGCGCTGCATGTTAATTATTAACTGTTAATAGCCCCATCTAGAATACGCTTGCAAAGGTACGAAAAAGAAATAACATCTCCAAATATATTTTGCATCTCCCGTCATTTCTCGCTCTCAGCCCCTTTCCGCAGGCCCATCTATGCCGCCTCAATAGCCCCCAAAAAGAAAAAAACTAACAATTCCTAATGCCTAATTCCTAATTTCTAATTCCTAATTCACCAAACTCCCTTCCGCGTCATATTTTCTCCCATCCACTTCGATAATCAGTCGCCCGTCCTTGAGATATTTCTTGGCACGCTTGCCGCTTTGGGTTGGTGTCAAGTCGGTCGGCGTCTTGTTTTTGTCACGCACCAACCGCACCGAGAGCCCGTACGAGCGCACAAAATACAGCGATGTGGTAGCCTCCGTCGGGGTAAAAGACAGGTAGTACGCCAGATTTCCGTCCGAGGCGGGCGTCGCCGATTGATAGACGCCTATCAGCTGCACATTATTCACGCTCGTTCCCATTCGGTCGCCGAGTGCAGGCAGCAGCACCGCCCCCGTAGCTTCCAATTTCAGCCAATCCGCGTGGCTGATCACCTGCTTGTCGGAATAGCCTTGATCCATATATCCGTGTCCCCACCCGGTCTCGAACGCCACCTCATCGGGGCAAGTCCAGTTGTCGGGCAGCAGAACCAAGCCGTTCACATAGCTCGTTCCGCTCTCATTTACTTGTATTTGCGCCACGCCAAGCAGTTCGTCGGCATTCGTGCGGCTGTTTATTAGGTAGTTCCACTCGGCTTGCGTCGGTGTGCGCCACGTGTTCGGTGCATCCGTTCCAATCGTGTTCTGTCCCCAATCCGCAAAATTGCCGCTGTAGTCCGTCAAAACCTCCGATGTGCTAATGCCCCATTTGGCCGTTCCTATGTCGCCGCTCCAGCCGAATAGGTCTATTCGGTCCGCCAGCGCTTTTCCGCTCACATTCTCTGTCCCTATCGTATCCGTTTGGTAGTACGCAAACTCCCACGTCGGTTGGTCGCTCCCCGTTCCCGTGCAGGTCAGGTTGCCGGGCGAAAAATACACTTTTTGCGTGGCCGACACCGAGAACTCTTTCGGTGTAAAAGCCGATGCGGGTCCGTGGAATATAGCCTTCACCACCACCTCTCCGTGCGGCATCACAAAGGTATATTGTCCGCTCTGTCCCGCTACGGGGGTAGTCGGTATCGTTTTCGTTCCTTGCAGCACCCGCAGCGAATGGAGCGAGCATAGCGAATCGCTTTTCGTGGTCACCGTCACCACATCTCCCCGCATTCCTTGCGTTTGGCTCACCGTCACCGTGCCGTAGTCGCAGGGCGCCACCGTAATCGAGCGAAAAATAATATCATTCACCAACCGCACAAGCATTCCAAACCGACGGTCCGAGCTGCCTATTTCGTTCAGGCTGTTGGCCGTAAATCCGGCCGAAATGGCTTGCGACACGTCATCCGTTGCCGTAGCGGTCCAGTACTGTGCCGCAATTCCTATCTCGTCCAACGAGAATCCATAGCGATACCCCGAGGCAGGCAAGAACACCGCCCCCGAGGCCGCCAGCGTATCCCATTGCGCCACACTGAATGTCTGAAAATCGGCGTAGGCTTGTTGGCTGCTCTCGGTGCTGATGCCGCTTCTGAAGACAAAACCCGCAGGGCAGGTCCAAGCGTCCGGCAGCAGAACTAATCCGTTCACATATCCGCCGCCGCTTAGGTAGATTCGGGCAATGCCGCTTAGGTTAGCGCCACGCCCCGTCAGCAGATAAGTCCATTCCGCTTCCGTCATCGTTCGCCACGTGTTCGGCTCGTCGGTGCCTATCGTATTCTGTCCCCAGTCCGCAAAATCGCCTGAGTAGTCAAAGTTATTGATCGATATGCCCACGCCCCAAGGGTAAGTGGCGCGATCCCCGCTCCAGCCGAACAGGTCAATCTTGTCCGCCAAAGACACATCGCTCACATTTTGATTTCCCAATATCGTGTAGGGGTGCTCCGCAAACGCCCAATCGCCGGTCGATTGCGTGTATTGCAGGTTGCTCGGCGCGATATACACTTGTCGCCCCGCCGCCACCGAGAAGGCGTTTGGCAGCAAAGTCTGTGCCCCCGCCACGCAACTCCATGCGAGCAGCCCAAGCAGTCCTATTTTCTTTAGTATTCGGTTCATACCATAATATATATTGTCCGTATCGCGGCCGTCGCCCTATCGGCTTTGCCGCCTACAAAAACACGCGCAAAGATACGCAAAAGTGTGCATCCTCGCAAATTTTTTGCTCGTTTCCGCCTCCAATCACGCATTATTTTGCGTATCTTGCAGAAAAGCAGTACCTTTGTAGCCCTTTTCAAAATTACTAACCCACGTCATTATGAAGCATTTCCTTCGTTTCGTATGCGCCCTCGCCTTTAGTTCGGTTATTTTCACGGCTCAGGCAGGCATCACCACCTACACATTCACATCCGCCCAATGGGCAAGCCGTCAGGGCACGACCGTTTGCGACGGCACCACCGATGGTTGGCAGTGCAACCAAGCCGCAGCCGACTATTCGGGTTCCTACGCAACCGGTGTGCAGGTCACCAAGGGCTACAGCGGTGCCGGTGCCACTTCGGTTCAGACTTTTCATAAGGTCCGTCGCCTCATTGTCAATTATGCCACCACCACAAGCGGGAAGGGCAGTATCTCCGTCAAGGTGGGCGACAACGCCGCTATCGACTCAGCGGTTACCATCTCCACCGCCAATCGTGACCTTACCATCCTTTTGCCGGAAGAGCAGACAGGCACCATTACGCTGACCGTGCCCTGCACTCACAATTCCATCTATATCAACTCCATATCCATTCGTTCCGCCGACGGCCTCAGCCCCGATTTCACGCAGACCACCTATCGTTTGGTCACCGATGCCGCCCTGTTGCAGGACTCCGACCAAGTCATCATCGGTCTTGCCGACGGCAGCACCAACAAGATAATGGGTTATTATAATGAGAGCGTCAGCCAGAACAATATCCACGCCATTGCGGGCACCTACTCCGCCGAGCGGGACCAAGTCAGCGAGAACGCCGAGGCTGTCTACACCCTTCGCAAGACGACCGACACCGATGGCACGCCCTGCTTCATTTTGCAAGACGAGTTGCGCTACGAGGAGGCCTATTTGGTTGCCAACGGCGGCAAGACCAAGAATCGCCTCGCCGCGTGGGATCAATACACCTCTCCTTCCTACGGCTCGTTTGGCCTTTGGAACATCACCATCGACCAAACAGGCGCCGCACAGATCGAGAATCGCGGCACCAGCCTCGGCAAGTACTTGCAGTATAATGCCACCGACGCCCTTTTTGCTTGCTATCAGAACCCCTCGCAATACACCCAAGTGGCGCTCTATCGTGCCACCGAGGCGCCCGCTACCGACCGCCCCGTCATCCAAGTCCCGCTGATCAATTTTGGCGAGGTTTGCCTTACCGGTCCCGAACCAAATCCCTCTTCGCCCGCCACTTTCACCAAGACCGTACAGGTCAATGCCCTCAACCTCAGCGAGGACATGCAGGCGGTGCTTGCTTCCGGCGAGCATTTCTCGCTATCCGCTGCCACGCTCGACCGTGATGGCGACCTTCTGACCATCCGCGCCCACATCTCGCAGTCGGGCACCTATACCGATCGGCTTACGCTCCGCACCCAAGACACCACGGTCTATGCCACCGTTCTGCTCCGTGCCGTTGCCCCCATGTCCATTGCCGAAGTCGTAGAGCAGGACGACCACACGTCTGTCTATCTCAACGATGTCGTGGTCACCAAGAAATACGACCGCTATATCTTTGTTCGAGACGACACGGGCTCCATGCTCATCTACGATACGGGCAAGTCCGACGGCACTCGTTACGGGTCGGGATTGAGCAAGGGCGACGTGCTTCGCGGCGTGCACGGAAAATACCAAAATTACTATGGTGTTCCCGAACTACTCCCGAACCAACTCAATAAAACCGCCCAAAAAGTCGAGTGCCTCCCCGATAGCGGAATCCTTGCTCTCGACAGTGCCGACGTATGTCGCTATGTGGTGCTCGATAGCGTCACCCTGCAGGGCGCTACCTGCACCTATCGGAATCGTACCTACGCCACAGCCGATAAGTTTAACATCGGCACGCTTGTCGAGGGACGCCCCACGCGTATCGAAGCCATCGTCTCGTACGATCACGATGTGCTCACCCTTTGGCTCATTTCGCAAACCTGCTATCCCGAGCCTACCGCCATCGATGCCGTATCGGCCGACGACACCGACTCCCCTTCGCCCCGCTACAACCTTCTCGGTACACCTGTCGGCACCGACTATAGGGGCATAATTGTACAAAAGGGGCATAAAACCCTCCGCTAACATTCCTCGGTGCACAACTTGACACCCAAAATGCGCACTATCGGAATAAAATCGACTCCATAATGCACACTATCGGCACAAAAAATAGCACAAACTGCACAAAAACGCCCCAAAATCGTTCTCTCGGTGCCAAAAAGTTGCATATATGAACAATTATGTTTACCTTTGCCCCGCAATCCCCTCCCCACATCCTACAATTAGCCCCCTACCCTCATCCGATTTGCACATAAAAAACATCCGACTTGTGTCTAAAAAACATCCGACTTGTGCCACCCCTCCACCCCGATTTGCCGAAGGAGTCCCTTACCAACTCCCACCAAACGAGCCCAAAAACAAACAAATAAACAATAGCAATATCGTATAATCCTAAAAACACAACACAATGAAAAAGTTACTACTCAGTATGTTGGCTCTCTGTACGCTATGGAGCACCGCCAACGCCACTCTCATATTCCACGAGAGTTTTGACAAAGACGCCGGGCAACTGTCTGTAGGGCGTTCTGCTGCATGCAATGATAGCACTACATGGTGGACACTTTCCGGTTGGTATGCTGACTCTGAACCAAATAATCCTATTCAGGTAGTAGAAGGTTCTCTTTCTTATCCCGGCTATGTAACAACCGGAACCGGCAACAAGGTGCAACTCAAGACAGTTAGTGGAACGAAGGATGTGCGCCGCTTCAAAGAAGTTGAAACGGGTAGCGTTTATGCAGCTGCTATTATAAATATGTCAAGTGCAACTTCTACGTGTGATTATTTTTTCGGACTCTGTGATGGAGGTACTTCCTACTATGGAAAAGTATATGCCCAAGGCGTAGATGGAGGTTTCCAATTAGCCATAGCGAAGAACTCGGAAACCAAAACAACTATTCCTTATACAAGTACACTGAAATACAATACCGATTATCTTATTGTAGTAGAGTATGTGTTTAAGAAGGGAGTAAAGAACGATAGCGTGAACCTTTGGGTAAATCCTACAAAGTCCACTACCAAGCCAACACTTGTCTGTGATATGGCGCAAGCCAATACAAAGGCTGACCCTTCAAAACTTGCGGGTGTCTATTTGATTCAAACGACCAATGCCCCTACACTTTATATCGATGAAATCAAAGTAGCCACCGCTTGGGACGACTTGTTCGAGAGCGGAGATACCCCCGAGCCGGAGACGAAGGCGACTATCACGACCTCTAAAGCTTCGCTCTCCTTTGGCAGTTTGTTTGTAGGGGACACCGAAGCACTTACATTTACCGTTTCGGGCAAGAACCTTTCGGGCGATATTACATTGGCGAGCGACAATGCAGAGTTGGTACTCGACCAAACCACTATTACCAAAGCGGCTGCCGAGGCGGACGGTGGCGTTGAGGTAAAGGCTACCCTGACTGCAGCCACTGCCGGCACACCGACTGCCACGATTACGCTCTCTTCGGATGGTGCGGATGCAGTGACTATTTCTGTCTATTGGAATGCCATTGCTGTTACCAAAGTGAGCACTATCGCTGCACTGAAAGCAGCAGCAGGAGAAACTGCGGAAGTAGTGTTCCTGTATACCGGTGAAGCGGTTATTACCTATAGTGAGAAATACGGCTCTAATGAAACACCTACTTTCTATGTAGAAGACGCAACCGGTGCGGTATGTATTTATTATTATTTTGAGAATGAATACAAAGTAGGCGATAAGATTAAGGATTTTAAGGTCGTTGCATCCGAAGAAGATAGTAGAGGGATACTGCCTTTTGCTCTCTATTCAACGATGACCATTGTCAGCAGCGGCAATACACCGACCCCGCAGGTGGTAACACTCAAGGAGTTGCAGGACAACGCTGCCGACTACCTGTTGGAATTGGTGAAAGTAGAGAATGTTACGCTCGACAACACAGAGGCAAATTACAAAGCGGGCAACAATGCTATCTCGCAAAATGGCACTTCGGGTGCTATCAGTCTTACTGCCGATAACACCTTGGTGGGTACTGCCAAGCCTGCTACCGCAGACATCACGGGTATCTCGTACTACACTTCCGGCTACAATATCCGTGTTCGCTCGGCTGCCGACATCGTAGTTAAGGCCGCCCCGACTGCTATCGAGACCATTTCTCTCGACCAACTCACCGGCGAATACGAGATCTACACCGTATCGGGTGTGCGTGTGGCAGAGCTGCAAGCAGGCGTGAACATCGTCCGCATGGGCAACCGGACCTATAAGGTCATTCGCTAATCACGTACCCCCACAAGTGTGCCACTCACGCTTGTGGGGGTTACTATATTCTAACCCTAACAGAAAAAAATACAATAATGATGAAATTACGAACCGTTCTATTTACGGCTTTGCTCACTTTTGGGCTAACACTTCCCACCCACGCAGCAGACAATCTCCTAAGCAACGGCGACTTCGAGGAGGCGTCAACCAATTTCCTTTTCGGTGCCGACTTTACCGATTGGAGTTTTGGCGCAGAGATTGCCATCGAAACCGCCGATGTACAGCACGGCGAAAAGGCATTCCGCACCGTAAAAGTTTCTCAAACCCGCTCCCTTATTCAGCAGGTGGATATGCAAAACGAGGTTGTCGGACAGGAGTTTGAGCTCACCATCCACTACAAGACGATCACCGCCAACGAGGGAGATATCTTTCTCAATAGTCAGTGGGACTGTGTGCCGGCCCAATCGGGCACGCCGCACGACAGTGCCAAACTGAATCAGGTGTTGCCCTTGAGCAGCGAGTGGAAAGAATTGAAATTTACCACCACCAAGCCCACCAACGGCACAACTTTTAACGTCAGTATCGGTGTCAAAAGAGGCGCCATAGTGCTGTTCGACAACTTCACCCTCACTCGCACCGAGAACACGCAGCCTTGGTTCACCGTCCTGCCGGAGAAAATCAACTCCACCTATTGCAATATCGGCGACAGCGTGCTCATGGCCACGCTGACTGTCCGTCAGGGCAACCTCACCACGCCCGTCCGCCTCGAGGTCACGGGAACAGGTCGCAGCGACTATAAGTTGGAGAAGACCCAAGTCACCGCCGCCGAAGAGACCGTGCGTCTTTGGTTTGCGCCGACCACTATCGGTGTCAAAAAGGGCAATCTCATCGTTGAGTGCGACGAGGCGTTGAGCTCCAATACCACCCGCACGCTCCATGCAGTCGCCACCGACTCCACTCTTACACCGGAAATCACCCTCTCGCCGGAGTCCCTGCCGGCATTTTCTGCCAAGGCGGGCGAGACTCGCGAGGACACCATCACCGTCACGGCTATGAACTGCGTGGATTATGTCCGTGTGTCCTGCCAAAACGCCGAAGTCAATGGGGCGTTCCGTATCAATACCTCCTTCCTGCCTCGCAACGCCGAGAGCAAGATTTGCGTCACCTTCAATCCCTCGCAGCCGGGTTCGTATTCGGCAACCCTCACTTTCACCACCGAAGGGGCCACTACCAAGACAATGACTCTCACGGGTACGGCCACCGAGGCGGACAAGCAGGCAGCCGATTGGGCCACAGATTTCAGTTGGGACACCTCGTCGCCACTCACGCTCTTAAAAGAAAACTTCGATACCGTTTCGCACAACAAGACGCTTCTCTTGAACGGTTGGCAGAATGTTGTCCGGCAGGGGGCGCGTCCTTGGTGGGGCTATACCGACACCAACAACGACGGCGAGCGTTGCGCCAAGGCAACGGCCTATATTTGGGGGCAGACCGACTCCACGCTCTACGATATGTGGCTTGTAACGCCTGCGCTCGACTACAAGAACGCCAAGAACCAAGTCTTCACGTTCCGTGTGCGGGGCGACTATGTCCGTGACGGGCAGTCGGCCAAGCTGCAGCTCTACTATATCGACGCCACCGACCCGAAAGATCTCTACCAGCAAGACTTGCAGATCGAGATGCCCGCCACCGAAGACCAAGCGGGCGACTGGCTCGACTTCCAAGTAAACCTCGCGGGGCAGGAGAATATCGCTGACGCCTTCTTTATGGCGTTCCGCTTCACGGGCTATAGCGGCAACAACGGAGCGGCCACCTACCTGATTGATGATGTCTCGTGGGGGCGTGACGACCTGCCTTTGCTCTCGGCGGATTCAGCGCATATCATTGCCACAACGGGTCTGAACGAGAAGAAAATCTTTGCCGTCACGGTGCAGGGGAAAAACCTGACAGAAGCTATCAGCGTGAGCGTCACGGGCAACAACGCAAGCAAGTTCAAGGTAGCTCCCGCCACGCTGCCTACCTTAGGCGGTGTCTTGGGCGTGGAGTTCCAATCCGACCAAGAGGGCGTGCATGAGGCGTATCTGCGGATTCGTTCGCGCGGGGCTGTGGATTTGTATATCCCGATGGCCGTACTCGTCAAGGCCAACACGGCTATCGATGCCGCCGAAGCCCCCCGCTCCCCCCATCGTATCGTTCTCCGAGGCCACACCTTATATATAGAGACCCCGAACGGCACCTACTCCATCGACGGTCGCCTCACGAAATAGCCCTCCTATTGCACTCGATTTGCGGATTTGCAAAATTTGCACTACCTTTGCAGGCGCAAAGCAAAGTGTAATCGATTGAAAACCCGCATACAAAACAATAAGGAACAAATATTCTGCGAGTGGCGCAGACGCTATGTGCGGCTCACCCCCGAAGAATGGGTACGCCAGAATTTCCTCCACCGTTTGGTGGGGGATTTTCTGTATCCCGCCGGTCTTATCGGGGTCGAGGTGGCTATCGAGGTCGGCCGTGTCCGCAAGCGTTGCGATGCCATTGTCTACGACCTTCACGCCCGCCCCGTAGTGCTGATTGAGTTCAAGGCGGACACCGTGCCGCTCACCCAACGCACCCTCGACCAAGCCGTCACCTACAATCGCCGTTTGCAGGTGCCCTATCTCATTCTCCACAACGGCCCGCAAACCATTGTCGTGCAGGTGGGCGACGAGGTCCGCTACCTGCCCGCCATTCCCTCGTGGGAGACCGTTTTGGCCACCGCTACCGAAACCACCACTTCCCCTACCGAGAACAACCTAAATAATTAACATACCTAATTTTAACGTACCTATTATGGAAACGATTATCGGACTCAACGACCAAGTCGATACCGCCACGTTCTATGGCGTCAACAATCAGAATATGCTCTGCCTCAAAAATCAGCACCCGGGCGTACGGGTGGTGGCGCGAGGCTACCAAATCAAGGTGTCGGGCGCCGAAGAAGCGGTCCGCCGCTTCGAGCATAGCCTGCGCTTGTGCGAGGACTTTTGTATCAAAAATAACACGCTCAACGAGGAGCAGGTGCTGATGCTCATCCACGGTGAGCAGCCGCAGGAGTTCCTGCGCGACAACCTCATTCTGCATGGGGTCAATGGCAAATCCATCGTGGCCCGTTCCGCCAACCAGCAGGCGTTGGTCGATGCCTACGAGGACAACGACTTGCTTTTTGCCGTCGGCCCGGCGGGCAGCGGCAAGACCTATACCGCCATCGCTTTGGCGGTGCGAGCGCTCAAGAACCGTGAGGTCAAAAAAATCATTCTCTCCCGTCCGGCGGTCGAAGCGGGCGAGAAATTAGGCTTTCTTCCGGGCGACATGAAGGACAAGATCGACCCCTATCTACAGCCTTTGTACGATGCGCTGCAAGACATGATTCCGCCCGCCAAGCTCAACGAGTACATGGAGCGGGGCGTCATCCAGATAGCCCCTTTGGCGTTCATGCGCGGCCGCACCTTAGCCGATGCCATCGTCATTTTGGACGAGGCGCAGAACACCACCACGGCCCAGCTCAAGATGTTCCTTACCCGCTTGGGTATCAACGGCAAAATGATTGTCACGGGCGACCTCACGCAGGTCGATCTCCCCGCTAACCAGAAGTCCGGCCTTCGTGACGCCATGGAGCGCCTGCACGATATTCGGGGTATCGCCATCGTCGAGTTCAACCAGAAAGACATCGTGCGCCACCCGTTGGTCAAGCACATTGTCTCGGCCTACGCCCGCAAACCCGCCCCCGATGCCGCTAACGACT
>CAVHGD010000061.1:12177-14180 GCA_963635385.1 Dialister sp. CAG:486 | reverse complement strand
TCAAGCTGCCATGCGTCCTCCACCCGCACATCCCCCACACGCGTGCGACGCAACGAACGAAGATACGCTCCCGAACCCAAACGCTCGCCTATATCACGCGCCAAAGCTCGGATATACGTCCCCTTAGAACACACCACGCGTATCGACAGCTGCATCCGCTCCGCATCAAACGACAACAAATCAATGGAATCGATCTGCAACAGCTTCGGCTTCAACGCAACCGACTGACCCTGACGAGCAAACTCATACGCCCGCTTTCCGCCCACACTGACCGCCGAATAGACCGGCGGAACCTGCCACTGAGCACCCAAAAAAGTAGGCAACACCTCACGCACCAACCCCTCCGTGATATGCGACGTCGGATACTCCGCATCCACCGGATGCTCCATATCGAACGACGGCGTAGTAGCCCCCAACTGCAAAGTGGCCTCATACTCCTTGGTGAGATACTGCAAGGTATCGATCTGCTTCGTGGCACGACCCGTACAAATAGTCACCAAGCCCGTCGCCAACGGATCCAACGTGCCGGTATGACCCACCTTGAGCTTCTTCTCACCCAACGCTCGACACAACGCACGACGCACCTTAGCCACCAAATCGAAACTGGTCCAACCCAACGGCTTATCGAAATACAATACCTCGCCCGATAGAAAATCCACTATAAATCAACTAATTAAATGAAATACTACCTACTACTGTTTGTGCTGCTGTATTACACATTCGTCGACCCCTACACGAGGCTGTAGACCACCGCAAAAGCGCCCGCCAAGAGGCAATAGACCGCGAAATAGATCAACTTCTGACGACGAACAATCTGCAACATGAAACGACACGCCAAACAGCCCGTGACGAAAGCACCCGCAAAGCCGCACACGAGCGGCAGCCAACCTATCGACACCACGACCTCGCCTCGCAACACGTCGAGCAGGCTCAAAAACGCCTCGCCCAAGACCGGTATCAGCACCATCAGGAACGAGAACTCCGCCACCGACTCCTTCTTCACGCCACAGAGCAGACCCGTAGCGATAGTGGTTCCGCTACGGCTCAAGCCCGGCAGCACCGCCAACGCCTGCGCACAGCCGATAATAGCTGCGTCACGGTACGTCACCTCGTGCCCCTCGCGACCCTTAGCTGCCAAACGACGCGTCAGCCACTCGCTGAGCCACAACAGAACGGCCGTCACCATCAAGCACACGCCCACCAACAGCAGACCGTGCCCGAAAAAGGCCTCGACCTCGTCCTTAAAAAACATACCGACCACGAAAACCGGCACCATAGACACGAAAATCTTGGCCACATAGTCCTTCTCGGCATTCCAACGCCACGTGCAGAACGTGCCGCGAAACAGACGAACCACCTCGCTCCACAGTATAACCAACGTGGAGAGCACCGTCGCCGCATGGACCACGATGGCAAACAGCAAGTTGTCCTCACCCGCCGTGCCCAACAACGCCTGACCAATCTCCAAATGACCCGACGACGACACCGGCAAAAACTCCGTCAGACCCTGTACGATGCCCAACAACAAAGCCTCCCACCAACTCATAGTGTATCGCTATAAATTTTTGTATGCTAAAATAGCTCCCACGAAACAGCTCGCCTCCTTGGGCCTGCGCTTGCCTGCGCGTTCCGCATGTTTGCGCATTGCGCTGCTGCATGCTACGGTTGCTTGCGCTTTTCGCATGTTTGCGCGTTGCGGTGATTACGCTTTTTGCGCTTTTCGCTGCTTGCGCGACGGCGCACGGCGGCCGCTCCGAGAGAGAAAAATTACTTGCTGTCCTTCTTCTTGCGAGGACGCCACATAATAGCCGCAATCATACACACAAAGCCAAACAACGACGTCATCGGGCCCAACGTGATACGGCGAAATGAGAAAATATCCGGGTTATACACCTCCGTGCTCGGAGCCCCCACCATCAGGCAAAAACCCAACACGATGATGAGAAACGACACCCCAATAAGGATGATATTCAACTTAGGAAGAGACTGCTTCATATTGTATA
>CAVHGD010000061.1:2237-12122 GCA_963635385.1 Dialister sp. CAG:486 | reverse complement strand
TCCTTTGCCGCAAGCGGCAAGAGAAATAAAAGAAATAAAGGAAATTATATTACTTACGCTACTAATAATTCATAATTCGTAATTCTTAATTCGTAATTAGAAGCAATTCCTAATTATATCTCGTACATAGTGTCGAGGTCCATGCGGACATAACGACCCGTCGCCACCAAAGACGACACCAACGTGATACCCACGCCACTCAACAACAACACCCCGACCACAAACAAGATATTCTGCCAACTGTATGCAAAAAGCGCACCAAACTGACAACCAATATAATAGGTCAAGCCCGCTACCAACGCCAACGCCACCAACGAACAGCCCGCACCCATCCATACATAACGACGGATGATCGGACGCTTGATGGCCCACGACGTGGCACCCACCAACGTCATGGTATTGATCAAGAAACGGCGAGAATAAATCTGCAAACGTATCGTATTAGTAATCAAGACAATAGCAATCAACAGTAGTACCGTACCCACCGCCGCCAACAGCCACGAGAACTGCGACACATTATGGTCCATCAGCTTGACCAAGTCGTGCGGATAAAGCACCCGCTCGATATACGGCAACGACACCAAACGCGACTCGATGACCGCCATACTATCCGGCTGAGAATAGACCGCCGACGGGTGAATCTCGTACGACGCCGAGAGCGGGTTGTACCCCAAAAACGACGTCGGATCCTCACCTAACGAGGCAATATGCTCGTCCAACGCCTCCTGCTTGGAGATATACCGATAGTCGCTGCAATAGTCCGCCGCCGACAACATGGCCTCGAAACGAGCACACGACGCCGAGTCCGCCTCGTCGGTCAGCACCGCCGTCAGCGCCACATTCTCCTGCATACGCCGCATAAGCGACCCAGCAGACAACATCAACACACACTCCGCACCTATCAGACACAGCACGAGCGTTACACTCACCGCCGCCGTCAGATACATGTTCCAAAAACGATGCGTACGCGCCATAGACCCAAAAGAATTGAAAAATAAAATTACAAAATTACGCAAGCAAGCAAATTGGCCACTTTCGACTCAAACCGCTGAACGACAAGGACTTACACCAATGCTATCAACTTTCAACCAACAACTGACAGACTTCTATCAACTATCAACCTTTCAACTATCAGCTGTCTGCTGTCCGCGAAAGCGTCCGGCTCAGGCCGCTACCAAATACGCAAAATAAGGGCAGGTGTAGCCTGCCCCTATTCGCCGGGTCGGATTAATACTCCCAGAGGTCTTGCTCAAAGTCGAGCAGCTCCTTCTCGATACGCTGCTGCTCCTTCTTGATGTCCTGCTCCGTCTTCGCATAGTCGGGGATGTAGCGATTGTACATATTGCCCTCACCCACGATATACGAAGTATAGAGATGCTTCTGGAAAAACTCATCGAACGTGACACGACGCGTCTCGTTCTGCGACGGGATGACATACTGCATGGCCATATAAGGACGCAGCCGGTCGAACGGAACCCAGAACAAGATAGACTGACGAAGCGCCTCCATAATGTTGTCCTTCTCCTGAATCTTGTCGGAGTTGAGCGGAGCTATCGCCATAATCTTGGTATAAAGACGCGAAGTGTGCTTGTCGAAGAAGACAATCTCCTGTATCAGATACTTGACCTGATTCTTGACCGTGGATTCGAACGAGTAGTCGTTGAACGAATACGCCCCCGACACGCTGTCGTAATGCACAATCATCGCCGACGATGCCGCCGGATTGTAGTGGTCCGGGTCGTCGGAATAGTCGGCCGTCGGGTCATCCACCAAGAATCGACCCGGCACCTCCACCGGACTGATCGGCGTGGCAAAATCGGGCTTGATGGTCTCCATATTCGGCTCGTAAATCGGCATACCGTCGATAACCGCATCGGCAATCACCTTGAACAGATTGCGATAGTGCGGATCGTCCGACTTGGTCGGGAAATAAAGCTGATAGTTCTGCTTGTAACGCATGTCGATGACACGATACAGGTAGCGAGCCCATACCACATCGTCCATACGGTGGAAAACTTGGACAATCGTATCATGCGACCGCGAGTATTCCTCGGTGCGGATCTGCGCGGTACCTAACTCGTCGAAGAACGACAATACCTCGTGTTGCGCTTGCGAGGCTGTAACGCCCAACAGCAAGCAGGCTATGATACAGAGTTTCTTCTTCATTATACTATGGTTTTAATTAATTCTGTTTTGCCCGAGAGGAAAGATCCCCTCGCACCGGCCCAAAAGAGCCCGCAATTAGTTAAGCGTCAGAGGAATAGGAGCCAAACGACTCTCCTTGCCATCGGGACCGACGGCACGAATGTCGGTCAGCACCACGATGTTACCCTTCTTCAGCTTCTTGAGACGCGTCAGCTGGTCGGCCGTGAACTTGTTGCCCTTGGCCTCGGTGATGGTACCGTTGATATTGACACGGAAGCCCGTAATCTTCCACGGCAGGTCGAGCAGACCGTCGGGACCGTAGCTGGCCACCACCTTGCCCTGCGCATTGAGCAGAGCCGCCTGTGCGATATTGCCGTCTTGGTACTCACGCTCGCCCACGCTGAAATAAGCGGCAGGCTTCGGCAGACCCTTGACACGATAGGAACGCGAACCCATCGACTGCTTCTTGCCGTCCATCTCGGCCAACACCGAGATAGTAACGTTCTTGACGTTGTCGCCCGGCTTGATAATCCACGTGCCTTGGGCGCTCTTGGTAACCGACGCCCCATCCACCTGCACGCTGATACGCTCGTTGCTCACACCCGGAACCGAGATAGAGAACTGGTTGTCGTAGCCGCGATACATGATATTCAGGTCGTTGTTCGAAATGGTTACCGCCGGCTCACCCACGATATAGCTGCTCTCGAAAGGCAGGTTCTCCATCTCGCCCGACGTAGGATTCTGATAGGCAATGTAGCCGCGATAATGCTTCACACCCGTGGTGGCGGTAGGCACCTCGTAGAGGCCTTGGTCGTTGATACGAGTGCCCTCGATATAGTACTCGGGGCGCTGCGTCGAGTCGACCGCCGCAAGGATGATCTGCGCCTGATAGCGGCTGCCGCGAATGACGTAATCCGACTTAGGAATGACATACGCATTGAGCTTATTCACACGCAAGTCGCCGGCATCGGTCTGGTCGAGGTAGTGCTGAATCATGGCCGCCTCGGTGGTGCGCACGTCGTTCTGAATCTTGGTCAGAATGGTGATACTTGCGCCGACAGGCATACCCTCGAACACCGCTATCTCCCAGTCGCACGAGTCCTTCTCGTGGGCGTTCCAGCCCTTGTCGGTGGCCAGAATATGGCGAAACTCGTTGCAGAGCTCACCGTCGGCCTCGGCCTCCGAAATGATATAATCACGGTACGCAGCGATACGTTTTTTCAGCTCCAAGCCGTTGCCTTGCACGATGGCGTACTGTGCCGTCACGTCGAGATTCGAGTTACCATCGATTTGACGAGTCGGGTCCACCGACTGAGCCTTCTTGGAATCGACCACCTTCTGTCCGTCGGCCAACACCACGATCTGCTCCTTGAAATTCTGGATATAGTTGTAGAGCGAATCGGCACGCTGACCCAAAATAAGCGCCTTGTCGTACCACTCCTGCAACTTTTCGGGGTTGTCAGCCGCAGCCGCCTTGAAGTTCTCGTACTGTTTCTTGTTACGCGTATCGGACGCCTCGATGGACGAGTGAAGACTGTCGTCCACAAGGGTAAATCCGTTCAAAATATCTGTACTTACGTTCAACGCCAGCATGGCGGTGAGCACCAAGTACATCATACCGATCATTTTTTGCCGCGGGGTCTCCGGGCAGTTTTTTGCTCCACCCATACGTTAATTCATTGAATAAGTGTCAATTAACATAATAGGGTTAGGCCAATGCGTTGAGCATATTGCCGTAGATTCCGTTCAGGTCAGCCACCTGCTTAGCCAGCTTAGCGGCAGCAGCGGTGTAGGCCTCGTGGCTCTTCTGTGCCTCGGCTGCGGTAGCCGTGATGGCCTCCACGTTGGCGGTAACCTTTTGCAACTGTGCGGTCTGTGCCTTGTAAGCCTCAGCCTGTGCTTGTATCGTATTGATTTGCAGCTCGTAGATAGCGTTCAGCGCAGCCACTTTGGCTCCCGATTCGGTCACGGCCTGCTCGTAGCCCTTGGCCGCGGTAGCAGCCTTCTCCACCTCGGCACGAACCGTCTCGTACGAAGCGCCGAGACCTGCCGAAGCGTTAGCCAGCGCATCTTGCGACTGTGCAAACTTGTCAGCGGCAGCACCGGCTGCGGTCAGCTTGCTCTCGAGCTGCGTGGTAGCGGTAGCCACACGACCGAGCTCAGAGAGCTGGGTAGCGGTCTTGGCGAGGTCGGCGATGCCATCCTTGAGGCTGACCATCTCGCTCTCGCTGAGTTGAGGCACGGCAGCACTGCCCTTGGTAGCCACGGGTGCGCCCGATTGTGCTGCGGGCAGCTCGCCACCGGCTACGCCTGCACCGAGCAGGGTCGGGCGAGCCTGATGCGACTTAGCCTCGAGCAGCTCCGGCTGCGTACCGTATTCGAGCAGCTGCGGGAAGACATTCTCCCAGTGGAACTCTGCGTGGGGTTTCTCCAGCGTACCTATCAAGAACAAGAAGGCCTCTGTAAACATACCTATCATCAGCACCTGACTCGCACCCGGCCAGTGGAGAATCTTGAACAACGCTCCGATGATAACGACGGATGCGCCGACCGAATAAACGATGTTGATTACGTTCTTACCGTTGTACGACTCGTACCAGTGCATGAATTTTGCCCATGGGCCTTTCTTTTCTGTAGCCATAGATAAACTGTTTTGTTGTTTTTGGTTAGTATTTTTGATACAGACTGTCGTTGAAATCAAAACAACCTGCTCATGATTCTAATTCTGTTTTGCGGACCTGCGCCCGACTTTTTCTTAATATGCGTGCGACTTGTATTCTCCCTACGCCTATTTCCATTTGCTATGCGCCTGACTAAAATTTGCGCACGCCTATGCTTGTAGTTCTGCTATTCGTATTAATATTATGTTCGCACGCGCCTGCGCGCACACGCGCACGGGACGCTGTCAGCCTGCTTTTGCGAGCTCGTTAGTCGCCGATGTAGGCGCGAACGCAGCGGAATCCGATATACGAGCGGCTCTCGTATTGGTACTCGTAGGTGCGCACTCCGCACTGCATGTAGTAGCTGATGTCCTTCCAGCTGCCGCCCTTGACCACCTTACGCTTCAGAATGTCCGGGTCGTCTTTGCGAGCCATATACGAGTAGTCGGGGTTCAAGTCGTGCACGTTGGTGTTCGAAGCCGACTGATAGGCGTTGTTGGTCCATTCCGACACGTTGCCTGCCATATCGAACAGACCGAAGTCGTTCGGGCGGAACTGTGCCACCTTCATCGTGGTCGTTCCCGTGTCATCGCTGTACGATCCGCGGTACGGCTTGAAGTTAGCGAGGAAGCAACCCTTGCCGTCACGCGCATAGTTGCCGCCCCACGGATAGGACGCCATCTTGCGGCCGCCGCGAGCTGCGTACTCCCACTGTGCCTCGGTCGGCAAGCGATACTCCTGTGCGGGCAGTTTCGCATGCTCGTTGAAGTACTTCGTACGCCAGTTGCAGAAGGCATGTGCCTGCTCCCACGTAACGCCCACCACAGGGTAGTCGGCGTAGCCCGGGTGCGAGAAATACATGTGCAGCATCGGGTCGTTGAACGAGAATTGGAAGTCGCGGTGCCAAACCAGCGTATCGGGATAGACACTGATAATCTTGCGGGTAATCAGGTCGCTCGGCTCACGCAGCGGGCGGATGATGGTGCTGTCCATGATGCCGCCTTCCTCGTTCACCCAGAACGTATCGACGCGCACCGAAGCACCCTCCGGATAGCGGCTCGTGGCCACATCGAACTTGTTGCGTTGCAGCACGGCCTCGTCGTAGTTGGCCCATTGGTAGCGGTAGTGCAGGTAGTTGAGCTTCATCGTACCGTCGGCGAAGAACATGGGCGCGAGGGCGTCGATCACGTCTTCATCTTTGCTATTCCAAGGGATTTTCTTTTTCCAGTTCAGCGTGAAATTCTCCTCGTCGAAGTCGCCGTCTTTGGGCTGAACCGCATAGTCGGTCAGTCCGGCAGCCACGAGGTTGGTGAGGGCGATGGAGTCGCGCACCCACCACACAAACTGCATATATTCGTTGTTGGTAATCTCCGTCTCATCCATCCAGAAGGCCTCTACGGTGGCCATCATTTGGTTGTCCGACTGTTCAAAAACGGCAGATTGTGTGTTCGCACCCATCATGAAAGAGCCCTTTTTGATAAATACCATACCAAAGGGGTTTGCCTCCTTGAATTTTCCGGCGTTGCGTGCGCCCACCAGCTCGCCGGCGGGCTTGTTACAGCCTGCCAGAAGCAGTGCAATCGCTGCCATTGGTGCAAGAATTTTCGTCAGTTTCATTCTATATATGTTTTCGTTATTTGCTTTTTGTTGCGACGCAATGCACATTTGCGCAGTTTGTTTGCCGTACGGCTTTGCGCCTATTCGTTCGTGTCCGTCTTACTACTATCAACTCCAAACTTCACGTACACTCAACCTCTTAAAAAACTCTCCAACTTGTATCAATTCTCAACCCTAAACGCTCCATCTTCTATCAACCCATAAACTCCTTCAACCTTTTCAACCACGCATAAACGGATAAACCTATCAACGGATAAACCACAAGCCCCTACAAGTACCTCACGCTCTTGTATTTATTGGTCCGTTTGGGTTTCAGGATGTCGAATGAGTAGGCGAGGTATATCTCGTGTGAGCCGTAGCTCTCGCGCATCAGTTTGCTTGTGGGGAACTCGCAGGTGTAGCCTAACTGCAGCCCCGAGATGATATCCACTCCTAACAGTATATTCACGCTCCCCGCCACGTCGTATCCCGCACCCCAGCGGAATCGGTCTTTGTAGTCGCACATCAGCGTCAGATTCAGGTCCCACGAGCGGAAGTCGCTCATCAGGATGGCGGACGGCTGTAACATCCAGTTGCGGTTGTTTTTGAACCGATATTTGTATCCGCCCGTCACATACATCGTCCCCCGCACGCGCACATCGGTCTTGTCGTCGAGCTCCACTTTGGGCATCGTCACGTGTCCGTAGCTTGCGCCCACCCACCAAGTCGCCGTGCTGTAATAGAGGCCGAGCCCCATATCGAACGACATGCCGGACTTGCTGCTTTGGGGTATCACGTCGTCGTCGGTGTAGAAGTAGTCCGACCCGCTCAGCTTGCTGAGATTGACGCTGTCGCCTCGGAACCCCACGTTGATAAATCCCAGATCCACTCCGATGGCGAGATAGCCCTTGCCTAATTTCTGTCGGTAGGCGTATTCCACGAAAAAGGTCTGATTCGTAAACAAACCGAATCGGTCGTTCATAAACCGCACCCCCACGCCGTGCCGTGTCTTACCTATCACAAAAGGCGATGTAAAGGAGAACCATGTCGTCATCGGTGCGTTGTCGATGCCCACATATTGCATCCGGTGCGCCCCGGCCACTTTCATCATATCGCCTTCGCCCGCCGCTGCGGGGTTGTAGGCAGTCGGGAAAACCATATAATGTCCTATTTGCGGGTCGAATTGCGCAAAACAAGCCGCGCTCACCATCGCCGCAAACAATCCAATTATATATCGTTTCATGCTCCCATGCCTATTGTTTCACATCGCTTTGTTTTCGCCGCGGCGCGTGTCGTTTCGGCTTGCGCCCGCTGTCGGCCTGCCGTATTCAGCTGTCTGCGTGTCGTTTTTCACCGTCTGCGTGTCGTTTTTCGTCGCCTCCCTTCATTCCTCAAAAAACCTCTGCGCCCGCCTTACAGCCTATTCGCCATTCACTCAGTATTCCCCGTTCAACTCTCCCCCAAAAACGCCCTTATCGGCGGCTGCTCGGCCTAATACTCGTCGTCGTTGTAGAAGTAGTCTTCGTCGCTTGTCGGGTAGTCGGGCCAGATGTCCAGTATGCTTTCATACTGTTCTTCGTCCTCACTTTCGAGCTCTTGAAGGTTTTCTATCACCTCAGCAGGAGCTCCGATGCGGTTGGCATAGTCCAGAAGCTCGTCTTTCGTGGCGGGCCAAGGAGCGTCTTCCAGTTTCGATGCTAATTCCAATGTCCAATACATAGTGCTACAACCAAGTTTTTAGTGTTTCATACTCTATCGTATTCATTTTCAGGATTTTACGCCCGAAAAATCGTGCTTTTCGGGGCATTCTTCCCAAAAAGACCCGCAAAGATACACTTTTTTTGTGCAATATGCAAGAAAAACGGACAGAATTTCACATTTTTCGCTATTTTCTTGCCATTTATGCAACATTTTTCGTTCAAACCGCATAATTCATTTATGCAACATTTTTCGTTCAAACCGCATAATTATACAATTTTTCGACGCTTGGCACCCAAAATTGACACAAACCGCTGTCTTTTCCTTGTCTTTTTCGTTCATTTCGGGCCGTTCCGACCCGCCCGGAGCTGCAAAAACCGTCACTTCTGCGGCCTTACCTTGCAGATATAAGAAAAAAAGCGTACCTTTGCGGTCAATTTTTACCATTTTGAGTTAAAAACATGCATGTCATTTCCACTCCGTTAGCCGGATTAGTTATCATCGAGCCGCAGGTTTTTCGTGACGCGCGCGGGTATTTTGTAGAGACCTACAACGAGCAGCGCTACCGTGAGGCGGGCATCGATGCGCAGTTTGTGCAGGACAACCAGTCCTGTTCGTGCTATGGCGTGGTGCGGGGGTTGCATTTCCAGCGGCCGCCCTATACGCAGGCCAAGTTGGTCAGCTGCACGGTGGGTCGTGTGTTGGATGTGGCGGTCGATTTGCGGCGTGATAGCGCCACCTACGGGCAGTGGTATTCGGTGGAGTTGTCGGCGGAGAACCATCGCCAATTTTTCTTGCCGCGGGGCTTTGCGCACGGTTTCTCGGTGCTGAGCGAGACGGCGGTTTTTTCGTATAAGTGCGACAATTTGTACCATCCGGAGGCGGATGGAGGGCTGTTGTTGTCGGACCCCGATTTGGCGATTGATTGGCAGGTGCCGGCGGAGGCGCGTATTTTGAGCGAAAAGGACACTCGCCACCCGCTCCTTCGCGACTTGGACAATCCGTTCTAACGCGGCATGTTAATTGTTAATTTTTAATTGTTAATTGACAGAGATGCGAATCTTGGTTACAGGTTCAAATGGTCAGTTGGGCCATTGCATGCAGGACTTGTCCCGCGCGCACACGGCGCATACCTATTTTTTCACGGACGTGGCGGAGTTGGACATTACCGATCGCGCGGCGGTGCATGCGTACGTGCGTGCCCACGCTATCGACTTGATTGTCAATTGCGCAGCCTATACCAATGTGGATAAGGCGGAGGAGGACGAGCCGACTGCTCGCCTCATCAATGCGTTGGCGGTCGAGAACTTGGCCACGGCGGGCGCACGGGTCATCCACGTCAGCACCGACTATGTCTTTGCGGGCGACGCTTGCGTGCCTTATACCGAGGAGGACGAGCCGTGTCCTCGGACGGCGTACGGCCGCACCAAGCGGGAGGGCGAGCAGCTCTTGTTGCAGCACTGCCCGGAGGCGATTATTTTCCGCACCGCATGGCTGTATTCGCCGTATGGGAACAATTTTGTCAAGACCATGCTTCGCCTCGGCCGCGAGCGCCAAGAGTTGGGCGTGGTGTTCGACCAAGTGGGGAGCCCCACCAGCGCCTATACGTTGGCATCGGCTATTTTCACGGCCATCGAGTGTCCGGAGTGGCATGCGGGCATCTATCACCTGACCGATGAGGGGGTCTGCTCGTGGTACGACTTCACCGTCACCATCCACGCCCTCCACAACACCTTATTAACCGCTCCCGCCGCCGAAAAAACCACAAAAAACCTCGAATCCAACG
>CAVHGD010000061.1:0-2082 GCA_963635385.1 Dialister sp. CAG:486 | reverse complement strand
GCGTATAAAACGCCCCGCCCGCACTATAGTGTGTTGGACAAGTCGAAGTTCAAGCGCATATTTGCCACGACGCTTCCGTATTGGACCGATTCCCTTACCACTACCGAAGCAACTCTTATTAACAGCCTTTGATGTCCCTTTCCATGCCCGAATACAACCTTCAGATTCCCCTCGATTTCCTTGGCGAATTGGCTCAGCACAACGACCGGGAGTGGTTTCACGCCCATAAGTCGGCCTATGATGTCGCTTACGACCACTTTGTGCGCTTCACGGCGGCGTATATCGACCGCCTGAGTGCCATCGACCCCACCCTTGCGGGTCTTACTCCAAAGGACTGTATTTGGCGTATCTACCGCGATATCCGTTTCTCGGCCAACAAGCAGCCGTATAAGGAGTGGTTTGGGGTGTTTTTGGCCGCCAAAGGGGGCCGCAAGTCGATGCGCGGGGGCTATTATGTTCATCTCCAACCGGGCCGCTGTCTGTTTGCCGGTGGCATTTGGTGTCCGTCGCCAGAGTTGCTCAAGGCGCTGCGGAAGGAGATTGAGGCCAATTACGAGGAGTTGGAGGAGATTATGGCTACGCCCGCTTGGCAGCGCTATTTCACCGATTTTGACACCCGAGATATGCTCAAGAAGGTGCCTGCGGGCTTCGATTCCAACTTTGTGCACGCCGATTGGCTCCGTCGCAAGACCTTTACGTACGCCACGCCTTTGACCGATGCGGAGGTCGTTTCGCCCGATTTCATCGAGCGTGTGGCGGATATAGCCGCTGCTGCGTACCCGATGAATCGTTTCCTCAATTATACGTTTGAGGAGTATGGCGAGTTCCCCTCCCGCTGCAGCCGATAGCTACATAATTCCTAATTCCTAATTCCTAATTAAATCCGGCCTCATAGTTCAATGGATAGAATACGGGTTTCCTAAACCTTAGATTCGGGTTCGATTCCCGGTGGGGCTACCGAGAGGGGCGAGAGTACGACTCCCGCCCTTTTTCTGTCTTTTTGTCACGCATTCCGTCAATTTGTCACCGTTTCACGACATTTTGTCACCTCGAATGGCCGATTTTGGCATTGGCACACGAATTGCAATCGAGATAAGTGAATGCTTGATTGAGCAATGCATGCGAGCCGCACGGCTCCACGAGATGCACCTTCGGTCGGGCACTAACCAAACTATTTAAATTTTATGATTATGTTAGCAAGAAGAAATGACCAAAATTGGTTACCGAGTTTATTTAACGACTTTTTCAGTGATGAGTGGCCTGTAGTTCGTACCGCAAACAACACGCCCGCCATCAATGTATTGGAAGACGATGCCGCTTACCATGTAGAGGTAGCCGCTCCGGGTATGACGAAGAACGATTTCTCGATTCATGTCAACGACCAAGACGAGTTGGTAGTCCTGTTGGAGAAGAAGTGCGAGAGCAAGAACGACAATGCCAAAGAGGACAAAGAGGACAAGAAAGAGTGCCAATCCAACGGCAATAAGGAGCAAAAATCCGAGCGCCACTACATCCGCCACGAGTTCTCTTACAGTCGCTTCGAGCAATCGTTGCTGTTGCCGGACAATGTGGATAAGGACAAGATCTCGGCACGTGTTGCGGACGGTGTTCTGCACATCGAGTTGCCTAAGATGGATCCGACCGTACAGAAACAGCCTACTCGGGTCATCGATATCCAATAAAGCCGCATAGCAGAGCGCTTGTAGCAGCTCGCTAAACGAACTACCCCAAACTATGAGAATCCGCGTAGCGTAATGCTACAAGTACAGCCGAACTATGAAAACGAAAATAGGTTGCCCCCTTGAGAGGCAACCTATTTTTTTGTGTCTTTTTCGCTTCTACCCGTGTCAAGATTTTCCCGTTCGCACTCCTGACGGACACGAGAATGCGCTCCGCCCGGCGGCGTTCGAAAAATTATACTCGCTTGATAGCCAACAGCTTGTGCGTATATACGCCGGTCGGATGAGCCTTGTCGGCCAGCTCCATCGAGCAGATTCCCTTGTCGTCGATTCGCTCCACTTTCACCCGCCCCGAGCAGTGCAGCACGCGTTCTTGGTCGAGCAGGATTCCCACGTGCGTCAC
>CAVHGD010000060.1:0-14324 GCA_963635385.1 Dialister sp. CAG:486 | reverse complement strand
TTCAACGTGTAATTGATTATAATGCAGGGAGACAAATAAGTATACAACCAAAGAGTATGAGGACTAATCCGATTTTCCTAATTCCTAATTAGATAAAGCCCCTCCGCACCCAATGCCCCTATAGCGGTTTCTTAGCGCGGGATACCATTCCGCACCCAGACGGCTCCGGAGAGCCGCCTCCCAGAAGGTCAAAGGACATGCATATTAATTGTTAATTCTTAATTATTAATTGATTCCCATGTGGGTTATTCTCAGTCTTTTATCCGCCCTTTGTTTGGGTTTTTACGACATAAGCAAGAAGCGTTCTTTGCAGCAGAACAGCGTGCTTGACGTGTTGACCGTCAGTCTGCTTATCTCGTCGGCTTTGCTTGCCGTTCCGTTGTTGTTGTCGCGTTTTGCGCCCGAGGCCATGCAGCCGACGCTGTTCTACGTGCCTCGTGTCGGTTGGCAGGCACACCTGCTCATTCTGCTCAAATCGTGTATCGTGCTCAGCTCGTGGGTGTGTGCGTATGTCGCTATCAAGTACTTGCCGCTCTCCGTCGTGTCGCCTATGCAGGCCACTCGCCCGATGTGGACGCTTATCGGCGCGATGGTCTTGTTCGGTGAGGTGTTGAACGGTTGGCAATGGGCAGGCGTGGTCTGCGCATTGGGCAGTATCTTTGCGCTTTCGGTGGGGGAGCACCGCTCCGATAAGCAAGCGAGCGACACGCCCGCCGGCAACCGAAGCCGCTACTATGTCTGCCTCTTTCTCGCTATTGTAATCGGTTCTGCCAGCGGCTTGTACGACAAGTATATGATGCGGCACTTCGACCACAACGCCGTGCAGGTCTATTACACGTTCTACCAGACCCTCATGATGGCGCTTGCTTTGGCCATTCGGAACATCCGCCACCGCACGCACAAGTCGCCAGCAGGCTCGTTCCGTTGGACGTGGGCGATAGCGGGCATATCGGTTTTTCTTGTGTTGAGCGACTATGTCTATATGTTGGCGTTGAGCGACACCGCCTCGCTTATCTCGGTGGTCTCCACCATTCGCCGCGGCGGCACGGTCATTCCGTTCTTGTACGGACTTATCGTGTTGAAAGAAAAGGACCCTTGGAAGAAGATTGCCTGCCTCGTGGGCATCATCGTGGGGCTACTCTGTTTGGCGTTGGGCAGTTGCTGATTTTTCCATTTCGGAATATTCCAAAACGACAAGACCGAGCTACCTTTTTTCGTGGTAGCTCGGTCTTTTGTATGCCAAAACGACATTGGCACATAATTTGCGAGTGTGGAGTTAGGTGTTTTGGAACCTGCCTTTTTGCGCCCTCGAATCCGCCCCCGCGCGGTCGTCTGCATTAGCCCCCGCAGCGGTATCAATTCACGAATCCGCTTCCATAGAGGCACTCTCCTCCGACTGACTGTCTTCTTGCAGCACATCGACTATCGAGGCGGAATCTAAGAGCGAATCGCCCGTGTGTTTCTCCATAAAGGCATCGTGGCGGACCAGCACATAGAGCGCAATGATTAGGGCTCCGATGAAGTCGAGTGTCAGGTCGGTCATCGTATCGCGCAGCGCATCGTGTCCCACCAACGGAATATCTTGTTCGGTGTATATCGATGCCGAAGTGGTGGCCATAAACTGCTGCGTGTTCGTGCCAAACAGGTCGTCGTACGTGTATTCGCATATCTCCCATATCGCCCCGCAGGCGAGCGAGAACATCAGCAGGAACAGCGCCAAGAAGTACTTATTGCAGAACACCACTTTGTCGGAGTCGGACAGCAGGATGTGCACCACCCATAGCCCGATGAACGACAGCACGGCGCCCGAGAACAGGTGCAGCAGCGAGTCCCACCACGGGTAGCGGCCGTAGAAGTTGAGCCCGTCGCCGAGTACCATGGCCGTAAAGGCGAAGGCGGCAATCGCCACCGACAGCACTAACGGCACGTTGAGCAGGAATCGTTTGCGCAGCACGATGGGCGCTGCCAGAATCAGCAACATCGCCACATACTGCAGCCCGCAGAAGAGCACCGACTGCAGGGTCGATTCGGGGCGAAAACAGAGATAGACCACGTTGGCCACGCCCAGCACGATGGTCAGAACGAATAGCGTGATATAGAAACGCTTCAGATGTTGATGAGGATTCGTCATAGTGCAAAATATTTTACAAATAGAACAGTATTTTGGAACAATGGCCGCAAAAACTATACCGCAACGCCAATTGTCCCATCCGCATAGAAAAACAGAACAATAAAATAGAACAACCAATGAAAATTCTTCTCGTAATCGACCAATTTGATGCCGCCAACAACGGCACCACCATCTCGGCCAAGCGTTTTGCTCACCACCTTCGTGAGCACGGCAACGAGGTACGCGTAATATCCACGGGCGCAGAGGCCACCGACAAGTATGTCGTGTCCGAATGGCGTATGCCTATCGGGCAGAGCCTCATCGACGCGCAGGGCATGGCCTTTGCCAAGCCCGAAGTGGATGTCTTGGAGAACGCCATCGCGTGGGCGGATGTGGTCCATTTCATGATGCCTTTTGCGCTCTCTATCGAGGGGCTTAAGGTCTGCCAGAAGTTGGGTGTCCCCCATACGGCCGCTTTCCATGTGCAGCCGGAGAACATCACTTCGAGCATCGGGCTCAAGGACGCCACGCTGTTGAATAAGACCATCTATATCGCTTTCCGTGATATATTCTACAACCATTTCAAGCACATCCACTGCCCGAGCCACTTCATTGCCAACCAGCTCAAGGAGAACGGCTATAAGGCCAAGCTGCACGTCATCAGCAACGGTGTGGAGGCCGATTTCAAGTATCGCCGTGACGCCGAGAAGAGCCCCGAGTTTGCGGGCAAGATTGTCATCATGATGATTGGCCGTCTGTCGGTGGAAAAGCGCCAAGACGTCATCATCGATGCCGTCAAGCAGAGCAAATACGCAGACCGTATTCAGCTGATTTTTGCGGGACAGGGGCCGCTGTTGGAGAGCCTGACCAAGCGCGGTGCCGACCTCAAGAACCCGCCCATTTTCCGTTTCTTTGGCAAGCAGGAGCTGCTCGACACCTTGGCGCAAACCGACTTGTATGTGCATGCGGCCGACATCGAGATAGAGGCCATTTCGTGTATCGAGGCCTTTGCCACGGGCGTCGTTCCGGTCATCGCCAACTCCGACCGCTCGGCCACGCCGCAGTTTGCGCTCGACCGCCGCAGTCTGTTCGAGCCGGGCAATCCCGCAGACCTTGCTTCCGCCATCGACTATTGGCTTGACCACCCCGAGGAGCGCAAGCTCATGGAGCCGAAGTACGCCGAGGAGGGCAAGGAGTACAGTATCGAACATAGCATCGAGCTTGCCGAGCAGATGTTCACGGAGGCCATTGCCGACAACGACCCCGCTGAGGACCGCCGCACGTGGCGCAACAACTTGGAGGAAGAGGTCAAGCGTCTGCGTGAGCGCATTGCCGACAAGATCAAAGGCTAAACCCATAAACGAATAAACGAATAAACAAATAAACCGATAAACAAATAAAAGAGGCTGCCGGACCACCCCAACGGTCTGGCAGCCTCTTTTGTCTGCCGCGCATGGCAAAACCATTTGTTATTTGCTGATACAAAGAAAAATGCGTAATTTTGCAGGCAGAAACAACTTTTCCTAATTTAGGAATTAGGAGTTAGGAATTAACAGTTAGCGAGGACAAGACCAAAATGGATAGCGAGAACAAGAACGGCCAAATAGAAGTCATTGGGGCGCGCGTGCATAACCTCAAGAATATCAGTGTCAGCATACCGCGCCATGCCCTGACCGTCATCACGGGTCTGTCGGGCAGCGGCAAGTCCTCGCTTGCTTTCGATACCATCTTTGCCGAGGGGCAACGACGCTATATCGACACCTTCTCCTCCTACGCACGCGGCTATATCGGCAATATGCAACGCCCCGATGTGGATAAAATAACAGGCCTTAGCCCCGTCATCTCCATCGACCAAAAGACCACGGGCAAGAATCCCCGCTCCACGGTCGGCACCATCACCGAGATTTACGACTTCCTACGACTGCTTTACGCCCGTGCCGGCGTGGCGTACTCCTACCTGACGGGCGAGAAGATGGTCCATTACACCGACGACCAAATCATCGCTCTCATTCAACACGACTATGCGGGCAAGAAGATTGTGCTGCTCGCCCCGCTTGTCAACAACCGCAAGGGCCACTACAAGGAACTCTTCGACACCATTCGCAAGAAGGGCTATGTCTATGTGCGGGTCGATGGCGAAGTGCGTGAGGTGACGCTCGGCATGAAGCTCGACCGCTACAAGAACCACACCATCGAGGTGGTCATCGACCGTATCGTGCCGCCCGCCGACAGCGACGCCTCGGACGAGACCGACATCCGCCGCCTCCGTCAGTCGGTGGACAAAGCCATGACGCAGGGCAACGGCATCATGCTGATAGCCGAATGGAAAGGCAACGGCACCACCTCCGCTCCCCGCTATTTCTCGCGCAACCTGATGTGTCCCACCACGGGGCTCAGTTACCAAGACCCCGCCCCGCACAGTTTCTCTTTCAATAGCCCGCAAGGGTGGTGCCCTTGCTGCAAGGGGCTTGGCAAGGTCAGCAAGAACGCTGCCACCGACACCGAGCAGTTAGACGACATCGTACACGACGACACCGATTGGTATCAGCGCATGCTTCAGTATGTGCAGCAGCAAGAGGAGCAGTCCGATACCGAGGAGGACGAGACCGTCGAGTGCCCCGAGTGCCACGGCAAGCGGCTCAATCGGGAGGCACTCAGCTACCGCATTGCCGACAAGACCATTGCCGACCTTTCGGATATGGATATCGACAAGTTGCTGCTCTTTCTCACCGATGCGCAGGGGGGCATACTCGCCGACCTGACGAACCAACAACGCGCCGTCGCCGAACCGATATTGAAAGAAATAGTCGCTCGCCTGCAATTCATGCAGAGCGTGGGGCTGAGCTACCTCAGCCTCGGACGCAATGCCGACAGCCTGTCGGGCGGCGAGAGCCAGCGCATCCGCCTTGCCACGCAGATAGGCTCCCGCTTGGTCAATGTGCTGTACATCCTTGACGAGCCGAGCATCGGACTGCACCAGCGGGACAACGACCGCCTCATCCGCTCGCTCAAGGAGCTGCGCGATATGGGAAACTCCGTCATCGTGGTGGAGCACGACGAGCAGATGATGCGCGAGGCAGACTATATAGTCGATATAGGCCCCAAGGCGGGACGGCTCGGCGGACAGGTGGTCTTTGCCGGCACGCCTGCCGAGATGCTGCAGGCGGACACCCTTACCGCCCGCTACCTCCGTGGCGAGTGCCGTGTCCAAGACCCAGACATACAGAATGGAAATACCCCCGCCTCGGAGAACGAAAACCACCCCGCCACAGAGAACGAAGACCCACTCTCCACGGCGAATGAAAATACCCAAAATAGCGAAAATCCCGAAGCACTCCCGAACCAACTCCCCGGAGAGCAGTGGCTGACGCTGAGCGGTTGCCGAGGCAACAACCTCAAGAATGTGACGGTGCGTATCCCGCTCGGTCGTATGGTCTGCGTGACGGGTGTGAGCGGCAGCGGCAAATCCACGCTCATCAACCAGACGCTCTACCCTATCCTCTCGCAGCGCTTCTATCGCAGCCTGCAGAAGCCACTCCCGTACGACACTATCGAGGGCGTGGAACAGATCGATAAGGTTATCAATGTCGACCAATCGCCTATCGGGCGCACGCCCCGTTCCAACCCAGCCACTTATACGAATGTCTTCAACGACATCCGCGAGCTCTTTGCGCAACTGCCGGAGTCGAAGATACGCGCTTGGAAGGCCGGGCGTTTCAGTTTCAACTCCAAGGGCGGCCGTTGCGAGGAGTGTGCGGGCAACGGCTATAAGACCATACAGATGCACTTCATGCCCGATGTCTATGTACCCTGCGAGGTCTGCGGCGGGCAGCGCTACAACAAGGAGACGCTCGAGGTGCGCTTCAAGGGCAAGACCATTGCCGATGTATTGGATATGACGGTCAATCAGGCGGTTGAGTTCTTCGAGAGCCAACCGTATATATTGCGCAAGATAAAGACCATACAGGATGTGGGGCTCGGCTATATCAAACTCGGTCAGTCCTCCACCTCGCTTTCGGGCGGTGAGAGTCAGCGTATCAAGTTAGCCACCGAGTTGGCGCGTCCCTCGACGGGCAACACGCTCTACATACTCGACGAGCCTACCACGGGTCTGCACTTTGAGGATATCCGTATCTTGCTTGGGGTGTTACGCCGTTTGGTGGCCAAAGGCAACACCGTACTTATTATCGAACATAACTTGGATGTCATCCGTGCGTGCGACTATTTGATTGACATGGGTCCCGAAGGAGGCCGCAACGGAGGCCAAGTCGTCTGCTCCGGCACCCTTTCCGAAGTCAAACTCTGCCCCGCCAGCATCACCGGCCAATTCCTCTAACTGTAATTACAAATTAAGAATTAAGAATTAAGAGTAGCCCCCTCCGTTCTCCCCGCCCTGATAGCGGTTTCTTAGCGCGGGATACTATCCCGCCCGAATGAGCCGCAAGGCTCAGTTGATTATTCTCCGCACATCCCCTCCTATGGAGGGGCTTGGAGAGGTCGGAATTTAATTCTTAATTGAGCGAAGCCTCCGAATTTGCTTATCTCGAAAAAAAGCCGTACCTTTGCGCACCGAAAGCGCAGCCTGCCGAAGCATTGCATTCCAACTAAACCCCAAACCCCGAGCGCCCATGTGCGGAACCGCATTGTTGAATATAGCCCAAGCCAATAAGAAGGACGAGTTTTATACCGGTCTTTCCGATATAGAAGCCGAGATGAAGTACTATAAATCGTATTTTCGCGGCAAGACGGTGTATTGCAATTGTGATGACTCGGAGGTGAGCAATTTCACGAAGTTTTTCGTGCAGCATTTCGAGGAGTATGGTCTTCGTCGTTTGATTTCCACTTGCTATAAACCGAACCAAACCGACCTTTTCACGCAGCGCACGCATACCCCCGCCACCTATATCTCCTACGACGGCACCCCCCATTCCCTCATCGCTTAAGTCTATCGCCATGAATAAGCAATCCGTACAAATTGTTGCCAACACCAATTACCCTATCGGCAAAATCATCAATCAAGAGTTACAGAATTCCATTGATACACAGATTGCGGTTGCCTTTCTCAAACAATCGGGAGTGAATACAATCAAGGATTCTCTGTTGATGTCGTTGGATAAGGGCGGACTATTCGAGTTGATAGTCGGATTGGATTTTAAGACAACAGACCCAAAGGCAATGAAGTATTTCATTGATTTGAGCAAACAATACAAGGGCGTTCATTTCTATTGCTACGGAGATAAGGGAGAGAATAAAAATGACATTGTTTTTCACCCGAAGATATATTTGTTCCGTAATCCCAAAGAAATGGTATCCATTATCGGAAGTACAAACCTCACCCAAGGCGGTTTGATGAGTAATTTCGAGGTGAATACTATCTTCAACGAGCAGAAGCCTATCTATTACGAGCAACTTAAGGCTATTTATAATTCCGTAAAATATACCGATTCCCTTTTCACTCCGGATGAAGAATACTTGTATAAATACTCCGATATATTCACTGTATTGAATAAAAAAGGTACAGACGCGAAGAATGATGTCGGAGTACAAAAAGTCATTAAGGAGTTATCTGTCAAAGAGGATACGCTACCGGGTACTGTTCCGTCTATAAAACTACTACTCGTCGAATTCTTGAAACAAAAGGAGCAGGAGGGTGTCCGCACGGTCTCTTTAGATTCTATTTATCGGTATATGGACGAGCGTATCAAAGACCCCGTCTTTGCAGGAAAATTCAAATTGGATACCTTTCATAATACGATTCGAGGCGAACTCAATCACCATGAGTTGCATAGCAACGATGCGAAATCTATGCGCCTTTTTGAGCGTATCGAAAAAGGGTTGTATGCATTGACCGAAAGCGGAAGGCTGTATGCAGGACGGTAATGCCTATATACTCTACCGAGCCTATAACCCTGCCTACCCGCATTTAGGTTCTTTGTCTTCTACTCGTATATGGCTTACCCAAGAGGTCGATTATGCGCAGTTGTATATGGAATCCGATTTTATCCTTTCGCAAGTTACTCTCGAAATCCCTATCCGAATCGCCTCGCTGTATGCGGTTGATACGCTGTTAGGGTATGATTTCGACCCGATAGAGCCGACGGATGAAGAATGTGCTGCCATACATCAGTGCGGATATGATGCATTTGAATGTACGAGCGCAGGAGGGGACACTATGATTTGTCTGCTTAATGAAGACAAGATAAAACAAATTACTATTATGTAATACCATTGCAGTATGGGTGCCAATATCAATTTATTATCCCTATCGGATGCCGTTCAACTTATCAAGACGGCTATTTTAGAGAGCCAACAGCGGGCAGTACAAGACCTGAACACAAATGTCTTGTCTCTGTATTATTCGATAGGAGAATTTATCTCGCGCAATACGCGGCAGCAACAATGGAGAAGCAATGCCATTAAGACTATTAGCGAATATGGCGCAGGTGGATACAAATCTCTTTGCCGTTGAGGCAAAGCCCGTCACCAAACACCAATCCGAGCAGTTGCTGTCCCAATGGGTTGCCACCTATTCGTGGGACGCTATCCAAAAAGAATTGCTTAATTTGCAAAAGCACCGCAACTCGACCGATGATGTACTCAAGTTCCTTGCTGCTCCCGCACGCCTTGAGTTCTTGACGGCATTGAGTATCAAATCTAAACTCCCACAAGTGCGAGTAGTTCCCAACTATCAATGCGATGACACAGGATTGCCGACATCTACTGCAGGCGGTAATATGGGCGATATTGAGTGTTACGAGCAAGCCCACGGCATTTTGGTTGAGGTTACTATGGCAGAGGGTCGCACGCAAACGATGATGGAGATATGGCCCATAGAGCGACACCTCAACGATTTTATCGAGCGGGAGCAGTTGCCGTCGCAAGCCTTGTTTATTGCGCCGTCCATTTATGCGGACAGCCAACGGCAAATAGAGTTTGTCCGTTTTTCCTCTCAGCGCATTATCCGCCCGCTCGCTATCGACCAATTTATCCTCTTTCTCGATACTGCCGCCGCTCTCTATGTAGATGCCTAAGTCTCACGGAATAACCCCGCGTATAGGTTAAACTCCCCCTCCTTTCCCAAATCGCCAGCCGTCGGCTGGTGGCGAATTGCAAACAGCAGATAATGAGCAGACAACAAATCGCCAGCCGTCGGCTGGCGATTTGGTTATGCGTACCTTTCCCTCCTACCACACAACACCCCATATGATACACAACAAGAGAGGCTACCATTGCGGTGACCTCTCTTGTTTTCATGGTTGCTTTGTTTCCTTTTTGCTTGGTTACATACTTTCTTTGTTACCTCATTTCTTGGGATTCCTTACTTTCTCATCTTCTCGACCATACCTTGCACAATGGGTAGGCACTCGGCGGGGTCGGTGATGCCGTGCAGGCTGCGCTCGATAGGACACTCGTTGGTATGGTCATGGTTCGGGATATAGTCCAGCACCTCGTGGTACAGCACCTCCACGCCCGCCGTGCGAAGCATGTCTATCGCATTGCGGGAGATAGAGTCGGTGGCAACACGCTTTACTCCGCCCGCTATCATCAGCGTGGCTGCCCCTTTGCCCACCATCTTGTCTGCCACCGCTGCACCTCGCAGAACCGTAGTCTGCTGCAAGTCGTATAGGTCGTTCACGCCATGTTGCGTATAAGTAGTCTCCACCCCGTGGTTGCGTACTACGAGCGACAGGTGCTGCGCATTGAGCCGTCGGAGCATCTCCTCGCCGTCAATGCTCACGATGCGGTAGTGGCGGGTACCTAATCCTATCTCGGCTGCCCGCTCTATGGTGCGAATGCCGTGGCGGGAATTGATTCGTTCGATGAGTGCCGCCGCATTATCGCCGTCGGTGGACGGATAGTGGAACACGATATCCACGCACGCTTGGTCGAGTGCCACTGGGTCGAGCGAGGCAAGAATGCCCACATTCTGCATCTCGGGGTCAGCGGGATGGCTGTCGCAGTCGCAATCCACCGACAGGTTGTTCATCACATTGATATAGACCGTGCGCACGCAGTCCGTGCCGAGTTCCTTATTCTTCGTTCCGTTGAAGTATTGGTGTACGCCGTCAGCCGCAGCCGCCATCGACTCGTGGAAGAGGTCTTGCTCGGGGATGTGGTTCCAGAGTTCCTTCGGGGTTTCTAAGGCACCCGCCGAATGAATATAGGCTTTGCCGTTGCGGGAGGCGATACCGATACTTTGGTTCTTCAGCACGCCGCCAAAGCCGCCCATAGCGTGACCTTTGAAGTGCGCCAGATTGACCAAGAAGTCGTAATGCGTCAAGTGCTCGCCCACTATGTCGTAGCGGAGATGCAGCGTGTCCCGCACAGGAATACGCACCTCGCCGAACTCGTCCATCAGGTCGAAGGGGGCAATCGCCGTCCAGCCGTGGTCGACAAATACTTGCTTGTGGTCTTCTACGGTGTAGCGTTTGCCCCGATAGGCGGTGTTGCACTCCACAATAGTGCCTTGCACCTTGTCCACTAACGGTTTGACAAGTTGCGGGTCGAGGTAGTTATGCCCTCCCGGTTCGCCCGTCGATACCTTCACCGCCACACGCCCTTGCGGCTCTACTCCGAGCGCATCGAATATACGCACAAGCGACTCTTGGGAGATGACCTGCGTCATATAGACAACTGCCGTGTCTGCGGTAGGAGCGGCTTGCTCCGGACTTTGGTTCTTGCTTTGGCAGCAGCCGCCCAATAGCAGGACGGCCATGCCGGATAGAATGGCTTTCTTCATATTGTTAGCGTTTTGTTGTTTTCTTGTTGTGCGTGAGGAGGCTGCGACAGGAAACCGTTATGCGGGATGGATTTGGCGCAGTAGGGTCAAATAGGCTGTCGGATGTATCCGCCTTTACGCAGCAATAGTAATTCATAATTGCACAGTAATGCCGCCGACTGCCGTGGCGAGGGGCATGGGGTAGCCTTTGTTTATCTCGTAGCGCTGTGCCAGCAGGTTCTCCCCACGCACCCAGAGGCGCAGATACTTGCACACCTCCACTTGCCCCCGCAGGTTCCACAGCACGAAATGCTGCTGCTCCACAGGCGAGACAGAGGTATATAGCCCGTGGATATATTGCACGCCCGTCGAGACCGTCCAACGCCCTTCGGCATAGCGGGCGCCGACATAGAGTTTATGCTCGGGCGCTGCCACCACGGGGACTTTCATATAGAGGTAACTGTAGTTGGCATCCACCGACCACGCCGTGTTGATTTGCCACGCCACCTGCGCCTCCACGCCTGCGTTATCTATCTTGCCTGAGTTCTGATTGAGCATGCCCGCTCCGTTGGGGTTGGGCAGAGTGAGGATGCTGTTCTTGCCGTCAATGTAGAACACATTCACCGCATAGTACAGCTGCCCGCCGAGCAGATGCTCCGAGAACGCCCACTCGTAACTCCACAGGCTCTCGGGGCGCAAGTCGGGATTCTGCGGCGGGAAAAGGTACATCTCACGCAGCGTGGGGTTGCGGTAGCCCTTGTTCGCCGACAGTTTCATCTCTATGGCGTAAGGCAGATGCACGGCAATGCCCGCTTGCGGCACCCACGCCACGCCCGTCAGCGTATGGTAATCCACCCGCACACCCGCATTGAGCGTCACCCACGAGCCGATATGTTGGCGGAAGTCCAAGTAGCCCGCCACCTCGTGTACCGTCTTGTTTATCAGCGTGTCGGCTTGTCCCTCTCGCTCACCCTCCACGTAGATATTCCGTGCCCTGCCGCCGAAAGCGAAGTAATCCGCGCCGAGGGTCAGTCGGTTGCCGCGGAATAGCTGCACGCTTTGGTAGGCAGACACGCCCGCCATGTAGTCGTGGGCGTCGAAGCGGTAGGCACGGGGCGTTGCTCCCTCGGCATAGCCGTCGTTGATGTAGTGGTGGCCAAAGTTGTAGAAACCGCTTATCGTACCCGAAGTGCGGTCGTAGCGGTTGTTTAGGCGCAGCGAGGTAACGCCGCGGGTGATGTGTTGGTCGGCATCCTCGAGCGGCTGCGTGGTAGTGCCGGGCTGCGAGGCATCGAAGTGCGTCACATTGACATCGGCAGCGATGGTCCATTGCTTCGAGAAGTCGTAGCCCAACTTCGCATAGCCGCCGTACTGTTGGAACGCCATGTTCTCGCGGTGGCCGTCGGTGCGGTTGTAGGAGGCACTCACCACAGAGGTGACACCCCGCTTGTAGATGCGGTTGTTCACTTCGGTCTCAACCGTGTTGTATGCACCGTAGCCCGCATGGATAGTGGTGTGTATGCCCTCCTCCGCTTGGCGGGTAACGATATTCAGCACGCCGCCCATGGCGTTCGAGCCGTAGAGCACGGAGGCAGGACCTCGCAGCACCTCCACCCGCTCCGCCATGAGAGATTGGTACGAGTCGGCAATGGGATGCCCCATCAGCCCCATATACTGCGGGTGGCCGTCGATGAGAACCATCAGTTGCCCCGTGCTGCCGCTCAGTCCCCGGAGCGAGATAGCGCCTGCCGCACCGCCCGACACGCCGTATCCCATCACGCCGCGTGCCGTGGTGAACAGTCCCGGCACTTGCTCGGTCAGGAGGGGCAGCAGCGAGGGTTGGTGGCTCTCGGCTATTTCTTGCCGCGAGACAATGCTCACGGTCTGCGACAGGTGGCGCGGGTCGGTGCTGCTGCGTGCACCCGTCACCACCACTTCGGGAATGGTGTCCGAATAGGCAGCCTCAGCCAGAGGCGCAGGAGCAGCGTACGCCGTGGCACACAAGGGCAAAAGGAGGAATAGTAGGTTGTATGGCGTTCTCATTGGTTTGTTGAGTATTGGGTTGTATGGAATAGTTACAGAGTGGCTCTGTTCTTTTCACGGCACAAAGGTACACGCTATTCCGTATCTGTCCAAGAGGGACTATTTCGTATCGGTAATCGGGGTACGCCTTTCCGTAATTCGGGTAAGGGGATACAGAGTAGATAGAGCAACTTATACCCAACTCGTAACGATATTCGCCCAAACGGTTTGCATAGTTCAAAATTAATCCGTACCTTTGCAGTGTGTAATGGCAATACGCAAATATGAGTAATACCAATACACAAAAGTGAGTAATGCCAATACGCAAATTTGAGTAATGTCAATACGCAAAAGTAAGTATCGCTAATACGGAAAGGATACGAATATGATATACAAGAATGATTTAGAGGATGTTATGCAGGCGCAACAAGCGCGTATAGCACACGACAAGAGTTTCCCCCGTGAGGCATTGGCATCCATCCAAACCGATGCTACACCGGTGGCTACTATCATTACAGGCATTCGCCGCTGCGGAAAAAGTACCTTAGTGGAGCAACTAATGGCACGCTATCCCGAAGATTCACTGCTGCTGAATTTCGATGTACCGCGCCTCTACGGATTCCAATTGGATGACTTTCGCCGCTTGGACACTATCATTGCCGATAAGGGGTGCCACCACCTGTTCTTCGATGAGATACAAGTGGTGGAAGGTTGGGAGTTGTATATCAATCAGAAATTGCAAGAGGGCTATCAAGTGGTTATCACGGGTAGCAACGCCTCGCTATTGAGCCGTGAATTAGGCACTCATCTCACGGGCAGGCATGTGGATAGTGTGCTCTATCCCTTCTCGTACACCGAGTATTGCGGCATACGGAATGTGCAGCCCTCGGCAGACACTTTCAACGACTACCTGACCACAGGCGGTTTTCCTGCCTACGTACAATGGCAAGACGAGCGACTGCTCAATGAGTTGGCAAATGATATTCTCTATCGCGACATCTTGGTGCGTTACAACATCCGCGACGAAAAGCCTATCAAAAATCTACTGCTGTTTGTGGTCGCTAATATAGGCAACCGCATATCTGCCACTCGAGTGGCAGATGCCATAGGCGTCAAGACCGCCAATACGGTAGTTGATTATCTGTCCTATTTGGAAAACACCTATATCATTCAGTTAGTACCGAAATTCGCTTATTCATACCGAGCCCAACTGATAAACCCGAAAAAGATGTATTGCATTGATACAGGGTTGCATAGTGTATTGTCGCCGTCGGCATCCCAAGACCGAGGGCATAAGTTGGAGAATGCGGTCTATCTGGCACTGAAACGACAGGGGTACGAAGTATTTTATTTTGAGGAGGAGCGCAAAGAGTGCGACTTTGTATTGTGCCGGCGCAATCACCCCGAAGCAGTGGTACAGGTATGCCTCGAACTCAATAGCGACAACGAGGCACGAGAGTTGGGCGGACTCAA
>CAVHGD010000059.1:0-14588 GCA_963635385.1 Dialister sp. CAG:486 | reverse complement strand
CGTATCAAGAACTGCGAGAAGTTGAATAGCGCCACCTCGTATTGCAGTCGGTTCAGTGCCTGTTCCGATGCCTTGGGCAGGTAGAGCAGCACCACGCTTTCCACGTTTCGGTCTTCGGACAGCACCGCCGTCTCGGTCGTATCTTCCGTGGCGGCCGTCTGTTCCCGCAGTGCCGCAAGGTCCGTCACCGCCCCACCTTGTTGGCTCTCCATGCCTTGTCCCATCATAGCAAGCATATCTTTGGCCATGGTGCTCAGCTCGCTATCAGGATAGCGGGTCACCATGTCGCGCAGCGAGCCTGCAAAAGCGTCTTGCCCTTCGGTTCGAGCCACCGCCACCGCATTCAGGAACAGGAATCTCGGCATCAGCGGCGACAGCGGATAGGTCTGTTCCGCATAGCTCTTGTTGGCTTTCACGTCGGCAAACCGTCCCGCCCTGTAAGCCAAATAGGTCTGCTCATATAGCGAGTCTTGCTCGGCGGTCATGCGTTGCAGTTTCTCGAAGTAGTCCGGCTGCATCACAATGCGTGCCTGCTCCGTATTCGGATAGTAGGTCGCTATCTCCTGCCGATATAGATTGGCCGCCGTCGCGTCCTCTCGTTTCAGCGCATCGAGATAGTACATATAATATAGGTCGAGCAGGTCGGCATGGTGCGGGAATCGCTCACACAGTTCCTCAAAGGTCGCCATCGCCAGCTCTTCATCCTCCAATTTGTAGCGGCACGTATATACCATGCTCACCAGTGCCCGCCGTATCAGGCTGTCCGATTGCGCAAGGTCCGCCTCGGTGCGCGGTATCTGTTGCAGGTAGTATTCGGGCTTGTGTATATCCGTCTCCACCACGGGCGCCTTGGTCTTGGTCGAGTCGCCGAGCAGCGTCGAGTCCGCCTCCTCGGTTGTCTCATCTTCCGCCTCGCCGAATAGCGACGAAGTGGCTTTGCTCAGTCGCCGCCAGTCGTCTTCCAACGGCCGATTGCCCCACTTCTTTTGGAAATCTTGTTTGCCCGAGCGCAGCAGTTGCGTATTGTAGAAGTACCAGTCGCCCTTCGAGCCGTTTCCGCCCAGCATATTCGATGTATTCACGCTCTGCAACCCGCCGTTGGCCGCCTCACGCTCCGCCAGTGCGGCTTGTTCGGCTTGTGCTTGCTCCGAGGCTATCAGGTCGGCTATCAGTTTCTCCACCACGGCCCGTTGTTCGGCTTCCGTCATGCGGCTCAGCCGTTGCAGCGAGTCTTGCAGTTCCACCGTCGAGTTCTCCACTATCAGCTCATCCAGCACCTCCGAGCGCTTCTGCACTCGTTCAAACTGCGCATTTTCGGGCGTCAGTATCGTCACCGCCTCCCGGTAGCATGGCTGCGCCTCGCCGTATTGTCGGCGGTCGAAATAGATATCGCCCATGCGTACTAATACCGCCGCTTTCTGCAGCCCCGCTTGGGTCGCTTGGTCGGCAGCCAGATGGTATTGTTCCAGCGCCCGAGCCGTGTCGCCCGCCGCTAAATAGATGTTCCCCGCAGCGCCGTATATTTGGTCGAGTTGGTCTTTGTATTTCGACTGTTTCGCCATGCCTCGCAGCTGCTTGATGGCGGACTTCCCGCTCAGCTCCGCTATGTGAATGCGTGCGTTGAATTCCATCACCGTCGGCGGCGCTAATCGGATCACCCGCTTGTACGCCTCTATGGCCTCTTGCCGTTTGCCTTCCCGCTCGTAGAGTTGCGCCAGCACGTATTCGAATCGCGGCCGATACACTTTCCGCTTCTCGTAGGGGACGGCGAGCTTCACAAACGGTATGGCGGCGTGATATTGTTGCGTTTTCAGTAGGATGTCGGCGCTCACGGCGGAGTAGAGTCGGGCATGCTTTTTCGACAGTGCATCCACTTGCACCTTTTGCAGCATGTCTTCCGCCTCGTATAGCCAGCCCATTTCGCCGTAGGCACGAGCCGTCCATAGCTGACAGCGTGCCACCATGTCGGGGTCGTTGCTATAATGTTTGCTGATGTACGAGAAAGTCCCCACCGCACCTAAAAAATCGCCTTTGTGGAACTCCGCCTCGCCGAGCCGTATCCACGCATTGCCCATTTCCGCATTGAATTCCTCTTGTTTGAGCCACTCCCTATATTTCGGGTCGTTGCGTTTTTTCGGGTTGGGTTTCGGTTTCGCTTTTATCGAGTGCAGTTTGATGCATTTTCGGCATTTCTCTATGGTCAGGTCCATTTTGCTTGCCGAAGCCTCAGCCGCTTTGTGATTGCTCACGGGGTACAGATAGAGCACGTTCGAATAGTCGTCTTCGTTGGCGTCGCGAATGGCTTTCAGCCCTTCCTCGTAGGCCACATTCCCGTTGTAGAGAATGTTATATTTCACCTTCGTTTGGTGATAGCTGCGCGAGGCCCACGTGTTCTTTTGGGTCGAACACGCCGACAGCAGCACGAGCCCGAGCCCGGCCACCGCACCGACAATAATATGGAGTTGGAGTCGGTTACGCATGCGTCGTCGGAGTCAGTCCCTTCACGTGAGACTCTGCGGCAATAAATTCTTTCAGGTAGTAGGGTTCGTAGTATGCCACGTCAGCGCCTTTGTATCCTTCCGTCAGCATCCGTTCGGCCGGCAGCCCGGCATATTTTGCCTCCGGCACCACGCCGTCTAAGTAGTGCCTATCGCCGCCCGCCAGCACCGCTTGGCACTTTTTCGCACCGTCGCCGAAATAGTAAACGGCCTTGTCTTGGGGCAGCCACGCCGCCGAATCCACCACTTGTGCCGTCACCTCGGCTTGCGAGCGCAGCTCGTGGTCGTATAGGGTCGTATATACTTCCATCCGTCGGGCATCCACCATGGGGCAGAGTAGGGCGCCTTCCGTCAGCTCCTCGCCGTAGCGGGCAGCCGCAGCGGCGGCCAATATCTGCAGCGTCGGCACGGGAATTAACGGTATTTTGTAGCCGTAGCACAGCCCTTTGGCTATCCCCGTTCCGATACGCAAGCCCGTGTAGCTGCCGGGTCCTTCCGACAGCGCCACCGCTTCGGGTTTCAGTCCTCGTGCCTGCAGTTCTTGCAGCAGTTCCTCCACAAACACGGGCAGTTTCGAGGCGTGGTTGCCTCCCTCCGTGCTAATCCGTTCCAGTGTGGGTACGCCGCCGATGGTCACAGCCGCCGAGCATACTTGCGTACTTGTTTCTATACAAAGAATCGTCATTTTCTCAGTTCTGATTTATTCCGTCATCTACCGTTCCCGAGCCGAGCGCATCGCCCGTTGCAGTTCGCGTTTGTCGTCTTGCTCCCGCAGCGCTTGCCGTTTGTCGTAGGCGTGCTTTCCTTGGCAGAGTGCAATCTCCAATTTTGCGAAGCCTTTCTCGTTGATAAAGAGTCGCAGCGGTACAATGGTCTTTCCCGTGTCCTTCACGGCTCGTTCCAATTTCCGGAGCTCTTTTTTCTGCAGCAGCAGTTTTCGGTCCCGCTTGGCCGTGTGGTTGGCGTAGCTGCCGAAACGGTATTCGGCTATGTGCATGCCCTTCACCCACAGCTCGCCGTCGCTGAATTGGCAGTAGGTGTCGGCCAGCGAGGCTTTGCTTTCGCGTATCGACTTTATCTCGGTGCCAAACAGCTGAATTCCGGCGGTGTATCGGTCCAGAATTTCATAGTCAAAAGTGGCTCTTCGGTTTTTTATGTTTACATCACTCTTTAAGCGCATTTTCGTCTTGTGTCGCTTGTTTTAGTTCTACTCGTTTGTATTTCTTTTGTCTTTGTTGCCAGCGTTCGCGTGCGTACTGTTGCATGTCTATCACGTCGTCGCTTTCGTCTATTATCTCTAATCCGAATATCGTTTCTATGATGTCCTCCAGTGTCAGAATGCCTTGGAAGCACCCGTATTCATCTATCACGAGCGCAATCTGCGATTTTTCTTTCAGCATGGCACTGAATATGTCGCTAATTGACTTGTTTTCGTCGAACGAGGGCAGGTTACGCTTTATCTCGCCCAGCGTCACACCGAAATGGTCTTCGGCAAGGTCCTCCAGCGCATCATCTCTGAGCACGTAGCCCGTAATGTATTCCGGTGCTTTGGGCGAGAATACGGGGATTCGCGAGAAGTGGTCGTATTCGTCGGACTCGTAGTATTCTTTCAGCGTCATCGTCTCGGGGGCAATTTTGGCCACCACGCGCGGCGTCATCACGTCGGAGGCTTTTATCTTGTCCAGCCGCATCACGTTGCTGATTATCTTGTTCTCGTCTTGCTCTATCACGCCTTCCTCTTCGCCCACATTCACCATCGCCAGCACCTCTTCACGCGATACGGTGGTCTCGTCGTTGCCGTGTTTTATCAGCTTTGTCACGCCCTTTATCAGCAGCACGCAGGGGTACATTATCACCACAAGCACCTGAATGCAGCGGGCGGTGAATCCCATCAGTTGTTTCCAGTGCCCCGTACCGATTGTTTTCGGCAGTATCTCCGAGAACACCAGTATCAGCACCGTGGTTATCACACTCACCAGTCCGAACCATTCCGAACCGAATACCAAGGTCGCTTGCCGACCCACCCCTGCGGCGCCTATCGTGTTGGCTATCGTGTTGAGCGACAGAATGGCGGCCAGCGGCCGTTCCGTTTCCGTCTTGTATTTCTTCATCAGGGTAGCGGGAGCGTAGCCTTCCTCCTCTCGCATCGTGATATAGCTTAACGTGGTGGTCATTAGAATCGATTCCAGCAGCGAGCAGAGAAACGATACTGCCATTGCAGACAGCAAAAATGTTATAAGAAGTCCCATAATACAAAATTAGGCTGCAAAATTACAACTTAATTTGTGGATTTGCAAAAAAAGCATTACTTTTGCGGGGTTTTTAGACGGGCTACGGTGCGTTTTGCCGCGCTTCGGCTCGATTTGAATCCATTTGAACGGATTCAAACGCCATTACGGACGGATTAAAAACGCATTACGGATTCATTAGAAATACAATTTTCAGAACTATGATAAACAACATTCTCGCCATTACAGGAAAGCCCGGCTTGTTCCGTCTGGTCAGCCGTGGAAACAATATGTTGATTGTAGAATCGCTCGTTGACGGCAAGCGTTGCCCCACCTACGCCCGCGACAAAATTGTTGCGCTCAGCGAGGTGAGTATGTTCACCACAGGGGACGACGTAGCTTTGAGCGAGGTGCTTACCAAGGTGGGCGCCAAAGAGGGGCTGCAGGTGGCTTCCGTGGATGCCAAAAAGGCGGACAACGATGCGCTCCGTGCATGGTTCGGCACCGTGTTGCCCGATTTTGACCGCGACCGCGTCTATCCGAGCGACATCCGCAAGCTCATCCAGTGGTACAATATCCTCATCGAGGCCGGCATTACAGACTTCTCCATCGAGGAGGAGTCGGAGGAGGCAGAAGCGGCAGTTGCCGAAGAAGCGCCCAAGGTAGAAGCTAAGAAGCCCGCCAAGACGCAGGTCAAGACCCAGAAATCCGCAGCGGCTTCCGCCAAGACGGGAGTAGGTGCGCGCAAAGGTTGATTCTCCGTGAACTGATTAATATCATAGAATCTGTAGCGCCCTTGAGTTACCAAGAGTCTTGGGATAATTCGGGCCTTCAGGTGGGTGATCCGGGAATGGATGTTCAGGCCGTCCTGCTGACGACAGATGTTACAGAATCTGTCGTCGCTGAGGCCGTTTCTACGGGTTGCCAACTTATTGTGAGCCACCATCCGTTGCTTTTCCATGGTTTGCGTTCCGTGGTGGGTGCCACACCGCAGGAGCGTTGCGTCATAGAGGCCATTCGCCACGGCATCGCTATCTATTCGGCTCATACCTCCATGGACAGCTATCTGCACGGTGTCAGCGGCCGCATGCTCCGGGTCTTAGGCATCTCCGACTACCAAATCTTAGTCCCCGCTGCCAACAGCCCCGCCACGCAAACAACCGGCTCCGCCCAAACTGCAAGCTCACAAACCGCCGCCGCAGCCACGCAAACAACCGACCCAACCGCAGCAGCAGCAACTCCAACAACCCACCCAAGCTCACCAACCACCGCAGCAGCCGCTCAAAGCACTCCCTTCGGCTTGGGTGCTATCGGTTCATTTCCCGAACCAATGCCTTACCAATCCTTTCTCTGCCTCGTTCGGGACCGTTTCTCGGCCTCGTATGTCCGCTACACCGCCTGTCCTCGCGCCACGGTGCAGCGCATAGCCGTTTGCGGGGGAGCGGGAGCCGAGTTTTGGCCGCAGGCGTTGGCGGCGGGAGCGGACGCCTATCTGACGGCGGACTGCAAGTATCACGAGATGCAGGCGGCGTCGGGTCAAATCGGATTGGTCGATATCGACCATTGGACGAGTGAGCATTTCACGCGCGACATCTTCCGCGAGCTGCTCTCGCCGTATGTCGCCACGCGCATTGCCGAGTCGGACCGGTCCCCTGTTATGTGCTTATAAATCAATCGTTTGACGAAAATAAAATTATACGAATATGGAAAAAAATGAAGAAATGACCGTAGAGAGCAAGCTGAAGGCTCTGTACGAATTGCAGGCAGTCGATTCCAAGATCGACGAGTTGCGCACGCTTGCCGGTGAGTTGCCGCAAGAGGTAAAAGATATGAGCGACGTGGTCGAGGGCCTCAAGACGCGTCTTGAGAACATCGAGAACGACATCAAGAACTGCGAGACGCAGATTTCGGACAATCGTGTCCATGTCGAGAACAACAATGCGGCCATTTCGCGTTATCAGGAGCAGCAGAAGACGGTCCGCAACAACCGCGAGTTCGACAACCTCAACAAGGAGATCGAGTACCAGCAGTTGGATATCGAGCTGAGTCAGAAGAAGATACGCGAATTCACGGCAGAGTTGGAAGCTCGCCGCGAGGAGAAGGCAAAAACCATTACCGAGATCGAAGAGAAAACGGTTGATTTGAACCAGAAGCGCAGTGAGTTGGAGTCTATTCTGATTGAGACGCGTGCGGAGCAGGAGTCGCTTATGTTGCGTTCGGCGGAGTTGGAGAAGCACATCGACGACCGTCTGTTGGCGGCATTCAAGCGTATCCGCAAGAACGCACGCAACGGCCTTGCGGTGGTTAAGGTGGAGCGTGACAGCTGTGGTGGTTGCCATAGTAAGATTCCGGCACAGCGTCAGTTGGATATCCGTCTGCGCAAGAAGATTATCGTTTGCGAGTTCTGTGGTCGTATCTTAGTCGACGCCGAGATGGGCGAGAAATAATCCAATCCCCACAGCTACAAGCAAATAGCTATCAAGCAAAAAGCAAATAGCATAAAACGAAATAACAAAAGCAAATCGCACAAAGCGAAAAGCTACTAAGCACAAAGCTACAAAAAAGGCTGCACCTCTCGTGCAGCCTTTTTGCTGCCCTAATTACAAACTTACAAAAACTGTCACGCCCACCGTAATTGCTCAACGCCGTGAATGTTAATTTTAATAGCAGCAGTATAGACCTAACCACAAGGCAAGACCAAGGAAAAACCAAGGAAAGAACAAGGAAAGAACACGGAACCGCTCACTGCATATTAATTATTAATAGAACGCAGCCTTGCATGTTAATTGTTAATTTTTAATTCTTAATTGAACTATTTTTTCCTTTATTTCTTTAATTTCTCGCGAGCTTGCGAGCAGGAATAAATTTTCCTCCATTTTTCGTGCGCTTGCGCACAGGAAATCAATAAATTTTCTTCCATTTTTCTTGCCGCCTCGGTGGCAAAGGAAACCAATCCCCCTCCCTTGGAGGGGTTAGGGGAGGTCTGAGCTTGCGAGCAGGAACCTAATTCCCATAGCTGTGGTGACCCTGCAAGCTTTGCGCAGTGGGGTGTCAAGCGAGCAAGAACCTAATTCCCCTCCTATGGAGGGGTTAGGGGAGGTCTTACTTGGAGGGGGCGAGGGGAGGTCCCTCAACTTAAATCTTATTCATTTTGTGTCAAAAATTCCACATTTGCCTCAATAAATAGCAGTAACTTTGCGCTCGAATTAGGGTGTGGTGGTATGTAATCGAAAAAGTATCAATGGATAGCATGCCGAGCCGCTCTCGAAGCTACATTATCTTTTTTACCAATTGTTGCTAATAGATAACCGAAGAGAATCTTAGTGAAGACACACTAAACTCCGAAACTATGGCTGAGGCATTGCAGCGGCGGTGCCTTATACAATCCGAAAAAAGGTAGCAGGGGCAGTTATGTCCTCTGTTTTGTGATGTAGCATGCTTAACCGAAAAATCAAGACCGAAAAATGAATCCATCAACCAAAAACACTTCTTGTCAAGCCATTGCTATGCAAAAGTTTTCTTTCCGCCGCACACTGATGTGTGGCCTCTTCTCGTTTGTGCTGCTTTTCAGTTTTATACCATCTCTTTTGGCCACAGACATTGTTTGGACTATGTCAGGGCGCGCCAAAACAGATATTTCGCTCACAGCCAATAAAACGTACGAATATCTTTCTGATGATGAAACGACCAAAATGTGGTATACCGCAGGATCTTCCAATAAATTAACATCTGAATACTTAAAGGAAAATGGCAAAAGTAGTAGTGCCACAATAACAGAATTAGACAACACTACATCGAGTGGATATACCCATACCCTCCGTCTATTTGTCAGCGGAAAGGGAAAACTTACAATAAATTGTACTGCTGACAACATCGGAAAATATCAAGCCTATAATGGTAGCTATACCGGCACACAGTTGCTAACAGACTACAATGCCAACACCACAAGTGCAACGATTGATGTTACCACATCGCCGCTTTGCATTACAACAACAACAAAAGGTTACATTACAAAAATAACATGGTCGCCCGACGACGGCTCCACCCCCACCGTCTACACCCTCACGTACGATGCCAACATCCCCGATCCATGGAGCCTCAAAACCTCTCTCCCTTATTCCGTCGCCGACCTTCCCGCTGAGGTTTCCGATATAACTTCCACCACCGTCAGCACCACCGCGCCCACGCTCAAAACCACCGACGGCACAGCTATCTATACATTCAAAGAGTGGAACACCGCAGCCGACGGCAAAGGCACCTCCTACGCAGCCGGCAGCACTATTTCGCTTACCGCCAACACCACGCTCTATGCGCAATGGACCGCTTCCACGTGGAACATCACCTATCTCGATGCCGACAAGACGACCGCGCTTTCGGGCCTCACTCCCGCCGAGTACGCATACGACAAGGAAAGCAAACTCCCAACGCCCACCAAAGACGGCTACACCTTTGTCGCATGGCACAACCTAACCGGCGACGCCAAGCTCACTTCCACTAAAACACTCTATGACGCTCTCTCCGTCTATGCCGAGTGGAAAACGGTTGCCACCTATACGGTAACCTACAACGCCCAAGAGGGCACTTGCGCGACCGCTTCCGCTACCTACACCGAGGGGGGCACTGCCCTCACGCTCCCGACGCCCACCCGCGATGGCTATACCTTTGCGGGTTGGTACACTGCCGCCACCGATGGCACGCTCGTAGGCGCCGCGGGTGCTTCCTACACCCCCACCGCCTCTATCACTCTCTACGCCCATTGGACAGAGAACACCACGCCCTCTACTTTCACCTGCGGCGAGATGATGCGTGGTTGGGTCACAGGGAAAAACTCTGTAGAAGTTTCCGGCGATCTTGCAGGGACTGCACAATGTAATGATATTTCGAAGAATGGAAAATTAAACAACGACAAAGCATATATTGCCCTTACGCTGAAAGACGGAGAATCCTTCCATTCGGGCGACTATGTGGTTGTACATGTAAAAAACGTCTCTCAAAAATTAGCATTATATGCAGACAATGGAACCACGGTATGGGCGGATATAACTTGCGAAGAAGGTAATAACAAAATAATCCTGCCGGAACAAGCTGTAAGCAGCAACACTGTTTATCTTTATAGGCCAAGTCAAGATTACAACGCAACAGTTGATACTATTTATATATTCCGCCCCTGCGCGACCTACTCCCTCTCATGGAGTGCCTCCGCTTGGACCTACAGCGGTGACGGCTCGCAGCCTACCCTTACTCGCAAGAACATCCCCGATGATGCTGAAATCGACTACGAGTCTTCCAACGAGCAGGTAGCCACCATCAGCGACGATGGCGCCACCATCACCAAGGTCGGCCCGGGTACCACCACAATCACGGCTTCCTACCTGAGCGATGACGAAAAAGAGACATTAGCTTCCGCTTCTTATACCCTCACCGTCGTTTGCGCCGACCCGCAGCCTAAGCTCAAGGGCGTCGGTGTCATCGCGGGTTGCAACGAGAAAATCACGCTCCAAGTAGTCCAATCCGACGGCACCGCCTACACCGGCGACACCTATACCTTCCGGTGGTACAAAGACGGCAAGGCTATTGCCAACGCCACCACCGATACCTACACCACCGATGTAGTCGGCAAGTACTATGTCGTGGTCACGGGCGAATGCACCATCCATTCCGATACCGCCACCATCACGAGCACGGTCAATACGCCGACCGTCAATCGCCTCACCCGCTTCCAGTACTATCGCGTGGGGCATACCTATTCCTCGGTTAGCAACGCCCGCCACTTGTTTGCTTACAAGTCGGCCGAGGCCGGCAACGAGCGCAACGCACAGCTCTCCGCCACCATCATTCGTGGCACCACCCGCACCGAACTCACGGACCTAAGCTTCCTCACCACTTCCGCCACGGCCAACGCCGCAGGCCTCTACGAGGTTTCCACCACGTGCAACGAGTCGCTCCGCACGCTCGACTCGAAGCTCCAATCGGGCGACACGCTCCGTATCAAGCTCACCCCGTACGACTACTGCAACGTGCTTGCTCCCGACTATGCCGATTCGCTCGATATCTATATTGTCAGCAAGCCCTCTCTTGCCTTCATCGTCTCGGGCGCGAACGAATATACGCGTGAGCAAAGCAAATATGTAGCCGGTGGCGACTTCATCGATGGCGTCAACCCCGCCAACCTCTGCATCCAGTCCGGCAAAGCATGGGCGGATGCCGACAAGGCCACCGTTCTGCCACTCTACCAAACGCTCTGCGACTCATTTGTCACCGTTCCTGTCAACGGCTATGCCGATTTCGACAGCCTCAACTACGAGCCGTTCGATTTGGTTTTCCTGACCGACTTTGTCAAAACCGACATTAGTAGTAAGGGTTCGAAACAACGGACAAAGGGAAACGCCGCTATCAACAACTTAGGCCGTTTGGTCGACTATCGCCCCATGTTCTCCACCAAGGGCTTCATGGCAAAAGAGGATTTCACTATTTGGAAAGACAAGGGATTCTTTGGCAACCCCTATGATGTCAAGCGGAAGTGCGAAATGACCGTCTTGTGCTATGCGCACGACATCTTCACGGGCCTGCCCGAGTTGCCGACCGGCAAAACTCCCGCACACGACGATTCCTGCAACTATGTCTTGCGCGATGCCGACGAGAACATCGTCATCCGCACGCTCTCCCAAAAGGGCTTCGATTCCGACAAGGGTATGCAAGGCTTCTCCGAGGTCGACAAGAACAGCTTTATCAATATCACCACCATCCACGGCTCCGTAACGCTCAATAATACTACCGTCGACACCACGCTTATCTCGTGCGCCGAGCGTCAGACCAATATCGACGCGCGTCTGATGGTGCTCTGTATCAATGCCGACGCCACTTCGTTCATCACGCCTATCGGCTGCAAGGCCATCGTGCGTGCGCTCAACTATCTGCTTGTCACCGACCCCGCGCACGTCAGCGACTGCTCGCTCACGTTCGACAACAAGAACGGCGGCGACCACAAGTGGAGCAACCCCAAGAATTGGAACTCGGGGCACCTTCCGTTGAGCCGCCAGAATGTGCAGATTATCGACAATTGCGTGGTCGATTCCAAGACGGCGCACGCCGCTAACATCAAGATTCTGAAGGGCAAGACCCTCACTATCGCCGACACGGCAGCGCTCACCGCCATCGGTAAGGTCAATACGCTGCTCAGCACCACCGAGTCGAGCAAGACCGAGGACCTGACCGATCCCAACACCATCACCATTCTCTCTTCCGAGAAGGGCAACGGTGCCTTCATCCACACCGCCAAGTCGGGTGAATCTCTCCCCGCCACGGTCCAACTCTATTCCAAGTCGTACCGCACGCAGGGCGAAGACGGAAAATACACCTACTATTGGCAGTATGTCGGCATTCCTACTCAGGAGGCGCAGATTCCGGACTGCTTCTTTGGTGCCTACACCTATGTATGGAAAGAGTCTCTTCCGGCCAAATGGGAGCGCCGTGACGATTACACCAAGATTTATGGCTTCGAGGGCGTCGGCTTGAGCGATGGTATCAGCCAAGACGAGAAAAAGACCTACACCCTGCAGGGCAACCTCAATACCACCGAGACCAAGAATATCGCCGTTACGGCACAATCCGAGAGTTATAAGGGCCTTAATATCATCGGCAACTCATGGACGGCTCCGCTGCAGGTGGGCAACTTCACGGCCGCCGACTTTGGTACGGCTATCGATCCGTATATCTGTATCTACAATAGCGGTAAGGACGACCAAGAAGGCAATCCTACTAAGGGCGAATACACCAACACCACGCCGGGTACATGGACCACGCTCACGCCTTCGTTGGTCATCCAAGACACCTACTCGGGTCCGACCGTCATTCCGGCTATGCAGGGCTTCTATGTGCATGCCACCAAGGACACCACGCTCACGCTCGACTACGCCCGCCTCGTGCATGGCACCCCCGCTAAGGACATCAATACACCGTTGCGTGCGCCCGCTCAGGACATCGAGTCCGCCGAGGAGCTTGAGGGCGACGACGCATGGGCACACGTAGGCGAAACGTTTGGTCGCTTCGAGCGTTCCTACAAGCAGGTTTCCACCATGCGTGTCACTTTGTCCGACAGCCGTTCCGAAGCTTCGCTCTATTTGATGGAAGACGATATGTTCAGCTCGGCGCTCGACCGTGGTTACGATGCACCGCAGCTCTATTTCAACGACCGCAACTATGCGCCCACGCTCTTTGCGCTTTCCGAGCTGGGTAATATGGCAGTCCTCGCCGTTTCGGACCTCGAGAACACGCACTTGGCTTACCGCCGAGGCAGTCAGACTACCTGCACCTTCTCCTTTGGGTACAATGGCGACCGCCTGTTCTACCTCAACGATGCGCTGCTCGGCCGCTCCACGCTTATCAACAACTACAACACCTATTCGTTTGCCGTGGCGGACACCACAGTGCGCAACCGCTTCTATATCTCGGCTGTGCCTATCGACGACAAGACCACCACAAGCTTGGTTGAGGTCGTCACGTATGCCGACCGCTTGCAGTTGAGCAACCCCGCAGGCGAGCAGCTCACCATCGATATCTACGATGCCGCAGGCCGTGTCGTTATGCAGCGTCGTTCGAGCGAGAACCTGATTCGTATCGAAACGCCCGCCGCCAACGGTGTCTATCTCATCCATGCGCACGGCGAGCAAACCAACCTCCTGCACAAGATAGTACGATAAGCCGAACGGCAATCCTTACGCAGCGAGCCCGCTTGCACAGAATAGCACAATAGAACGAAATTTCTACGCAGCGTGCCCCGCTTGCACAGAATAGCACGATAAAAAACTACCAACCCAATACAAACACAATGAAACTCAGAACCTATATAGTATTTTCTTTCCTGCTCTTGAGCCTGTCGTTGTTGGCACAACATAGTGCGGCCTTTCAGCCGATGACGAGTACCAGCCCTATGCTCAGCGAGCGCAACGTTCAGCAGTCGACGGCCACAGGCTTCCGAGCTATCTCCGCCACGCCTGTTATCAATGCCAACGGCCAAGCCGTCTTGCCCGCAGGCATGGCAACCGCTACGCTTGACGACAGCGAGGGAAGTACCCCATTCAACCCCGATGTCGATCCGGACAAAGACCGCCCGAACGGCTATCCCATTGGTGATGCCGTCCTTCCGCTTCTCTTGTTTGCCTTTGCCTATAGCCTCCTCCTCTTCTTCCGCCGCCCCACCAAGACCAACTAGACTAACTAGATACAACTAGATTAACTAGATCAACTAGAACCAACTAGAACCAACTAGAACAACTAGATCCAACTAGATCCAACTATTCCTACCGTCTTTGCAGCGATACTATCCCGCCCGAACGGCTCGCAGAGCCGCCATTCAGAAGGTCATAGGACGCGCAATTCCTAATTCCTAATTCCTAATTCCTAATTCTTAATTGAACAGGTAGGTGATCCGAGTACCCATCCTGCCACTTGTACCCGATGTAGGTGCGTTTGGGCTTTTGCCCGAGGTAGGTCGGGTCGTCTTCGAGCAGCCACTCGGGCGCAAACACCGTTGCTTTCGCCGTTTTTTGCAGGTTTTCGGTTAGGTAAAATTGGTCTAAGTAGGTCCAGTGGTCGTGATATTTCTCAGTCCCGTAGGGGGGCAGCCCCACCATCGGCACCATCATATTATGCAGCCCTGTCAGGTTTTCCTGCGGGGCTGCGTTCATATCTCCCATTACCACTATTTTCGGGTCGGCAGAAGCCATTTCTATCGAATCCACCGTGGTTTGCAGCACCGCGAGTGCTTTGTCGCGTTTCCATTGCGTGGTGCCCGCCCCGCCTGTCATCGAGGGCAGGTGGCAGAGGAGTACATGCAGCGTGTCGCCGGCGGGAAACGACACGC
>CAVHGD010000058.1:0-14928 GCA_963635385.1 Dialister sp. CAG:486 | reverse complement strand
GGGTAGGCAAAGACTTATTCCATATCGACCATTTCGATAGTATCGACGAGGTCGCCGACCGAGTCAAATTTGACCCATACACCTTAACTTACACAACAAAGGGCTGTCTTTCGACAGCCCTTTGGTTTATTCAAACGCTCCCATTTGGAGCATCGATACTTCTTTGGGAGTTAGGAAACGATACTTACCACGAGCGACATTCTTTTTCGTCAAGCCCGCAAAGCTAACCCGATCGAGTTGCATCACCTTATACCCCACTTTCTCGAACATACGACGAACCACACGATTCTGTCCGGAGTGAATCTCCAAACCGATGTGCTTACGGTCTCCCTTCGGGAATTCTAAGGCATCGGGCACAATTTTCTCGTCGTCGAGAACAATTCCTTCCCGCAAAACAGCCTCATCAGCCTCCTCCAAGTCTCTATCGAGCAGCGCTGCATACACCTTCTTCTTACCGAATTTCGGGTGCGTCAGCTTAGCCGCCAAGTCCCCATCATTCGTCAACAGCAGGACTCCCGTCGTATTTCTATCCAATCGCCCAACGGGGTAGATTCGCTCTGCACACGCATTACGAACAATATCTATAACCGTATGACGCTCTTGCGGGTCGTCCGTGGTGGTAACGGTATTCTTCGGCTTGTTGAGCAAAATATACACTTTCCGCTCACGGCGAACCGGCTGGTCATGGAACTGCACCTTATCCGTCGGCAGCACCTTAGCGCCCAACGAATCAACCACCACGCCATTCACCGAGATAACTCCCGCCTGAATGAAATCATCCGCCTCACGACGGCTGCAAATCCCCGCATTAGCAAGATACTTGTTCAAACGGATCGGCTTTGTCGGGTCCTCATATTGCTGCTGATAGGTTTGACGCTTCCGCTCGCTATATACCCCCGCATTACGCTGTGGGCGCGGACGGAATTGTCCTTGCGGGCGTCCGTTCTGCTGATAGCCTCCCTGCGGGCGCTCACCATTCTGTTGATAGCCGCCATTGTAACGAGGACGGAAACCGCCCTGCTGCTGCGCACCATCTTGATTGTATCCGCCCTGATAACGAGGACGATAGCCCCCTTGCGGACGCTCTCCATTCTGCTGATCGCCTCCATTGTAACGAGGGCGATAACCGCCTTGCTCACCATCCTGTTGATAGCGAGGGCGCCCCTGATAGCGATTATCCCGATTGCTCTGATAGCCGTCCGAATAGCCGTTGCGAGGTTCTACGCGCTCTGCATATTGTCCGTCGCCGCGTGAGAAACGCTGACGAGGACGCGCATCGCGCGGGTTATATGCATTGAAACGAGGGCGAACACTTGCTCCGTCCGCCGAGGTTACTACATCTTTTTGCTCCCGCGGATTATTGTCCTTGCGGTAGCCTCCCTGATGATAGGAGTGATTTTGATCATTGTTGTTGTACATAATTGAAATAAGTTAGGTTAAACTCGTAACCCTCACGGGCTACATCCGCACTCCCGTGCAGAATCTTAATTACGAATTAAGAATTATTTGTACCAAATAATAGCGGCAAAGCCACGTATTTCGCATTGTAACAGCTTCTGCATATAAATGCATTCAGCTTTGCACTTTCGAATTGTACCTTACTAAATAGCGATAGGGTAATTCAGGCTCCGAGTATCCCTACGCGGAGCCTGAATTGTACTGTTTGTTACGCCTCTTTTTTCTCGATAGCCAATTTACCACGATAGTAACCACATTCGGGGCATACAGTGTGGTAAAGGTAATGAGCACCGCAGTTCGGGCAGATTGCCAATGCAGGTACTTTCAGAACGTCATGCGTACGACGCTTCGCTTGTCTGGTGTGCGATTGTCTTCTTTTAGGATGTGCCATATCAAATTTCTTTTAATTTATTCAAAATTACAAACGCTGTAGGTTTGTCTATTCACCACGCAGAACGGCTATCGACTACTCTACCTCGTTTTCATTATCTAAGTCCTCCTCATCGGTGCAAAGGTGGTTTTGGAGAAGTGCGTCCATGGTAGGGTCGCAACCACCGGCTTGGTGACTATGCACCAATGGAAGATTCACTACTATCAATTCATACGCAAGCCAATCCAAATCGAGCGTCTTTACTCGGCTTGCATCCTCCCCCTCATCCTCTAAATCCATTTTCTCCGTGACATCTACGGCTATATCCATCGGACACAGACACCTGTCACAGACTACTTGCACCTTGCCCTGCACCGTCATCGTCAAATCAAAATCCGTCTCACGGAGCTCCAGCACAGCTTTGGCGGTAACCGCGCCCCCTAACAACTCGGTATTCTCGATACTTGTCAGGTACGCACTATCCAACTCATAATCAAACTGATAGTGACCAATCGCAAGCGTTGCGAGGTCTATAATATGTGGTTGTTGCTCTGCCATAGTGCAAAATCGGCTGCAAAATTACACTTTTTCCGTGAAACTACCAAATAAAAGTGCGACTTGAAGCTATTTTTTTCGGAATAGCAACGTGATGCATTGGGCGCAGTAGGTACGCAGCGAGTAGGCAGGAAATAGCTTGGCAAGCTGCAAAGCATTGTTGGTAAGGCGAAAAAAAGCGTGCAGTCGATGGACAAAACCGGCAGAATGAGTGGCTTTATTCGTAGTACGCCCGCAGTGTCCCTCGGCGAGAAGTTGGCGATAGAGACGCTCTGCCTGCCAAATCCGATAGGCGGAATAGGTGTAGGACTTCGCCGGAGAAGTAGCTGATTTATAGGACACGGCATACAGCGGAAAAGCAGATTGCGATAGCCCCAAGTTCTGAATGGCCACATAGCCAAACGTGCGCCACACCGTCAGCAAGTGCATAGATTGCAGCAGCGCAGAGAGTTGTTGCTCCAGCAGCACCCATTCGTTCTCGGTGAGCCGGTGGTGCAAACTATTCAGGCACAGCACCCAATCGCACAGCTGACGCAAGCCCACCCCACTCGCCTCAAAATGGTGCCAGTTATGGACAAAGAGATATACCGCATTGTAGCTAAGCGGCGGAACGCAAACCGCAGTATCATAGAGCGTTAGCGTATCGGTGTGCGCCAACCTGCTATCCGTAAAATCCGTAAAGCATTTTTCCTCTTTAGGCTGCCCGAAGAAGTCCATCGCCAAATTGTGAATCTCCGCCACCAGCTCACGCTTTTCATCAAGCACCAAAATAAAATGGTGCCCCACCCCTTCGGGCGACATCCAATACGCATTCGGATAGGCAGTTTTCACCAACGAGTAGGCTTCCTTGTAGTGTTCCCGCCCTACATACAAATCGATATCGCCATAATCCCGCATGGCGGCATCGGGATAGAGCGAGCACAAGCCATAGCCTTTGAGCAGCACCGTCGGAATGGCGTGAGCTTGAAATAGTGTCACCAAATCGGTGAGAAAATGATTTTGCCGCACCTGTCGCTGCATTCGGGCATATACCCACACCCGCATTCGCTCCTCCTCATACACGGCATACCCCTGATTCAACGCCCACACCGCCAAGAGATGTCCGCAGTCTTGTCGATAAGCTGCCTGCCAAAAGCCCGCCTCTCGCAGCAGCGACGGATTGACAGACAGCGGCTCGTGCCAAATAGCGGCCCGCAGACAGGCCACTACAGCGGATGGGTATAGAGCATATTGTGACATAGTTCGGCAGCCGCCACATCGGGCAGACAGGCTAATTCATACATCGGAACCGCCTCCACCACCGCAGCAACGGTGTCGTGCAGAGCTCGGATTTGTTTCGTTTCGGATTTCAGTCCGCTTGCCGATGCCGACAGATAGGCAAAAGCTTGCGGCAGCTCCAAACGGCGGATGGCATTATTCGGTGCTTGTGCGAGGCGTACAATCGCTTGCAGAGGCGCTGATTCCGCCCGATAGCACGGCGTCTTACCACTCCACGGCGAACCATAGATACGCACCTGTTCTCCCAGTATCCGCAACACCGGATTATCATCATTTAGCAGCCACGCCTCGCCATACCGTTCTTGCCACAAGCGAGCGTGAGTGGATTTGCCCGTGCCGGACCAGCCTAAAAAAGCTTGTCCCTTCCCCTGACAGACCACCGCCGACGCATGCAAAACCAAAGTCCGAAGCGGTGCCGTGGCAAACGCATAAAGCAACATCGTGGCATTGTCAATGGCAAATCGCATATCCGCTGTCGCCACTGACAAGGTAGCCTCAGCAAAATCCGCCGAGACAAGCAACCGACAGCAGATTGGGCTCTGCCGCCACATCGAGAGTTCGAAAAACCAATCCTCCCCCACCCGACTCACCTCGATACGAGGCATATCATCGTCGGAGGCATCAATAAAAATAGGCTGACAAGGTTGCGCCAACGCAAGCGGTTCTGTCCCAACCCGCAAGCGAAAAACAGGTGTATCGGTAGGCGATGTGGCAAAAGGAGCATAGTTCGGACACTGCGACACGGCCGCCTCATCCGCCTCGATGGCAAAGACATGTTCGGCTACGGAATAATATCGCACGGCTCGCTCCATAAACGCCTAATTATCAGATTGGAATATCTCGCCTAATTTGTGTTTGATGTAGTGCTCGCTCATAAAATGGCTCTCCAAATCGGGCGTCATTTCGGCATGCGCAAAGAATTTCTGATAGTCCCGCTTGATATCCTCGCCCAAGACAGGGTCATGCGGTGTATAGTGGCAAATCGTATTCGGTGAGTCGTGCGGCGGGAATTTCTTGAAGCGAAACAAATCTTGCATCGTAAATTTGAACTCGGTATCGCCATTCTCACGGCGCCCGAGATACTTATGCGTACCGACGGCTCCTTTGAGCGACGACGTAGGATTGAGCGAAGGATTGATTACCAACTTTCGCCCCGCAAAATCGGCACACAATACATAGTAACCGCCCAACGAAGTACCAATCAGATACTTCACATCGGGGTGGTCCTTGACAAATTGGTTGATTTTTGCCACCGACTCCTCCACATTGTGATTCACCTCTATCGGACACCACTCCACCTGAGGATAATACTGACGCAGGAATCCCACCGTATTGGAGTGGATAGACCCTGCAAAACCATGTATAAAAACCGCTTTATCCATAGCAGAAAATTATTTTCCTTCAATAAAAGAAGGTGCCAAATAGGTCTGCTCCAGCGCATCGATAGCCGCCAACTCCTCCGCCGTCAATGTGCGAGCCGAAGAGCAGAAAGCAGACACAAAATAATCGGAGAGCGCCTGAATATCCGTCAGCGCCTCGGGCACAATAGTATTTTCGGACAGTGCGAGGGCTTTGAGATTGGCTACTCGTTGCCGCACCGACTGCACCCCATGTTTGGCAAGTTTCTCTCGGGTCGGGGTTATCGCCTGCTGAAGTGCCTCAAAATCAACGTCATAGAGCATAGTGCCATGCACGATTGTCCCCGTAGGCAACGCATAGCACGCATTGCCCGACACCTTTCGCTCGCCTATCAACACATCGTTATGTTCCGACTTCGCCGCCGCAAACCCCAACTGCTGCAATGCCTCAGTCACTCGGTCTAAATAGAACTGAAAAACCGCCTCGCTATGGGTATCGGGCGTGATGTACGACAACATAAGGTTGCCCCCGTCGGAATAGACACAGCCTCCCCCACTCTTGCGGCGATACATCTGCACCCCGTGCGTGCGGCAATAGTCCGTATTCACCTCATCTGCCATCACCTGATGCCGCCCGAAAATAACCGTCGGCTGCACCACCCACGTGAAGAACAGCGACTCCCCCTCCCCCCTCAAAGAGGGGGACATAGCCGCATTGATTGGGTCATTTATACTATGTGTCGTATGGTCGGATACATGTTGGGCAAGGTATTCTTCCATCGAGAGATACCAAACCAAACGCTTATTCGGTGGCGCAATGACGTGCTGCATAGTCGGAAAATTTGTAAATTATTCCACAGTTATTTGAAAACTACCCACAGTAGGCTTCAGTTACCCCAATGGTACAATCTCTCGCCCTTGGCAGAATCGGTGCGTGATTTGGCGGTCGTCGCCGGTGTAGATAAACTGTTCCAATGCCGCACAGGGGTCCGTTTTCGACGGCTCAATCACCAATGCATCGAAGGCGTAGCCTTTCTCAAACGCCCCCACTCGGTCCATTCCGCACGCCGCAAAGAACTCGCCCGCTGCCTTGGTGCCTAAATAGAAGGCCTCGCTCAATGTCAGTGACGGCAGTTTCCCCTCCGAGGCGGCATATTGCATTTTCGACATCTGCACCACATAGCGCAGCACCTCAAACATCGAGAGCGTGTGTCCGCCGGAGATATCCGAACCCAACACCACCGGCACGTGATGTTGTAGCAGTTTCCGAACAGGCGCAATCCCTGATGCCAGATTGCAATTAGACGTCGGGCAATGAACGGCATAAACGCCCTTCTCCGCCATCAGGTCCAGCTCCTCGCCCGCTGTGTAGACACAATGCGCCATTAGCGTCGCCGTATCGCCAAACAACCCATATCGGCGATAGGCGTCGCCGTAACAAGCGGCTTTCGGCTCCAACTCTCGCACCCACGCAATCTCCGAGCGGTTCTCGCTCAGGTGCGACTGTACGGGCAGGTGTCGATTGCGTGCCAAATCGCCCAACGCTTGCAGCATCTCGGGCGTACAACTCGGCACAAAACGAGGCGTCACGATAGCCCCCACCAGCGGCATGGTAGCGGTATGGTTCAGCAGTGCTTCGGTAGCGCTAACGGCTTCGGCAGGCGTATTGCTTAGATTCTCTGGACAATTGCGGTCCATTCCTACCACGCCCACCAAAGCGCCCAAACCGGCCTTATCAAGATAGTCGGCAAGAATGCAAGACGATTCCCCGTGAACAGTCGCAAAAATCACCGATCGCATCGTGCCGAAACGAATCTGCTCATTGACAAACTCCCGATAGACTTCACGCGCATAATCCGCACTGCCGAATCGGGCTTCCTCCGGGAAGGTATACGTATTGAGCCACGGCAGCAGTTCCAAGTCCATTGCCACCCCCATATTGCGATATTGGGGCGCATGGACATGCATATCGTTCATGGCGGGAATCAACAGCGCTTCCCCGAAATCGCTTATCGGTTCGTTCGGGAGTGCTTCGGGCAGCGTTGCCCCCACATAGGCCACATAGCCTTCGTCATTGACAGCCACATAGCCACGAGGAAATACCTCAAACGCTTGCGGCGTGGGGGTATGTAGAATATTGGCTCGATAGATTTTCATTGTAGGTTACGCCTCCTTTCCGTTCTCGCTCACGGCATCTTCGCCGGCGCATTCCGCATCAGCACCTTCAGCGGCACTCTCCGCATCGGCACACTCTTCGGCGACATGTTCCTCAATAACCTCCTCGAGCGTCTTTTGTTCTTTTTTGCGGCTGTAAAACGGCACAAGAACAAAATAATTGACCACTCCCGCCAACATGATGGCAATGATTCCGGCCCATTCTTCGGACAGGGTACAAGCAATCAAGATGTGCAAGAAGCCGATTTGAATCAGGTAATTCACCAAGCGCCCCAGCAGGAAACCGCCCGCATTTTTGACACTCGGGCGGGTGCGGAAGGTGTAGAAACTTGTCAGGAAGTAGTTGACAATCATCTCGATACAGAAACCGAGCGTAAAAGCCGTTGTCACCCGCAGGCTACTCTCCGCCCACACCACATCGAACAGCGCCAAAAAGGCATAGTATATACCATACTGCAATGCCGTTCCGAATGTGCCTACACAAACGAAACGGACTGCAGAACGATATTTTTCCGGCAAGAGCCGAGTTAATGTCTTCAACTAATAATCAAAAATTAACAATTAACTTGCAAGGGGGGCTTCCTTGGTTTTTCCTTGGTTTTACCTTGTGGTTGAGCTTATGTTGCACAATTGACAATTAACAATTAATAATTAACATGCCGCGTTGCACACGCAATTAGCAGTTAATAATAGCAACATTATCCCAGTGCGGCTATCAGTTCTTCCATAGCGGCTTGCAGACCTTCAGCGTTGCGACCGCCGGCAGTAGCCATCCATGCTTGTCCGCCGCCACCGCCTTGGATGTGTTTGGCAGCCGACTTTATCATAAGCCCCGCATTCTTGCCTGCATCCACCAACGGTTGCGATAGGAATACCGAAATCATCGGCTTGCCGTCCCACTCGGTAGCACCTACCACGGCGAAACGCACATCGGCGAACTTACCGCGCAGGAGCGGCAGCACTCCACGAATCATATCGGGCTGTACGGTACCTTGCACACGAACAAGCTTGATACCAATGTAGTCCTCTGCCCGCTCTATGAGTCGGTCGCGATACTGCTCCAACTTCTCCGCCATATAGTTCTCAATCTCTTTCTTGAGCCCCGCATTTTCCTGCACCGCTTTTTGAACAGCAATAGCAATATCCGGTGCATTGTTGAGCAAGCCCCGCAGGTTCGACAGCATATCCTGTTGTGCAAAATAGAGTTCATCCACCTTGGCGGCCGTTACTGCCTCAATACGACGCACGCCTGCTGCCACACTGGTTTCCAGCAAGATACGCACCGCACCGATACAGCCCAATGCCGGTACATGGCAGCCACCGCACAACTCGATGGACGGTCCGTATTTGATTACTCGCACATCGTCGCCGTATTTCTCGCCGAATAGCGCCATCGCTCCCATCTCTTTTGCTTTGGCAATCGGTGTGTGGCGGCTCTCCTCCAACGGATAGTTGCGGCGAATCAGCTCATTGGCGAGGCGTTCTACCTTGCGGAGTTCTTCGGGCGTCACCTTCTGATAGTGCGAGAAGTCGAAACGCAGCGAGTCGGGCGTCACCAGACTACCCTTCTGCTCCACATGTGCTCCCAACACGGTACGCAGCGCATAGTGCAGAATGTGCGTACACGAGTGGTTGCAGGCAATCGCTTGTCGGCGCTCTGCATCCACTCGTGCGAGCAGCGGTGCGTCAATCGCTTCGGGCAACTCGGTACAGATATGTACGGGCAGGTTATTCTCCCGCTTGGTATCGATGATACGAGCGGTACCCAGCATACCCGTATCGCCTACCTCGCCACCCATCTCGGCGTAGAACGGTGTCTTGGAGAGCACTACCTGATAGAACTCTTTGCCTTTTTGGCTCACCTTACGGTAGCGCAGTACCTCCGTTTCCACTTCCAACGTATCGTAGCCGACAAACTCGGTGTCGCCCTCACGGAGCACCACCCAGTCGCCGAGGTCCTGCTTGTTGGCCGAACGCCCCATCTCTTTTTGGTGTTCCAGCGCCTTTTGGTATTCCTCCTCGTTGGTCGTGAAGCCGTTCTCACGGAGAATCAGCTCCGTCAGGTCGAGCGGGAAGCCGTAGGTATCTTTCAGCGTAAAGACATCCACACCGGAAATCTCTTTGCCCTTGGCCTCTTTCATCAATTTGTCGAGCAGCGTGATACCCTTGTCGAGCGTACGCAGGAATGCCTCCTCCTCGCTCTTGATAACAGGGATAATCTGCTGTTCTTGTTTCTTGAGTTCGGGATAGGCATCACCCATATCCTCAATGAGTTGCGGCACTAATTTGTACATAAATGCCTCTCGTTGTCCCAAGAAAGTGTAGCCGTAGCGGACGGCACGGCGCAAGATACGGCGGATGACATAGCCCGCTTTCTCGTTGCTCGGCAACTGTCCGTCGGTAATGGCAAAGGCAATGGTTCGGATATGGTCGGCAATCACACGCATGGCGATGTCCGTTTTCTCCTCTTTGCCGTACTCGCAACCGCATATCTCACCTATCTTGTGGAGCATAGGTTGGAACACATCGGTGTCGTAGTTCGACTGCTTCCCCTGCAGGGTGCGCACCAGACGCTCGAAGCCCATTCCCGTATCGATTACCCGCTTAGGCAGTCCCTCGAGCGAACCGTCCGCCTTGCGGTTGTACTGCATGAATACGAGGTTCCATATCTCAATGACCTGCGGATGGTCTTTGTTGACTAATTCCCGTCCGGGCAGAGCGGCTTTCTCCTCCTCGCTTCGGCTGTCCACGTGTATCTCCGAGCAAGGACCGCAAGGGCCGGTATCGCCCATTTCCCAGAAGTTATCGTGCTTGTTTCCGTTCAGAATATGGTCGGCAGGCAGGTGCTTTGCCCAGATAGAAGCCGCCTCCTCATCACGAGCCAGCCCCTCTTCGGGTGCGCCCTCAAAGACGGTGGCATAGAGGTTCTTCGGGTCGATGTGCAGCACATCCACGATGTATTCCCACGCAAAGTCGATAGCGCCCTCCTTGAAGTAATCGCCAAACGACCAGTTGCCCAACATCTCGAACATGGTGTGGTGATAGGTATCGTGACCCACCTCTTCCAAGTCGTTGTGTTTACCGCTGACGCGCAGACACTTCTGTGAGTCGGCTACACGGGGATATTTGATAGGGTCGTTACCGAGAATGATTCCTTTCCACGGGTTCATACCCGCATTGGTAAACATCAGCGTAGGGTCATCTTTGATGACCATCGGTGCAGAGGGTACGATATGGTGTCCTTTGCTCTCCATAAAGTCCAAGAAGGACTGACGAATTTCTTTACTTGTCATATTATTTTGCGCTTTGCGCATAGTTATCTCAGCCAAATCTTTATTTGTCTTATTAGTTTTTGCTTAGTATCCTGCCCAACGGCTCACCATAGCCGCCATTTCCGCAGTATTCACTGCCGAAAGTCAGAGGACGCGCATGTTAATTGTTAATTGTTAATTGTTACCTGTTAATTGTTCGTGGTAGTCTTAAAGTCCACAAACTCCCGTCTCGGGCGGCGGTCCTCATGCTCCTCGTGCGGCTCAAAGGGCAGCGGGTTCTTCTGCAGTTCTTTGTTCTGTGCACGAGTACGCAGAATGTCGATAGCCATATAGAGGGCGTGCGAGAAGCTGTATGCCTTGGCCTCGTTCTTACCCGCCAAGTCGTATGCCGTGCCGTGGTCGGGCGAGGTACGGATGATAGGCAGACCGGCGGTGTAGTTCACACCGTTCATATCGAGCGTCTTAAATGGAATCAACCCTTGGTCGTGGTACATCGCCAGCACGGCATCGAAGTGCGTAAAATGACCGCTTCCGAAGAAGCCGTCGGCCGAATAAGGACCGAATGCCCATATCCCTTGCTCGTTTGCTTTCTCGATGGCGGGTTTGATTATCTCCTGTTCCTCTTTGCCAATCAGTCCGTTATCGCCGGCGTGCGGGTTGAGTGCCAACACGGCAATACGAGGTTTTTCGATGGTGAAGTCCATTTTCAGCGTCTCGTTGAGCACGCCCAACTTGGCGAGGATACGCTCTTCGGTAATCATCTGCGGCACCCGCACGATAGGCACATGGTTGCAGACCAACGCCACACGCATCATGTCGCTCACCATCATCATCAGGCTCTCCTTGCCCTCACCGAATGTCGAAGTCAGGTATTCGGTATGGCCCGAAAAGCGGAACAGGTCGGACTGAATGTTCTCCTTATTTATAGGAGCCGTCACTAATGCATCCACCGCCCCGGCTTTCAGGTCGGCACACGCCCGCTCAAGGGCAGCAAACGAGGCTTTCCCGGCTTCGGGGGTAGAAACGCCGAACTGCACCGGTGTGTCATCGGGGTAGCAAGTGATGAGGTTCAGCCGTCCGTCTTTGGTCTGACGGGGCGACTCTATGATGTTGAATTGCAGTTTGGTATAGTCTTCGCCGAGCGTCTGTGCATGCTGACGGGCTACTTTGGCATTGCCGTAAAGGATAGGACGGCATATCTCACATATATGCGGGTCGGCGATGGCTTTGAGAATAATCTCATAGCCCACACCGTTAATATCTCCTGCCGTAATGGCGATGGTTGGTTTCATATCGTTTATTCGTTATTTGCTTCGTTATTTGCTTTCGCACAAGATGGAACTGCCTCCTTATTTGCGAGCATATTAATTATTAATTGTTAATTATCAATTGCCCTATCATCGGCTCAACCACAAGGTAAAACCAAGGAAAAACCAAGGAAAACAACCCTGCACGTTATATTGTTAATTTTTAACTATTGAAAGAGCCGCTACACTCCGTACATCCTCACAATAAGGTCATAGAACGTGCATATTAATTGTTAATTTTTAATTGTTAATTGGAACGGGATGTACTTTCTCATAATGCAGTCGGCTGAGGTCGAACGGCTGCTTGTCCTCGTCTGGATAACCTAAAGCGATGACGCACAGCACGTTAAGATTCTCCGGAATACCTGCCGAAGAGCGAACCAACTGCTCGGCACCCTCCCGCTGATAGACATGGCACCAGCAGGCACCTATGCCCTGCTCGGCGGCAGCAAGCAGGATGTGTTCGGCGGCAATGGCGCCGTCTGCCTGCCATGTATCGGTGAGCGAACTATCCAAGGCCACCACGATACCTGCGGTCGCCGTGGCAAACATCCCACTGCCGTAGGTGCGGCATGCCACCAGCGGGCGCAACTGCTCGGGACTTGTCAGCACATAGAACTCCCAAGGCAGACAACGATGACTCGACGGCGCCATGAGGGCACAGCGCAGAATATAGTCTAATTTGTCTTGCTCCACCGGCTTGTCGGTGTATTTCCGCACCGACCGCCTGCTTTGACAAAGCTGTTCAAAGGTATTCATAGCAGTATCATTTTTAGTCCGTTCCTAAATACAATATACAACCTTACGGATGTACAATATGCAATCCCCGCAAAGGGACAATGCATAGTCATTCAGAAGGCTCATCTATAGTCCTCACGGAATAAGCGTGCAAAGATACGACTTTTTTACGGAATATGCAACGCTTCGCCTCGTTTCGACTGCATTTGCCCCTATCTCCCCTGTTTCGCGCCCGCGAGCGCCACGCAGAAGCACATAAAAAAGAGGCCGCTCAATTTTGGGTTGAGCGGTCTCTCCTTATTTACAATTCCTTTCGTTCTCGAACGGAATGGCTTTTAGTTCTTAAAGTGCAGTTCGCCGTCGCGGAGTTCGACGATGACGGGGCGTTTGTTGTCCACGCGACCGGCGATAATCTGCTTGCTCAGTTCGTTCAATACTAACCGTTGCAAAGCACGCTTGACGGGTCGAGCACCGAACTGCGGGTCGTAACCCTCGCGGGCGATATAGTCGATGGCATCGTCCGTTACGCGCAAATCGACTCCGTTGTTGAGCAGCATCTTGTGGATACCCTCTATCTGCAAGCCCACGATGTCGCGTATCTGCTTCTCGTCGAGCGGCTTGAACATGATTATCTCGTCGATACGGTTCAGAAACTCGGGGCGTATGGTCTGCCGCAACAGTTCCATTACCTGCGTACGAGTGGTATCTTGGCTGATGCCTTTCTCCTCGTTCTCTCGAATAAGTTGCGAGCCGAGGTTGGAGGTAAAGATAATCAGCGTGTTCTTGAAGTTGACGGTACGCCCCTTATTGTCGGTCAGTCGCCCGTCGTCAAGTACCTGCAACAGCACATTGAATACATCGGGGTGTGCTTTCTCTATCTCATCGAACAGTACCACACTATACGGCTTACGGCGTATGGCTTCGGTCAACTGTCCGCCCTCGTCGTAACCCACATATCCCGGAGGGGCACCGATGAGTCGAGTGGCACTGAACTTCTCTTGGTACTCGGACATATCGATACGCGTCATCATGTTCTCGTCGTCGAACAGGTAGTCCGCCAAGGCTTTCGCCAACTCCGTTTTACCGACACCCGTCGTACCGAGGAATATGAACGAACCTATCGGTCGTTTCGGGTCTTGCAGACCGGCACGGCTACGGCGAATAGCGTCGCTGACCGCTTCTATGGCCTCGTCTTGTCCGACGACCCGCTTGTGCAACTCCTCCTCCAAATGGAGCAGTTTGTCGCGTTCGGACTGCATCATCTTCGTTACGGGTATTCCCGTCCAGCGGGCTACTACCTCGGCGATATCGTCTTCATCCACTTCCTCCTTAATCATACTGTCGCCCGACATGGCGTGCAGCGCGTCTTGAGCGGCTTTGATGTTCGCCTCCGCCTGCTGTATCTTGCCATACCGTATCTCGGCGACCTTGCCGTAATTGCCCTCGCGCTCGGCAACCTCCGCCTCGTGCTTCATCTCTTCGATGTGGGCTTTCTCGTTTTGGATAGTAGCGACATAGCCTTTCTCCTTGTTCCAACGAGCATCCAACTCCGACGACTGTTCCTTGAGGGTCTTCAACTGCTCCTCAATGCCCTTCAGTTTCTCGGTGTCGTTCTCCCGCTTAATCGCCTCTCGCTCAATCTCCAACTGCTTGATTTGGCGGTCGAGGTTGTCGAGTTCATCGGGCTTGGAATCTACCTCCAGACGCAGTTTGGCGGCTGCCTCATCCACAAGGTCGATGGCCTTATCGGGCAGGAAACGGTCGGTGATGTATCGGGACGAGAGCGTAACGGCGGCAATCAAGGCATCATCCTTGATACGCACTTTGTGGTGCGTCTCGTACCGCTCTTTCAGACCACGCAGAATGGATATGGTGGCAGCCTCGTCCGGCTCATCGACCATTACCACTTGGAACCGCCGCTCGAGTGCCTTATCCTCTTCGAAGTACTTTTGGTACTCATCGAGGGTGGTGGCACCTATCGCCCGCAGTTCGCCACGCGCCAATGCAGGTTTCAATATATTGGCGGCATCCATGGCACCGCTCGACTTACCCGCACCGACCAGCGTGTGTATTTCATCGATGAAGAGAATAATCTCTCCCGCTGCGGCAACGACCTCATTGATAACGCCTTTCAGTCGCTCCTCGAACTCGCCTTGGTACTTGGCGCCTGCAATCAGCGCACCCATATCAAGCGAATAGATTTGTTTCTTTTTCAGGTTCTCGGGGACATCGCCACGCACGATACGGTGGGCAAGACCCTCTACAATGGCGGTCTTACCGACACCCGGTTCACCTATCAGAATAGGGTTGTTCTTGGTACGGCGGCTTAGGATTTGCAGCACCCGCCGAATCTCATCATCTCGCCCTATTACAGGGTCGAGTTTGCCCGCTTGCGCCCGCTCGCAGAGGTTGATTGC
>CAVHGD010000057.1:0-15151 GCA_963635385.1 Dialister sp. CAG:486 | reverse complement strand
GCGTTGCCGACAAAACCAATATCTGGAATGTAAATACCGAAAAAGAGTATCATGAGCAAAAATAATATCTTTTCTTATATTATCTTTCCGCTTGTCATTGTCGTGGCGTGGTTGTTGGTCGTGCTTTATACGTTCAATAGCAAGCCCGACCTGAATGGCGATAACTTCAATTATTATATCTATGCCACCTCGTTGGCGGAGGGTAAAGGCTATTGCGACCTTTCCTCGCCCGGCAGTCCGGCCACATCGAATTTCCCGCCCGGCTATCCTATTCTGATGACACCGCTTCGGTGGGTGACGGATAGTATCGTGGCGCAAAAATGGCTCAACGAATTCTTTCTTTTGGCGAGCATTCTCTTGCTTTATTTTGCCTTATTGGCCCTTTCGCTGCCTGTCGATATCGCTTTTGTGGCTTCTGTGGCGGGGCTATTCTGTCCCCGCTTGCTCCATTTTTCCACCATGATGATGTCCGAGTCGAGTTTTCTCTTGATGAGTATGCTTGTCTTTTTTGCGCTCATTCGGATGAGCAAAAAGGAAACTACATGGTGGAGCGAGCTCACCTCGCCATGGTTCTATATTATGCTTGTGGCCTTGGTTTTCACCTATCATATCCGTACGCAGGGTGTGGCGCTCGTGGCAGCCGTGGTCTTGGTGCTGTTGGTGCGCCGTCGTTGGGCGGCACTGCCGGCTACGTTGGTCGGATTTGTTCTCGGTTGCCTGCCGTGGATGCTTCGCAATCGTGCATTGGGACTAAACGGCAACCGCTATCTCGATTCCATTATGGTGGCCAACCCGTGGCGCCCCGAGATGGGGTCGCTCGGCTTCGGTGAGGTGGTAACCCGTTTTTTCGATACGCTCCGCATGCTCCTGTTCAATGCTTTCCCGAGCACTATCATTCCGTTTGCCAAACTGAATTGTGACGACCCCACTTATACTTGGTATATCTATCTTTTGGGAGCCGTTCTGTTGGTGGTTATGTTGTTCGGAGCATGGTGCCTCGGCAAACAGCGTTGGTTTGCCATCGGCTATATCGCAGCCACGTTAGGCGTTATCTCCATTTTCAGTACTCCGAGCGGCAACCGTTATATCACGTCTGTCTTGCCGTTCCTTACCGCCTTTTTGCTGATTGGTTGTTGGTATATTCTCTCTTGGCTCTTGCAGCGTAAGTGGAAAACTATTCAGTTCCCCGCTTATGTCTTGCTGCTTTTGCTATTCTTTTCTAAAGCAGGCATGCAGGAAGAACATCAATTGGCGCAACAGAAATATCCGGTCAATTACCAACAGTTTTTTGCTATCGGCAAATCGCTCAAGAAGAGCACGCCTGCGGGCACCATTGTCTGCTCTCGCAAGCCGCAAATGCTGTATATGTATGGCGAGCGCCCGGGTGTGAATTATATTTTTACCGAGGACGCGCGTGCCTTGATAGCTGATTTGGTGCGAAAAGATGTCGATTTGGTCTTGGTGGATGCGCTCGGCTATAGCTCAACGTACCGTTATCTCATTCCGGCTATCCGTCAGTATCCGCAGTTCTTCCCACAAGCATTGGTGCATTACGACAATACGGGCACGTACCTCTTCACTTTCGATAAGGCTCGTGCCATACAGGAATTGCAATTGGAGAATTAACGGTCATTAACGGAGAATAAAAAATCCAATGCGATGCAGTAAATTGCAATTGGAGAATTAACGGTCAATTAACGGCCATTAACGGAGAACAAATAATTGCCTATTCAATGGCCATTAACGGAGAACAAGAAATATGACTTTCACTGAATTAACGGACACCCTTTTTCGTCGTGACACCGACAATATTTGGTTGCAGTGGTTTCGTTACTGTTTTGTGGCGGCGGGTGCTTTTGCGATGGATTACGTCAGCTATTTTGTGGCGTCGTATGTGATTGGCATTCCGTATTTGATTGCGGCTCTTATCGGATTTGTGGTCGGTACGCTGACCAATTATGCGATTGCTAAGTTTCTTGTTTTTCGTGGCGAGCCTAAGTCGCGTGCGGCGGAGATAGCGGGTGTGTTTGTGATTGGTGGTATCGGTTTGGTCTTTTTGGAGGTGGGTATTTGGTTTTTCACCGAGAAGGTGGGCGTCCATTATCTTATTTCGAAACTGATCATGACGGTGATTTGTTTTGCGTGGAATTTCCTCGCCCGCAAGTTTTTCATGTATTCCAAGCGCTTCAACATCCTGAAAGACAAGTAATTATAGAATACGACTCGTGGGCCGGATGTGGACAAAATTATCCTATCCGACTATAATTAACCTTTACTTTTTGTGTTGTAGTCGCATCTATTTGCCTATGTTCAAAAATCGAACATTTTTCTTCATTTTCCCGAACCACTCCCGAACCATCTCCATAGAAAAATACAACATCTCCCCTACCTTCCCCTTACATTTCCCAACCATCTCTCGTCAAACTCCCTTCCCATTCCCGAACGGAAGTCTTTCCTCTCCCCTCTCTCCCTACCACTTCCCTCCTTGGCCTCGCTTGGTCCGTATGATGCCGCCCACAAGGCACACTAACATGTAGTACGGGTAGAGCAGCGCGAGCAGTATGGCCACCCCTAACGAGGTCCGTGGCTCTCGCTTTCGTATCAGCCAAAAGTCGATTGGGAACTTCAGCAGCACCACGAGCGGGCATAGCAGTTGGGCGATGTTTGCCGCGGCGACCACTGTTCCGCAGATGCGTATATCGCGGTCGGTGTAGGCGGGTGCTTTGCCGGCCCAGCGCATGCGTTGCCTTACCAGTGCCTTACCATCTCGTATGGGGCGCACTATCGCTGTCAGCCGTTCCTGCTCCGTGGGCGTAAGCTGCACCGACACGGTCCTTATCTTGCCCCCTCGCCGCTTCAGCGCCTCGAGTAGAAACATATCATCTCCGCTCGGTATCTCGGGGTGCAATTCGTTTTTTGCCGCTAACCATGCCGTGCGCTTCACCACTATGTTCGCCCCGCTGCAAAGTACCGCATGCCCTCGCCGAGCCGAATCCAGCGTAAGTTGTTGAATAGCAGCGTATTCTGCTATCTGTAATCGCTCTATCAGGTTCGGCTGCCTCCCACTCTCCGTCTCCATTCGCAGCGGCAGTATCAGCAAATCGGCATCCCCTATCGCCCGTAGCACGTCCTCCTCGCTCGCCGTGGGCGGCACGATATCGTCATCTTGCAGCCAAACGTATTCCGCCGTCGCAGCCCCTATCAGCTTTCCGAGCGCGTATTTTTTCCCCTTCCCCTCGTCATTGACGCCCCGTCTCGGGACTATGATTTCTATCTTTGTCGCCATGGTTTTCAATGCGTTACGGTTCTTGCGCGAGTGCCATTCGCACCTCGTGCAGTTGGTTGACAAAATCGGGGTAGGATTTCGAAATGCAGGCCGTGTCGTCGCAGGGCATGTCGGCGGCGAGCAACGCCATGGCGATGCGGTGGTCCGCATACGTTGCATGCTCGGCAACCGCCCGAATGCGGTCGGACTCCTTGAGCGGTAACGATTCCGTGCCGGTGGCGATGAGCCGAACGCCCAACCGCTCACAACAGATCGCGGCGGCGGGGTAGAGGTCGGGGCAAGTGCGGAAATCCCATACCACTGCCTTAGGAACTCCGTTCAAATCCTCTCTCTCCCCCTTATTTTCCTCTTTATTTTTCTCTTTGTCCCCTTCCAATCCCCTTCTTATCTCTTTTTCGATCACAAAACAGCCCTCTTCGCGCACGGTGCGGACGCCGAGCCGAGCGAAGAAGTCGATAGCGATTTGGTCGCCCTGCCCCGAGTCGGACAGGTTGGTGAAGCGTATCCTGCCGCCGTGCAGCGCAATGTACTCGTACCAGAAAGCTGCAGCGGACCAATCGCCTATTTTGTTGATATCCATATAGATAGAGCGCTCTCCCATCTGTTTGTAACGGTCGTAGGCGGCGATGATATCTTTCGTCAGCGTGATGTAGGGTGAGTCGGTGTCGGTGCTGACTGGGACGCCGATGAGCAGCAGGGCGGAGATGAATTGCGTGGAGAGCGGGTGGTCGATTTCGACCGTGCGGCGCTCAAGCACTTTGCCCGTGATGCGCAGGGGCGGGTAGCCCTCTTGCCCGAGGTAGGCTATATCTGCCCCGAGCCAACGCAGCGCCTCCACTTCCTGCCCGATGGGTCGCTGTAGCATACGCTCGCAGCCCGTCAGCACGACTTGCAGCCCTTCCTGCTGCGCACAGTAGGCCGTCAGAAAACGCATCGCCGTTCCGCAGTTTTGCAAATCTAATGTATAGGGTGGGGTGGTGGAGCTTAACGCTTGTAATGCATTGTGTAACAGTCGAATATCGTCAGGAATATTTGCAGCGGAGACAGACAAAAGTCCGTCTCCGTGCAGTGCTTGCAGAATCAAAATCCGATTCGCAATCGATTTCGATATGGGAAGTTCAATGTCCAATTAATAATTAAAAATTAACAATTAACATGCAGAACTGTCCAACCAATAATTAACAATTAAAAATTAACAATTAACATGCAAAGCTGATATCCGCCCTTGCATTTAATTCTTAATTCATAATTCTTCATTCTTAATTCACGTTGGGAAGCCACGAGTAGTCGCGCGAGTAGCGCAGGTGCTGTTCCACGTAGCCCTCCGTGTAGTCGATTTTGACATCAGTGATATGGCCCTCTTTGTCCAAAACCGGCGTATAGACAGGATTAACGAAGCCCTTGTACGGTGCCAAATCCAACTGTGCATAGCGCTCCAAAATCTCGTTATGCAGTGCGGGGTCTATCTTGACGGCGTAGGTCTCAACCATCTCTTTGCCCGCTGCATAGTCGCCCTCGGATGTAATGCGCTGAATCTCAGCCAATAGCTCGCCGTAGAGGCGACGCAGGCCCTCGTAGTCGTTGATGCGGAGATAGTGCTTGCCGTCCCGCTCGATGATTTCCACCTCGCCGTTCGTGGCGTGGCGATAAACCCATTGCGCTATGAGCTGACGGTTGCGCATGTGCGCCTCCTCGATGTCCTTGCCCGGCTCGATACGCACGAGTTGCGTCATCAGTCCGTTCATCATTTGCTGATAGTAGAACGCCTTGTAAGCCTCGCGATTGGGCAGCAAACCGAGATCGACCAATTTTTGGTCCGCCATGTAGTAGAGCCCGAACAGGTCGGCACGTGCCTCCTCGATGGTGGACGCATGCTCTTTGAGTGCATCTTTGCTGACGCCCGGAAGCAGTTTTCCCGAACCATGGCCGACGCATTCGTGCAAGTCGGTGTGCAGGTCGCCGCAGAGCGAGCCGTACTGCTCGTAGAGCTTGCGGGTGGCGTCGTCAATCATGAATTCTTCGTTGAATCCGTTGCCCTTAGCCGCCTCGTTGTAGGCGTGCATCAGGTTGTCGATGGTGACGGATTTCGATCCGTACTCTTTGCGAATCCAGTTGGCGTTGGGCAGGTTGATGCCGATAGGGGTGGAAGGATAGCAGTCGCCGCCCAGAATGACAGCGGTGATGACTTTCGCGCTCACACCCTTCACCTCTTCTTTCTTGAATCGCGGGTCGGTCGTGGAGTGGTCCTCGAACCATTGCGCGTTTTCCGAAATCAGCGTGGTGCGCTTGGTGGCCTCGAGGTCTTTGAAATTGACCATAGCCTCCCATGCGCCCGTGATGCCGAGCGGGTCGGAGTAGGTCTCGGTGAATCCGTTGATATAGTCCACCCGGCTGTTGAGGTCTTTCACCCAAGCGATGCAGTATTCGTTGAAGGTGTGCAGGTCGCCCGTGCGGTTGAATTCAATCATTTTCTCGATGGCGAGGCGTTGTTCCTCGTTCTCGGCGTAGGGCAGCGCCTTCTCGAGCCAATAGACCACCTTCTCGAGCGCTTCGCCGTACATGCCGCCCACGCGATAGACCTTTTCGGTGACAACGCCGTTCTCTTTCACGAGTTTTGCGTTGAGGCCGACCCACATCGGCTCGGCGGAGGTGTCTTTATGGTCGCGATAGTATTGTTCCGCTTCGGCCTGTGTCACGCCCTCGTAGTAGTTGCCCGCCGAGGTCAGCACCAGGTCCTGCCCGTCTTGCTGATTTGTACGCTTCGGCAATACGGTCGGATCGAACATCACTGGAATGATTTCCGGCGGCACGTTCACACCCGATTCTTCGCATGCTTTCCCGAACCACTCCCGAGGGAACTCCGGTAAAAACTTATCCTCGGAGTAGTGATGATAGATACCATTCGAGAACCACACCCGCTTAAGGTACTTCTCAAAATTCACAAACTCGTTGTCGGTGCGGCTGCCGCCGTAGTTTATGTACAGATCCTCCAGCGTACGGCGAATGGTGAGGTTGTACTTGCCGTTTTGGTCGTAGAAGATGTCGCGCCCTTGCAGAGCCGCTTCCGACAGGTAGTATGTCAGAATCTTTTGCTGCAGGGTCAGTTGGTCGAAGCCCGGCACTTGGTAGCGCAGGATTTCCAAATCATAGAATTTGTCCACAGTGTAGTTGAATTCAGTGGTTTGCTCTTTTTGGCACGACACGCATAGCAGCGTGCATACCCCCAAAGCAACAGAAATAAATACTTTACGCATAATAATAAACAAGTTATGCCTAATTAATAAATAAGTTATGCATAATAATAACTAAAGTTATGCCTTATTTTTAGATTCGTTCAAGTACGGTTTTGACAAGCTCCCGTACTCGCGGCTTATAGTCGGTGTTGGCAGCTTCGGCCTTGCGTTGGGCAATGACGCAGCAGACGGTCATCGCCTTATGCCCCATGTGGAGCGCCAGACCGGCAATGCAGGAACCTTCCATCTCGTAGTTGGTAATGCGTTGCCCCTCGTAACGGAACGCAGAGATGCGCTCGTTGATGTCCGGCACGGCGATATTGACACGCAGCACACGCCCTTGCGGCCCGTAGAATCCGTTGGCAGCGATGGTGCAACCGCGCATCATATCGTCACGAGCAATACGGTCAACCAACTCCTCATCGGCTTTGACGATATACGGAACGGCGGCCTTGGCGGGGTAGTGAATGAACTCGGTGAGTGCTTTCTCGAAACCGAGGTCGGAAATCTTGTCTCGGTCCTCGTAGAAGGCGAGCACGCCATCGAAGCCAATGGACTTTTGGCTAACGAGGAAAGTTCCGAGCGTGATGTCCTCTTGCATTCCGCCGCAGGTGCCGACACGCACAATCTCGAGATGGCGCTTCTCGGCCTTCTCGGTGCGAGTGGCGAAATCGATATTTGCTAAGGCGTCGATCTCATTCATCACGATATCGCAGTTGTCTGTGCCGATACCCGTAGAGATGCACGAGATACGTTTGCCTTGGAATCGTCCGGTGATGGTATGGAATTCACGGCTCTGAATGTCGCACTCGATAGAACCCTCATCGAAGAATGAGGCTACCATATCGACACGATTCTGGTCGCCCACAAGAATAATCTTGTCGGCAAGATGTTCGGGCTTGAGGTGAAGATGGAATACACTACCATCATCGTTGATAATCAATTGAGATGCTGGGAAAGTTTTCATGGTTTAATGATGAATTAGTAAGTTTGTAAATTGGTAAATTTATAACTAAATTATGTCGCATAAATGAATTATGCCTCGCCGCCGCCAAAAGACAGGGGCAGGGTAGAACCTTTCATGGGAGCGACATTGATCGGGCCATATTGCTTCTCGTACTGCGCAATGTTGTTTTGCAGAGCGTAGAGTAGCTTCTTGGCTTGGTCGGGCGTGGTGATAATGCGCGACTTGACATTGGCTTGCTCAAGCCCCGGAAGCATGCAGATAAAATCGATGACAAACTCGCTCTGCGAGTGCGAAATGACTGCCAAATTGGCGTAGGTCCCTCCGGCCACCTCGGGCGTGAGGTTTATGTTTAGTTTTTTCTCTTCCATATTAGGTTGTTTTTATAGTTTTAATAAGGGGATTATTCGGAGTTGGTTCGGGAGTGCTTCGGGAATTGTAATGAATTTTACGCTTTATATTATTGGTTGCTGCTTATATATTATTGGTTGTCGCTTTATATTTATTTGCATTTGTTACCACTTGGTGGGGCGGTGGAGGGGCTGGGTGGTGAGGATGTAGAGCGTGAGGAGCGGTAAGCAAATGTCGTAACGAAGAATGTCGACGACATAGAAGCGAGATTGGCCCATGCGGCGAGCGGAGATATTGATAGTGAGCGCCTGCAACAGGAGGCGTGCCACGAACAAGACCGCCGCTGCCATCCATGCCACGGGCGAACCGAACACCCCGATGACGATAAGCAGCGCATAGAACAAGCCGCGCGTGGCGGGCTCTAAAGTCAGCCTGCACTGCGTGGAGCGCTTATAATGCGGCGAGACGCTCAAGTGGCGGCGCTTCTGCTGCCACCATGCTCGGAAAGTGGTCTTGCTTTCGGACCACGTAATGCTCTCGGGCGAGAGAACCACAGCGGTGTTGTCGGCGGTGGCGATGTGATTGACAAGCAAGTCGTCGTCGCCTGCCTTCTCGGTCATATAGCGGGAAAAGCCGCCATGCTCGAAAAAGGTATCTTTGCGATAGGCGAGGTTGCGCCCCACGCCCATATAGGGATGGTGGCACAAAGCGGCGCCGAGGTAGTGCAAGCCGTTGAACAGCGTGTCGAAGCGGGTGAGGCGATTGACCTCGCCGGGCCGGCGGTAGTACGCGCCATAGCCGAGCACGATCTCGGTGGCGGGGTTGTCGAAGCCCTGCATCATGCAGCTTATCCACTGCGGGGACTCGGGGCGGCAGTCGGCATCGGTGAGCAAAAGATAGTCGTAGCGGGCTGCCTTGGCGGCCAAAGTAAGGGCGAGCTTCTTGGTGCTGCCCACCTGCGCGTCGACCGGCACGAAGGTGGTGCGAAGACGCGGGTCTTGCAAGCGGTAACGCTCGATGACCTCCGCCGTATTGTCCTCCGACCCGTCGTTGACCACGATGACCTCGTAGAGCGGATAGTCCTGCGACAAAAGGGACTGCAAGTAGCACTCAAGGTTGTAGGCCTCGTTGCGAGCGCTGACTAATACGGAAACGCCCTTGGGGGAGGCGGGGGATTTTGGGGCGTGGTGGCGAAGCCGGCGAGCCGGCGCACAGAGATAGCGTGCATAAAAATATACCTGCAGCAAGAATACTACCCCGAGGGCGCCCATCAGACTATAATCGAATACAGAAAGCGAATACCAAGCCATGGTAAATGCAATTTGTAATGAGTAATTTGTATTGTGTAATTAACCTGAGAGCGGAGGGGAGAGAGGTTGCACAAGAATGGTGCATAAACAACTCGTGTCCTACTTATGCAAAAAGCAGCTCTGCATGTTAATTGTTACTTGTTAATTGTTAATTAGTAGACGAGACTTACGTTATCGACCCAAAGCACATTGCCCGCGTGGCCGACAAAGGCCTCGAAGCGGCCCGCAGTGAGCATGATGACAATATGCGTGGGCTCGGCCGTGGCGTCCCAACCCTCTTCCTGCACGGGAACCATCTTGCCCTTGGAATTGAGCGCACGCTCCATGGTGTTGAAACCCATGTAGTCCTTATACCAACTCTCGCGGGTGATGTCGCCGTAATGCACCGGCACGCGATGGCCGTTCTGCCACGTGAGCTGCGACTTGGAGAAACGCTCGTAGGCCGTGCCGACACGGACCGAATGGATGTTACCCTCCTCGTCTTCCCAACGGTGCTGCAAATAGAGATACGCCTCCGCCTCGTCGTGGCCTTCTTGCTTCTTGGGCTTGCTCAATCCCTTGGCGTACCACACCCAATTCTCGGGCGAGACGATGCACTTGTAGTCGAACTGCAGGGCGGTGGGGCGACCCGTGAAGGGTACGCCGAAATTGATGTTGCGATAGGGGTCTTTGGCAGTGGTGATAGGCTCTAAGGTGCTGCCCGTGAAGAGCGTGCCCGCCGCTAAGACTTCGATATCGATCATACCCATGACACGCACCTCGAGCATGGAACAATCGAGGCGGCAGCAGTGGCCTCCGGTTTCGCGTTTCTCGGGCTTTGCCGTGCAGGCTGCCTTCTCGATACCGATGACGTTGGCGTAGGCGTTGCTGGTAGACCACGGGCTTTGGAAGGTGCCGCTGTAGGTGTAAGGACCATTCTCACGAAGGGTGTCGGTCGGCGCTAAACAGTAGAGCGTCTTGGTCTTGCCGCCGAGGAGCTTGGACTCCTTGATGTAACGAACGGTCCAATGCTCCATGTCGCCGAAAGGAATCGGCTCGACGCGCTCGGCACGAGCGGCACAGAAGGTGCCGCACAGGGCAGCGAGCAGGAATATCGATTTTTTCATTCTGTCTGGGTAGCGTTTTTTGAGGCGTGAAATGCCCCTCCTTGCATGTTAATTGTTAATTTTTAATTATTAATTAGTAGCTGACGCCACAAGGGGTGGTGTATTTGGGTGTGGCGGTTTGGTCGAGCGTGATGTATTTGGACAGCCACTTGAGGTTGAGCGCCTTCATCTGCTCGGCGGCCTCGCGACCGACCTCGAGCGCCCCTGCCTCGCGCAAGTGGGTGTTGTCGATTTTACCTTCGGGGTACTTAGTGCATTCGCCCGCTGCCACATTCATGAAATACGCCTTGCTGGCCTCGTCGCCAATGGAGGTGAGCCATGCGGCCGTGGATTGCTCCAAATCGAGCAAAGGCACATTCATGCGCTTGGCTACGCGACGAGCCGCGTCCGGATAACCGCCGTGACGAGGATAGAATACGCCGTCCTTGAAGTAACGACGGGAAATGGGTGTGCAAAGGATGACGTGGGCTTTCTTCTTCTGCGCCTCGCCGATCATCTGCATAAGATTGGCCTCGTAGTCGGCTATCGGGGTATATCGTTCGGGATCGGACTGTTTAGCGTCGTTGTGACCGAACTGAATAATGACTATATCGCCTTTGTGAACACGATTCATGACTTCTGCCCAACGGCCCTGATCCATGAACGATTTGGTACTGCGGCCGTTGCGAGCGTGGTTCTGGATGACGATATTGCCGGTGAGATAGGTGGGGAAAAGCTGACCCCAACCGCGCTCCGGGGAGATGTCAAGCTCTTCTTTGTCGGCCATAGTGGAGTCGCCTACCATAAATAAGGTGACGGGACGCTTGCTCGAAGAGGCACATAGGACCGCCAATACGATGAGGACAAGGGCGGATAAGAGAGTTCGTTTCATAAATGTTGTATTTTTCGGGTCGTTTTATTGAGTTGGTTCGGGAGTGGTTCGGGACCACTCGGGAAAATGTTCGATTTCGGAGATGTGGATGGGGTAGTAATTTTATGGGGGGGCTACTATTATAGGGGGATTATTTTATGGGGCTACTATTATAGGGGCTAAAATTATATTAAGGGCGCAAAGGTAATGCTTTTTTGGGGAATATGCAAATAAGGAGGGGGGAGGGTTGAGAGAAGATATAGTTGGATCTAGTTGTTCTAGTTGTTCTAGTTGTTCTAGTTGGGCTAGTTTCTGTTTTTTTAGTTGTTGATGCGCTTGACGGCAGATTCGAAGTCGTCACGATTGCCCGCCGCATAGTTCTTGACACGAGCCCGATAGTTGTAAATGGTATTGGCACTATAACACAACAACTCCGCAATACGCGTCGAAGAGTCTATTCCCAACCGAATGAGCGCAAAGATACGCAACTCGGTATTGAGCGTTCCCTGCTTGTCGGGAATAATTTGATTCTCGGGACGAAGCAAGCGGTTGAACTCCTCGACGAAATTCGGGAAAATAGCCAAGAAAGCACTATCGAACTGCGCATAGAACTGCGGCATCTCCTGATCGAGAAACTCCGAAGCCGTACAGCCCCGCGTCTTAGGAGCGTTCTTCGCCATACGGTGCAAACACTTGGCGTAGGTGACCAAATAGAGGCTGATATAATGCTCCTTAATGCGATTGGCCTGCTCTAACGACCGGTTGGTCTGCTCCAAACGGCGGTTGAGCGTGTGCAGACGGCGATTCTGGCGAAATGCGATGACGGAAAGAACGATGGCCGTGAGCAACAAGAACGACAAGCCTCCCAACAACGCATAGAGGCGGTGCGCCTCCTGCTGCTGCTCCTCCTCACGCGCCTGATTGATGATACGCGAAAGGCGGTTGACCTGCAAATAGCGCAGGCGGGCATTGAAAATAGAGGCATTGTCGAGCGCATACTGCACATAGCGGTAGGCACGGGCGATATGCGTGTTGTCGTTCTGGTAGATATAGTCCGCCAACATCCAACACGAGGCGTTGTCGGTGATACCGTCCCTAACGTCGGCAATGGCGGAGCGGACAAGCCACTCGGCATAGAGGCTGTCCTGACCCGCATAGAGGTAGTGCTGCGACTGATTGTAGGCAAAAATGGCATAGTCGTGCGTGTCCTCCGCCGGTGTGCCCTGTGTGTATTGGGGCGTATAGACGGACTCCTGCCCGTACATGCGGTTGCGGCAGTTGTGCAGACCCGTGGCGATATAGTCGGGAATGGAATCGGTGCAAAGCGCTGTGGCATAGTTGTAGTAGAGCAACGCCGAATCGCACTGGTAGGGCGCATACAACTCGGCTATGGCGTAGGCGTTGAGCGCCGACGGGTGGTTCTCATAGACGGTCTTCTGCGCCTTGATACGCTGCTCGCGCCGCTCGATATAATAGTCGGAACGATCTATCTCCCGATCTAAGACCGAGAGCAGCGAGTCGGTGGGCGTGATAGCCGCCGAACAAAGAATCGAGAACAGGCAGAAAGAAACAAAAAAGAGGTTTCGTTGTGACATGGTGCGAATAGATTGGAGGTTGCGCCGATGAAACGGCCTACAAAGGTACAAACTTTTTCGGACTTGCCCAAATCGGGAAAAAGCTGTAACTTTGCAGGCGCTAAACGCATAAACCCATTAAACCAACTAAACTGCACTCAACACGCACTCTCAACACTCAACTAAACAATGATAGGAATCGTTTCGGTTTTATTGTCGATAACGCTGCTGACGGAACACCCCATAACCGAACAAGCAAACATAAGCGTACTGGTACAAAACATGACCACCGGAGAGGTGGTGGATGAATACCGCTCCACCCGCGTGGTGCCGCCCGCCTCGGTAATGAAAGTACTTACCACGGGTGCCGCACTCGAGCTATTAGGCAAAGACTACCGCTTCTCGACCACATTGGAATACACGGGCGAGATAGAGAACGGTGTCCTGCGTGGCAACCTCTACATCCGCGGCGAAGGCGACCCCTCGCTCGGCGACAAGCGCAGCTCGTTCCTGCCCCGATGGGTGCAAGCCGTGCGCGACGCCGGCATACGACGCATAGAAGGACGCGTGATAGCCGATATGGGCGCCTTTGACGGTGACGCTATCAACCCCTCGTGGCTGCTGGACGATGCCGCCAACTACTACGCACCCGGCATATTCGGCATCAACTACTTAGGCAATACCCTCAACATCGTGCTGCAAAGCGGGGCGGTCGGAACGGTGGCGGCAGTGGTGAAAACCGAGCCGAATTACCCTGACTTGCAACTAATTAACCGCATTCGCTGCACGAATATCACGTACGACGGGGCGTTTGTGCGAGGACTGCCTTACAGCCGAGAGCGATACCTGACGGGGAGCATACCGAGCAATCTGGGGACCTTCGGCGTGAAAGGCGACCTGCCCAATCCCGGTCTGCTGCTCGCACAACACCTGACGGCCCAACTGAACGGAGCGGGGATAAGCGTGACGGAGCCTGCCGACTACGAGCCGAACTACAACGCACTGCTGCCCGCACGGCGAGTGCTATATACGCACAAGTCGCAACCGCTGTCGGAGCTGGTCTATGAGGCAAACATACACAGCAACAACCTATACGCTGAGGCGCTCTTTCGGCGGCTCGGGTTGCTATACGGAACACCAAGCACCGTGCAACACTCGGCTGACGCCCTACGTGCCTGCTGGCAACGGCGAGGCGTGGATATAGCGGGTGCCCTGATAAAAGACGGCTGCGGACTCGCCCCGCAAGATGCGGTGAGCGCCGCCACCATCGTGCAAGTGCTGGTGAGGATGTACAAAGGGGAGAACCGAGAGGTGTTTTTCCGCTCGCTGCCTGTGAGCGGACAGACGGGTACGATAAAGAGTTTTCTCAGAGGCACGGAGCTGGAAGGGCGGGTGCACGCCAAGAGCGGAACGATAAGCGGGACAAAGAATTTTGCGGGCTACATAGACATGCCCAACGGTGACAAGTATGTGTTTTGCATATTAGTGAATAGTGCCCCCGGGAAGGCTCGGAACATACAACCCGTGATAGAAAAATACTTACTGGATGTATATAGAAGAAACCGATAGCACGAGCAGTCTGCTCCGACGGCTGCTGACAGGCACGGAGAGCGAGGCGGAACAGGCCATGCGCCCCTGTCTCGACGAGCCGGTGCCCTATATCAGCACGCCCTATCAGACACGAGGGCGAGGACAGACGGGGAACGGATGGGAGAGCCCGCGCGGGGAGAACCTGCTATTCTCGTTTGTGCTACGGCGGCCGCCCGTGGCGATAGGCGAGTCGTTTCGGCTATCGGAATGGGTCACGTGCGTGATGTACGACACACTGCTCGACTTCCTGCCCGCCGACAAGCAAGCGGGACTGACCATAAAATGGCCCAACGATATCTATTTCGGCGACAAGAAAGCGGTCGGCATACTGGTCGAGAACAGCCTGCAAGGCAAAGAGATAGCCTACTCGATAACGGGCATTGGCGTGAATTGCAATCAGACCCGCTGGGAAGGAAATGCCCCCAACCCGATCTCACTTCGGCAAATAGTGGGGCGGGCGGTTAACCCCGATGCGATTTTGGCACGCTATATGCACCAACTTTCGACAGAATACGCCGATGCGATAACAAACGGCACGCTGCCCGACTGCCACGCACACTACATGGAGGTCCTCTATCGGCGGCAGGGCTTCTACCCCTATCAGGAACGCGCGGTGACGGTGGAACCGACGGCGATAGTGGTGGGCGAGAACGGCCAAGCGGGAGTGTTCGAAGCCGAAGTGGCGGATATCACCCCCGCCGGCGAATTAGTGCTGCGCACCCGCACGGGAGAGATGAGAAGATACCACTTCAAGCAAGTGAGGTTTGTGGTGGGACCTCCCCTAACCCCTCCAAAGGAGGGGAATAAGACCTCCCCTGCTCGGACCACCCCTGCTCAGACCTCCCCTTGCCCCTCCAAGGGAGGGGAATGAATATCTCCTTTGCCGC
>CAVHGD010000056.1:0-15455 GCA_963635385.1 Dialister sp. CAG:486 | reverse complement strand
GCCCTATTACAGGGTCGAGTTTGCCCGCTTGCGCCCGCTCGCAGAGGTTGATTGCGAACTTCTGCAAGTTCTCGTTCTTGGGCTGTTGGTTGTTGTAACTGTTGTTCGTATTCATAGTATGTTCTCCTTTCGTATATTGGGTTTCGGTTGTGCGTTCCCTATTTGGGAATCAATTGCTTAGACGAACCGTAGTTGTCTGCGCCACCGTAGGAACGCATACACTCCCCTATAGGCAAAGTATGTACCAAAACCGAAAATCCTGCCATTTTGGCAGGTCGCATAGACTAAAATGTCATAGCCGAAAAATAGAAACGGATAGAACCTATACTATGCCGTACCACCTACCCGCGAACAATAAATATAAGAAAAATGCACCTTATTATTGGCCATATAGACAAAATACTGTAATTTTGCAGCGTGAAACAAAGCCCAATATCGATTTGTTGCACAACGGTAACCCACAGCAAAACAATTTTGTATTATAAACCATAATAGAAACCCATCATGAAACGATTTTTCTATTTCTTGGCGGCACTTACCGCCGCCACCACACTTTGGGCGGAGACCGCTCACGAAAGCACCGTGCTGACAAGCCACGCAGCAAGCGCAGACGCCGTCTCGCAGTTCACTCCCGCGGCCTTCACCGTTTCCGCCAGCGGGAAACAAGTTGTGTTCTCGAGCGGTAACCTGCAATGCACCCTGTCCGCTACCGACACCGTATTTACTTTTGCCGAGAAGCAGACCGATGCTCTCGGTACGAGCAACATTAGCGCCAAAAACTTGGCGAGCAAGATAGATCTATTCGGCCGAAGTGGTAACTCGGGGGCCGCTCCATGGGGCATTAGTCTCTCCATCATCAACTCCGATTACGCTGGCGACTTTACCGATTGGGGGAACCTCGCTATCGGCACCCACGCCGCCCATATCTATCGTACGCTGACCAAAGACGAGTGGGACTACCTGCTCAATACACGCAGCGGCGCCGCCAACCTATACGGCGTAGCAAGTATCGTATTTGGCGATTACGAGGTTGTCAATGGCCTCATCCTATTGCCCGACAATTGGACTTGCCCTGCGGGCATCACCTTCACGCCGGGCGTTTCCTCTAAAAGCGGTGCTGCAGGCTACCCCGCTCACAAGAGCTACACTTTTGCCGATTGGCAGAAATTGGAAGCAAACGGTGCCGTATTCTTGCCGGCGGCAGGGTTCCGTCAGTACAACAAAGTCAATGAGGTGAATTCCGTCGGGCGATATGCTTCTTCCACCTCATACGACTCGGACAATATGTCCTACCTGTCGGTTGAAGCCAACGCTGCCCATATCAATAGTTGGGAGCAAAACGCTACCGGATTAGCCGTTCGTTTGGTACAAGACATCTACACCATTACGGTTACCCCCACCGACAACGGAACGCTGGAAGCGGATAAAAGCAAAGCCATCGCCGAAGAAACCGTCACGCTGACCATCACCCCCGCCTCGGGCTACGAATTGGATGTGCTGACCGTAAAAGATGAGGCGGGCAATGCAGTTACCGTGTCAGCAGACTATACTTTCACGATGCCGACCGGCAATGTGACGGTGCAGGCTACATTCAAGGACGCCACCTCCACGGGCACTGCCCACACTACCGACAACTCGGGCGCAACAGTCCGCAAGGTATTCCACGATGGGCAAGTGTATATCCTGCGCCAAGGCAAGACCTACAATACAATCGGAACCGAGATAAAATAGCCGAACCTAAAATTAGCCCAACCTAAAAACAACCAAGAGGCTGCCTAACCCAAACGCGTCAGGCAACCTCTTGGCTGTTTTTAGTAGGCAGGTACAAACCGCGTAAAGAGACATACCGAGCCTATTAGTCAATCGCATTTGGTGGATTCGAGATTTTTCGCTACCTTTGCACTTGAACTCAATAGTTCCTTATCGGTTTCGTTGCCTGCAATCAAATAGGTCGATTGGGTAATGAAGCCGATAAGTTTTTTATGCACTGTTGAAGTCGCATGCCATCTGTCCGCTGCAACCGTTCCCACTATGGTTTGGAATGTTTCTCTGCATTTTCTTGTCGAGCTGAATTATTTTCCGTACCTTTGCACCCGCTTTGCAAACCTTGCAAATTGGTGGTCTTTCTCACGGTGTCTTGCTCTCTCGTGTAGGTTTTCGCAGCATTTATGTTGTAAAACAGAGAAATAATTTATCAAATGCAACATAGACTATGCAAACAGCAAATAATAGCAGAAATTTAGATTAGACTTTTGGTTATCCTGCAAAATCGAACTATCTTTGCAGTAACCAAAACAATTGGTGTTAAGCAAACGACAACTACACCAAATCTATTGCCATTATTAACCTATTAAAAACTTAGCCTTATGCAAGAATTCAGCAAAGACATTATCGAACTCGTATGGGAGAAAGGACGCATTGTCGCAGGATACGACCCTGCAATGTATCGTCAGGACGCTTGTGGTGCATGGATCACCCGCAGCAAGTACGGCGACCGCACCAGTAATTTCGGATGGGTGATAGACCATATATGCCCTCGCAGCCTCTTGGAGCGTTACAACACGCCCGATGAGGCCATCAACGACCCGCTGAACCTGCAACCTATGCAGTGGGCCAACGATATATCCAAGGGCGAGAGCTACCCCACCTTCCTTGCCTCCCGCTATGCGGTGGAGCGCGACAATATCGACCTCGTGCAGAATTTCGTAGTCAATGACAATGTTCGCAAAGCAATCGACCAATATTACGAACCCTTCCTAAAGCGAAACCCGGAACAATAGTATATGATAGAAGCTCTCAAGTATTGCGTGCCTGCACTGACTGTGCTTTTGGCGACATGGATAGTTATGCACAAGCTATTTGCCAACGAAGAGCAAAAGCGAATGTGGGAACTGAAAAAAGCGTCCCAAAAGGAAATCTCTCCCATACGCCTACGAGCCTACGAGCGTTTAGCCCTGTTGTTGGAGCGCACTACCCCGGAGCATCTCATTATGGATATGAACTTGCAGGAGATGACCATGCTCCAAGTGCAACAGCAGCTGCTCCGCAACATCCGCTTGGAGTTCGATCACAACATGAGCCAGCAGATATATGTCAGCGACGAGGTTTGGGACAAGATTATCCACGCACGCGACGAAATGGGAGCTTTCGTTACCACCATTGCCTTACAAATGCCGAAGGATAGCAGCAGTCTCGATTACGCCAAGACGCTTATCTCGGCGTACAACACCAACGGGACAACGCCCAATAGCATTGCGCTAACAGCGCTCAAGGAGGAAGCCAAGTCCCTGCTCTAATCTCCGCAATCCCCCACGCACGGCAACTCTCAAGCATAGCCACCTGCGTACCGACAAAAAAATCCCCCGCTCTACACACGAGCGGGGGATTTTTCGTTTTATGTCCTGTTTTCTATTCCGTCGGAATATCCGTATTCACATTTTTGTAGCCTCGAAGCGCATAGAATAGGATGTACGCTGCACATAGAACCACAACGATATAGCTCATTTGGAAGTTTCCGAATACATCCACCAAGCGGCCCTGCAACGGAATCAAAATGCCGGCGCCAAATACCATCGTCATGAATGCGCCCGAAGCGATGGAGGTGTATCGACCTAATCCTTCCACAGCCATATTGAATATGCCGCCCCACATCACCGAGGTGCAGAGGCCAACCAATATCAGCGGCACAATGCCTACAGGCACTTTCGCCTCTATCAGCTCCATCTTTTCCCACTCAATGCCGAAGAAAGACACTTGAACATCTTGCGGCAAGAACATGCCCAGCAATACCAATACGATAGCCACCGACGACACTACCAGTATCTGCGTGCGGCTCGATACTTTACCGCCTATCAGTCCGCCTATCAGTCGGCCTATCAGCATCAAGAACCAATACAGCGCCACTATGCCACCCGCAATATCGGGGTCGATACCCAATCCGGGAATCTTAGCCGTCGGAAGGGTCGTCAAATATTGAAGCACGTAGGTCGGAATGCCCACTTCCACGCCCATATAGAGGAAAATCGCCAAAATACCCAAATTGAAATGGCGGAACGAGAAAGCCGAATAGCCTTTTCCCTTCGTACCATGTTGCGCCGCACTCTGCTCGGCCTCCAATATCGGCTCCGGAATTTTCACGAGGAGCAGCACAACAAACGCAAAAGCGAATACACCCAACGCCATCATCAGAGCAGGCGTAGCATCCGAGATTTGCGCCTTAGCCGTATCGGCAATCAGGTGTCCCATAATGATGGTTACCAGCACGGCACCCAGCGAGTTGCACACGCCGCCGAACTGCACCAATTGGTTACCGTGTTTTCCGCCGCCGCCTAAGGTATTAAGCATCGGGTTCACCACCGTATTGAGCATACACATGCAGAAGCCGGCAATAAACGCTCCCGCCAGATAGACCCAGAAGCTCTGTACCCCATCCCATCCGGATATCCATTGCAGCAGCACACCGACAAATCCGGTCAGCACGGCCAGCATAGCCGTCTTGCGATAGCCGATTTTTTTCAAGAGCAGTCCCGAAGGAATACCCATCGCGGCGTACGCAATAAAATTGGCGGCATTGCCCAATTGGGAGGCAAAGTTAGAAATCGTAAAGTGGTTTTTCATAATGACAGCCATCGGGTTACAGAGGTTGGTCACGAAGGCAATCATGAAAAACAGCAGAAACATCACCACAATAGGCAGTGTGTTTCGGTTCAGTTTTGTACTCATGGTATTATTATTTAGTTTGTTTTGTTCTCTTGGCTACAGATTCTCCGACAAGAAACGCAAGAGCCGATTGTGCAGGTGATAATAGTTATTGCGTTTTTTCAGGAAGTGGTTGTCGTCGGGATAGATCTGCATCTCAAATTGCTTTCCCGCTTTCACTAACGACTCCACATAGAGATACGTGTTTTGTGCATGCACATTATCATCCGCCATGCCGTGCACAATCAGCAGCTTTCCGTTCAGCCGCTCCCCTTTGTCGGTCAAGCAGCTGTTGTTGTATCCGCCTTCGTTCACCTGTGGGCGACGCATATAGCGTTCCGTATAGCCGGAGTCATAGAGCCGCCAATCCGTCACGGGCGCAATGGCGATACCGCAGCGGAACGGACTATCCGGCTGCGAGAGCGTGGTCAGGGTTTGGAACCCGCCATAGCTCCACCCGCACAGGCAGAGCCTGTCCGCATCCACGTTTTCGAGCGATTGCATATAGTGCGCCGCACTGATCAGGTCTTGCGCCTCCATGTAGCCTAACTGCATATAGGATGCTTGTCGGAAATCTCGCCCGCGGCAGTCCGTGCCTCGTCCGTCCACGCATACCACCCAATACCCTTGGGCGGCCAAGTAGTGATACTGCCAGCGCTTGTACCATTGGTTGAGCACCCGTTGGCTCTGTGGCCCCGAGTACTGAATCATCACCACGGGATATTTTTTCGTGGCGTCGAACCCTTTGGGACGAATCATAAATCCGTTCAGCGCATCGCCTCGTTCCGTCTTGAACGAGAAAAACTCTCTCTCAGGCAGCCCCAATGCCTTCCAATCCGCCGCCATCTGCGCATTGTCGAGCAGCACTTTCACTTGCTTTTTCGACCCGTCTTTGGCCAACGAATAGAGCGTGTAGCGATTTGGTTGCGTGTCCGATTGGTAGTTGTCTATCACCTGCTTATAGTCGGCCGAGAAAGCCAAGGCGTGCGTGCCCTCCCCCGTCGTGATACGAATCGGTGTTCCTTTCTTGAGCGGCAGCATGTAGCCGTCGCGCGTTATCGGAGTGGTAGCCGCCTGATAATAAAGAATTTGCGATGCCTCGTCGAATCCGTAAATCTCTGTCAGGTCTATTCCGTCGGGCGTCAATTGTTTCTGCCGAATCCCCTGCGCCGAATAGAGATAGGCCGAGCGCCATCCGTTCTGCTCGCTGAGCACAATCATGCGATTGTCCGCTAACCACTGCCATTGGTCGAACAGCTCATAATCCACATAGCCATTCTTGTTTTCCTCTTTGTAGAGCATCTTTGCCACCGTCGAGCGGGCATTGCATTGCATCACCTCCATCCGATTTTGGTCCCGATTCAGTTTCAGCACCAGCAGGTCGGCCGCCACCTGATTCTTTCCTTGTCCTGTGGGGTTGGTCCAACGCAAGCGAGGCAGATACACATCGTCATCGGCGGAATGGGTCTGCATCGTTCGAATCGTCTTGGTCTGAATATCATACACACAGGCCGAAACCGTTGCATTTTTCTCGCCTGCTTTCGGATAGCGCAGCGAGGCCGTCTTCGGATATGTTGTGCCTAAAAACTCTTGCCATGCAAAGGTCGGCACCTCCGTTTCGTTAAAGCGCACAAAAGCTAATTGCTTCGAGTCGGGCGAGAATTCAAACAAGGCCGTCGTGCCGAACTCCTCCTCATAGAGCCAGTCGGTGCAGCCATTCAGTATCTCCGGATTCGCATCGGTTGTCACCGCCACCTCCGTGCCGAAATCCAATTTATGCAGATAGAGATTGTTTCCGCGCACAAAAGCGATATATCGCCCGTTCGGCGAAAGCTTAGCGTCTCGCACAAGCGTATCGCTCAGTTGTTTTCGCGTTCCCTTTTGCGTATCTACAATGTAGTAGTCCGCCACAAACGAGTGACGGAACAGTTGCTGCTTGTTTTCATACTCAAGCCGATAGCGCCCCGCATTCGGCGCGGCACCGTTTTGCGCAGCCGCCGTCTTTCCCAAGATACTGTCTTGCTGTTCTTGGGTCAGTGTCTGTGCATTGTATTTGCGGTCCAGCAGGTCGGTCTGCAGATCGGCAAATATCGCCATCGGGCAAACAAAAATAATCGAAAGAAGGAAGGATTTAAGGTGTTTCATGTTCCGTATCTTTATGTGCATTCTATGCGTAATTATTATGTGCAAATTACGCATATTCTATATATGCAAATTACACATATTCCCTATGCGCAAATTACGCGTACAAAGGTACAAAAAAAATGCCACCCGACCAACACCCCACCTCCATTTTATCCTTTATTCAACCGCCGCAATGCTTTTTTCAACACCCATTTCTGCAATGCGCCTACTTTCTGTTCAGCAGCAAAATGCAAGCAGTTGTTGAATTCGATCATCAGGTGCCACTTGTGTCCTTCTGCTATTTCCCGAGGCGCTGCCTTAGGTAGAAAGACCCCGAGCCGCACCTCCATGCCGTCTCCTTTGTCTTTGAATTGGTGCATACCTATCAGTTTCGTGTCGCTGTCGTCGTGCATCAGGTGCGTATAGCCCGTCATGGTAAAAGTGGTATCTGCATCTATCGGCGCAGGGCGATAGCCGTCGGTGGCAGGAATCAAGCGCATATAGGTCGGACACCCGTACTGCCCAAAAGTCTCGACAATAATCTGCTCCCCCTTATCCGCTAAGAAATAGTAATGCTCTGGGTGAATCATCGAGGGCAAATAGAGATTGTTTTGGCGAGCCACCTTTCGGTTCGCCATAAGGAACTGATAGAGTGAGATGTTTTCCGTACGCACCTCCACATACGCCGCCTGCAGTTCGGCTCGTGCGGGCGACTGTGCGGCTATCGTGTGCCACATGTGGTCCGCCTGCAGCAGTTGGTCGTGATAGAGGTCGAGTATCTTCTCCCGCCCAAGCCGCTCTTTTGTTGCCGCCAACAGTATGCGCATGTCTTCTAATTTCAGCCCCACAACCTGCTTTTCCCGAAGCACTCCCGAACCAACTAACTCTCGAAACACCTTCTCGTAGCGTTGCCGTTCCATGGCCCGGATTTGTTCCTGCGTTACCTCTTGCCCGTCCGACCAAAAGGTAATCAATTGATTTGCTTTCATTGTGATTTTCTTTCCTTATTAAGTGTGTAAAGTCTTTGCTTATTACCTTTATGCCCATATCGTATCTTCCGAATGGACGGTGCAAAGGTACAACGCAAACCGCTTACGCCTCTGCCCCAATTGCAGGAAAGAATGTTCTTTTTACGGGAAAAGTGCTATTATATCGCCGAAAAGTCGTATCTTTGTGTCCGAAACAATAGCCGCACCAAACTTATATGAAAAGAGAACCCCGCACTGCCTCCGACTTACACCATGCCGACTTGGACGACCTCAATACGGCTGTTCGACAGGGTACGGAAGCCGGTTGGTCATATATCTGCCAAGACTTTGCCCTTGCGCTGCAGCACTCCCCGCTCAATACCGCCCCGCTCAATCTCAGCGTAGCGTACCGCACGGACTATTTGCACCTCCTCTATATTACGCAAGGCACGGCGGAGATACAACTGAACTTGCAGCACTACACGCTTGCGGCAGGTAACCTGCTCGTTGTGGGCGAACAATCCGTCTACCGGTTGCTGCACTACTCGCCCGACCTGCAAGGGGCAACACTCGTGATACGCCCCACGATGCTGAACCGTCTCTTTGCACACGAACGCCCCGCCTTGCTGTGTGACATACCGGTCGGACTCTTGATTTGCCTTACCACTCCCGAACAAAGAATATATTTCTCCCTATTGCAGACCCTACTCCAAGTCCTGCAAACCGAGCCGAATAACACACCCTTGATAGAAAGTATGACCGCCTCCGCCGTCTATTTCGCCAACGGACTGCATTGTGCGCAGAAGGCGCAACCCCACGACCGCAAACAGGAAATTACTTTGCGTTTCCTCCGCTTGGTACAGCAGCATTGTTGTGCCGAAAAGCGAATCGGTTACTATGCCGACCTGATGGCAATCAGCAAAGACCACCTGAGCGAAGTGGTGCGAACCTATAGCGGCACCACCGCACAGGAGTGGATAGCCCGCGCCGTTTTGTCGGAGGCGCAGATACGACTAAAGCACACCGACCAATCGATAGGAGAGATAGCCTTTGCCTTAGGATTCCCGAACCAAAGCTTCTTTTGCCGCTACTTCCGCCGCCTCACCGCCCAATCCCCCAAGTCCTATCGCCTATCCTCTCACTAAAACAACACCCTCGGAAGCCACTTATCGTGAACTTCCGAGGGTGTTGTTCTTTTTTGCGGTTGCGCTATTCTCAGTGCAAGCGCAAATAGCGAATGTGAACGCCTTTACTTGATAGTAATCACTTTGATACCGTCCCGCTCGAGGAGGGCGTTGATAGTAGGCTCGCCGCCACGGAACCGCTTGTACAAGTCCATAGCAGGCTCTGTGCCGCCACGCTCGAGGATGTTCTTGCGGAACAACTCTGCCGACTTCTTGTCGAAGATAGAGCCGCCCTTTTTGCTTGCCGCAGCCTTGAATACCGAGAATGCATCTGCGTCAAGCAACTCCGACCATTTGTAACTGTAGTAGCCTGCCGCGTAGCCGCCCGAGAAGATGTGCGTGAAGGCTGTCTCCATCTGCGTACCCGGCACATTCGGCAGCACGCGCACTTGTTCCATAGCGTCGTTACCGAAGCGGATTACCGCCTCTTCGGTAGTCAGGTCTGCCGGCAACTCAAACGGAGCGGTCAGGCTGTGCCATGCCATATCCAGATACCCGAACGAGAGTTGGCGCACGCAGGCATACGCTGCATGGTAGTTGTTCGATGCTTTTATCTTGTCGATCAGTTCCTGCGGCATCTTCTCGCCCGTCAGGTAGTGCTTGGCAAAGGTGTCAAGGAACTCTTTCTCCCCCAAGAAGTTCTCGTTGAACTGCGAGGGCAACTCCACAAAGTCGCGCGGCACATTCGTTCCCGACAGCGAAGCGTATTGGCAGCGGGTCAGCATACCGTGCAAGCCGTGTCCGAACTCGTGCAGGAAGGTCTCCACCTCGTCGTAAGTGAAGAGCGCGGGCTTGTCAGCCGTCGGGCGCGTGAAGTTCATCACATTGACAATGTGCGGACGATGGTCGGTCTTGCCCTCCTTGTATTGCGGTTGGAAGTCGTTCATCCACGCCCCGCCGCGCTTGCCGTCCCGCGGGTGGAAATCGGCATAATAGACAGCCAGATATTTGCCTTTCTCGTCAAACACCTCGTAGGCTTTCACCTCGGGGTTATAGACTTGAATGTTCGGGTTCTCCTTGAAGGTAATGCCGTAGAGCCGTTTTGCCAGCCCGAACACGCCTTGAATCACCGCCTCTTTCTCGAAGTACGGGCGCAAGTCATCATCCGAAATGGCGTACTTCTCGTTCTTGAGTTTCTTGGAGTAGTAACTCCAGTCCCACGGTTGCAGCGTGGCGTACAGCCCGTTCGCCGTAGCAAACTCCTGCAACTCCTCTACCTCCTGACGCGCCGCAGGCATATAACTATCCCGCAGTTGGTCGAGCAGTTGATAGACTTTCTCCGGTGTCTCCGCCATGGTCTTGTGGAGCGACTTCTCCGCATAGTTCTTCTTGTCGAACAACTGTGCCAATGCCAAGCGGGTGTTCACGATGTCGATGATAACCTGCGTGTTGTCGAACTCACCGCCGATGCAACGCGAGTTGTAGGCAGTGTAGAGTTCGCGGCGGATGTCACGGTTGTCGAGGTCTTGCATGACGGGGATATAGGTCGTCGGCTTCAGGTTCAGCAACCAGCCGTTCAGCCCTTTCTTCTCGGCGTTTTCCCGAAGCAACGCCTTAGTATCTTCGTTCAAACCTGCAAGCAGCGCCGAGTCGGTGAGCAACATCGTCCATGCGTTGGTGGCTTTCAGCACATTCTGCCCATAAGTGAGCGTCAGTTTGCTCAGTTTCGCCGACAACTCCCGATAGGTCTGCTTATCTTCGGGGCTGAGGTTTGCACCGTTGTTGGCAAACGACTCGTAGATATCGTCCAGCAGTTTCGCCTGCTCTTTGGTGAGTTTCAGTTTGTCTTTGGTGTCATATACCGCCTTGATGCGCTTGAACAGCCCCTCGTTGAGACGGATATTCGCCGAGTACTCCGACATCTTGGGTGACAACTCCATTTCGATGCTGTCCAGTATATCGTTGGTCTCCGCCGAGGTGAGGTTGTAGAAGCAGCCCGCTACGATACCGAGCATCTCGCCCGATTTCTCGTACGCCTCGATGGTGTTCTTGTAGGTGGGCGCAGCCGAGTTATTTACTATCTCGTCGATGTCCGCCAATCCCTGACGCATAGCCTCCTCAAAAGCGGGCATATAGTGTTCGGGGCGTATCTCGTTGAACGGATAGGTTTGGTGGGGAGTCTTCCACTCCTTGTAGTGGAAGAACGGGTTATCTGCATTTGCAGACTTGCTTTCGGCGGCTGTAGCCGTAAGCGTTACACCGGCAAGTGCCATAGCACACATTGTTTTAAGTTTCATTGATTATCAGTATTGCGGGGACGGCGCGTCCCCAATGAGTAATTACTTTTCTTTTGCGGCAGTGCAACCTGTCGCCGCACGACTCGCCCGCCTTACCGCAGCAGGTTGATGTCGCCCGACAACTGATAGACACCTATCATTTGGTTATTCTTCTTTGCTTTGTCGTACTTTATCTTCGAGGAGTAGCCGCTCGTGGCATCTGTCCCCAGCGCCCGAATGACATAGAAGTACGCCCCCTCGGCGGCAGGTTTGCCGTTGATAGTGCCGTCCCACCCTTTGGCGGGGTCGGTCCATTCATATACCAACTTGCCCCAGCGGTTATAGACCCAGCAGTGGAACTCCTTGAGCGAGCGGTAGAGGACACGGAACTCGTCGTTCTTGCCATCCCCGTTGGGCGTGAACACATTCGGTACAAGCAGTTGCGACTCGCTCACGGCTATCGTTTTCTCGACCGAGTCCAGTTGGCATTCCGTGTCGGTGCCGTCCGCACACGGGCAAGTCGGGTTGCTCACATACAGCACCGCCCGATAACTGCCCGGCTCCAGAAAGGTATAGCGGTGTTGGTCGTCGGTGCGTTGCACGATAAGTTCCGTCCCCTTGTAGATATACCATTGGTAGTACTCCACCGTAGGCGTGCCATACGCGTGGAACAGTACATCCAGCGGCGCAGAGCCTTGTATCGGATCCATTGTCTCGTCGGTCGGGCGGTCGACCTCGTTGCTCAGTTCGCCTGTAATACCCCGCACAGTGGTGATAGTGGTAGCCACGGCTTTTACTGCCACAGGCTGCTCCAGTGTGGTGAATATCGAGTCGGGCGTGAGTCCGATGTTCGTAATCCATTGGTCGTAGCAGAGCGCAATGTCTGTCTTTTGGTAGATGGCGGGCAGCGTGTAATAGCCGATGTGGAACGCCTCGTCGAGCAGCGTGGTGTCTGCAGACTGCCATGCCTTATCCGCATCGTTCCACTGCGAGTTGCTGTAGGTGATAGAGCAGGTGCGGGGGACGGTGCGTGTCTGCCCAGCCGCCGTGCGGTATTGCATTTCGGGGAGAGTACCCTGCAGCCGCAGTTGGGTATTTTGGCAATTCACCTCCGCCACCTCGAGCGACAGATTGCTCGGTGCATAGTTCGGATAACTGAAGAGGTAGAAATACTCTTTCTGCCCGCCAACCTCGATGTAGTAGCCGCCGTCGTCGGGATAAATCTCCGCCGCATTGGACTGTGCGAGCGTGCCGTCCGTCTTGTACCAGTCGACAGCAGAGCCGTCGGTGGTGCGCATACCTATCTCGCCTGCGAACACAAACACCGTGTCGCTCTTCTCTACAACAGTCTGCATAGCCGTCCCAATGCACTCCACATGGAGCGCAAACAGCGGTGCCGCCAGCACCGAGAGCAAGTATGTCAGTCCTATTTTCTTTGTATGTCGCATTCTTTCTTTTGCTTCTTTGTTCCCCACAGGACAATCATTCATTCTCCATAGGATTACTTCTCGATTCTATTGTTTCGAGAACCGTCGTTTTATTTCGGGGTGCAAAGATACGAAAAGAATAGCACATAGACAAGTCTTTGCGCAAAAAGCCTGTTCCAAGCGGCTCATTTCGTTGATGATTTCTTGGGAACGGCAGTTTATGTTTTACAGAGTTGGTAAGGCAGTGGTTAGAGATTTCGGAGCAAATCGATGAAACGGTCTTTGGTGTAAGCGCCGTCCACCTCACGGGTGTTATAGACCAAACAATAGCGGTAGTTGTTGCCCGACTTGATTTCCCATTGTTTGCCGAGTTTGATTTTCTGTTCGGCATCGAGGTGGTCGCCCTTGGTCTCGAGCAAGACTATCTTGCCCCGCTTGGTCTTGATAATGAAATCGGGGTAGTGGTTGATGTAGCCGTTGATGCAGAAGCCTTGTCGCTCGATGTTGCGTGTCCACCATTCCACACTTTCGAGGTTGGCGACATCGTTGATTACCTCGGCTTCGAAACCGTTCACCGCCTCTTCTTTGGTATGCAGCATTTTGGGAATACCTATAAGCGCCGTACCGATATGCAGCGTTTCGGGAATGGTGTAGGTAGGGCGGGTGTAGATTTGGTCGGTGTTGAGGCGGTCGCTGAATATCTGCTCCTTGTAGGTTTCCTCCAAGCGGAGAATCTTCTCTTTTATCTTCTGCGTGTATTCGTTGAGGTGGCGCATAAAGTCCTCCAACTGCTCGTCGTCGAAGCCCGAAAAGAGGCGTGCGACATAGTCTTTTATGTCTTTATCGGAGAGCGGTATCATCTTGCCCATTTCGCGTGCCACGACATCGGCGCAACGCTGAATCTTGTTCTCGTGGCTCTCGGCTTGGCGTATGTAGTTCAGAATGAATGAGTAGGTCTCGCCTTGTACTTTGAAACAGGTGGGAGTGTGCGTGTCGCTTTTGCTGTCCAAGTCGATTCGGTACATATTGGCATCGGCGGCTGCGAAAGAGATACGGGTGTCCTGCTCGGACAATCGGAAGCCCTTGAGCAGGTGGTCGCCCTCGAGCAGGATGTCGGCGGGTCGCTCAAACAGTACGGCTTGAGGCGATTGGTTGGGCATATAAAACATAGGCAGGCGTACCTGCTTGGCGGACTCGGCAAAGATACTCTGTATCTTGGCGGTTTTCACTTGCGGTGCTAACTCGACGGGGATAGGCTGCGCGTCGGCGGATTGTAGTCTGTTATCCATTTCTTGTGCCTCCTTTCGGGCGTTGTTGAGCAGTTGGCTGACAATAGTAGGTTCTTGCTTCGGGAGTGGTTCGGGAATTGCAGGGTCTGCGGGGTCTGCGGTATCTGCGGTATCGGGCGAGAAGGTGATTTGCGCTATATCGACCTCATCATCCGGGTCGTGCGATGTACTCTGCTGCGTTGCGGGAAAAGCATCGTCGCCGAACAGGCTCGGCACGGCGGCGGGGGCGGACTTGGGTGCAGCGGACTCGGTAAGGTCGGCGGCACGGTAGTCTTGGTCGGAGAAGCCTGCGTGGTTCAGCCCCCGCACGACATTGTTGAGTGTGTCTTGGAACTTGGCGGAGGCGGTCAGTACATAACTCAGGTTGAGTATTTCCTCTTGGTTGCGGCGGGCATAAGGCAGACGCAGTACACGCCCCACGACCTGCTCTACATCGACGGGCGAGGACTTGTCGGCAAGCGATGCCAGTATGTAGGCGAAGGGGCAGTCCCATCCCTCTTTGAGGGCGTTGACGGTAATGATATAGCGCACGGGGCATTGGGGCGAGAGCAGGTCGATGCCTTTCAGTTCGTCGGTCTCGGCAGTCTTTATCTTGATTTGTTCTTCGGGGATGTGCAGGTCTAACAGCGTCTTTTTCACCTTGTCTATCACCTCTCGGTCTTCCTTGTCCTGCATTCTCGATTCGGCTTGGAACAGCACGATAGGGCGAATGTAGTCTGCGTCCTTTTGCCGCAAGGCGGCTTGCTCGAGGCTGCGTTGCAGGTGCAGCGCCGAGTCATACACTTGGGCTTTGTTGGCGTGGTTATAGACAATGACAGGCAGTTTGACCATGTTGTTGCTCTTCAACTCGAGCGCGTCGGTAAAGCAGATGATGTTGCTGTTCTCGGCGGGCGTTGCCGTCAGGTCGAGTACCAACGACGGCTGCAGGTCGTTGAGCATCTGCTCCGACAGTTTCGACTTGGCGTTGTGGCTCTCATCGACAATAACAATCGGGTGGACGGCTTGCAGCACTTTCATCAGTTGCACCTCGTCGTCGCCCTCCGAGAGCAGTGCACCGCTGCGCTCTTTGAGCAGCGGGGCGAAGGACTGCAAGTAACCGTTCTCTTGATAGACTTTGCGCCCCTCCTTGTTGTTGGTGCGCAGCGAGTCGAACGACAGCACGAGCAGGCTGAGGTTCTCGCGTACTGTTGTCAGCGAGAAGCCCTGCCCCAGCAGCACCTGCTGCTTGTCGTACACCTCCACGCGGTTCTGAAAGTCGGTGTCAATGCGTTGGCGGTAGGGGTGCTGCTTGTTGCGCAAGTTGCGGAGTGTCTGCTCAAGAATGGCGTTGGAGGGGACAAGCCATACCACCACCTTGTAAGGCGGGCGGATATGGTCGATAGCAGTGCGCAGTGCGGCAGCGGCAATAAAGGTCTTGCCGCCGCCCGTAGGCACTTTCATGCAGACATGCGGTGCGCCCTGCACATTGTTCTTGTAGGGGGCAATAACCGCTCCCGCAGCAGGCGTCAGCGGTGGGCAGTTGGTCTGCCAGAAGACTTTGTAGCCTTGG
>CAVHGD010000055.1:0-15514 GCA_963635385.1 Dialister sp. CAG:486 | reverse complement strand
CAGCAGTATGAATAGTATGTATTTACGCAAAATATAGATCTATTGACGGGTGCTGCGCCACTCGCTTGCACTCGATAGAAAATAAGTTTGTATGGAGTTGCTTCGGGAGTTCTTCAGCGATGGTTCGGAGTTATCCCTGCGTTACTCCTGCGTTACTCCGGCGATGGTTCGGAGTTGGTTCGGAGTTATCCCGGAGTTGGTTCGGGAGTGGTTTGGCAATTAGCCGAACAGGTTCTTGAAGAAGTTCTTTTTGTCGGCCGCTCCGGGAACGATATTCGGGCTGCTTTGCAACTGCTCAATGAGTTTCTTCTCGTCGCGGGACAACTTCTCCGGAATATAAACGCCCACATTGATAAGCAAGTCGCCCGTACCCGTTTGGCGTCCGTATTGGTCGATGGAAGGCAGACCTTTGCCTCGCATACGGAGCACCTTGCCCGGTTGCGTACCCGGCGTGATGGTTATCTTTGCGCTGCCCGAGAGAGTTGGTATCTGCACTTGTCCGCCCAAAATGGCAGTCGGCATATCGAGCAACAGGTTGTAAACCAAGTCGTTGCCGTCACGCACAAAGTCCTTATGTTCCTCTTCTTCTATCAGTACCAGCAGGTTGCCCGCTTCACCACCGTGAGGTGCTGCATTGCCTTTGCCGGGTACAGTGAGCTGCATACCGCCCGATACACCGGCGGGGATGTTGATAGCAATCTCCTCCTCGTCCCGTACTACGCCTTCGCCTTGGCATTTCGGGCATTTGTTCTTAATGACACGCCCTTCTCCGTGGCAGGTTGGGCACTCCTCTTGCACTTGCATCATGCCGAATATGCCGCGCTGCGAGCGTACGACACGCCCCGAACCCTTACAAGTAGGGCAGGTCTCCCCGGTGCTCCCGTCTGCGCTACCCGTTCCGTTGCAGGCTTTGCAAGGCACAAGTTTGCGTATCTTGATTTTCTTTTCGGTGCCGGTGGCAATCTCTTCCAGTGTCAGTTTTATCTTGATACGCAGGTCGGAGCCGCGGTGTACACGCTGTCTGCCTCTCGAGCTGCGGCTGCTTCCGCCGAACAGGTCGCCCAAGTCGAATCCTGCTCCGCCAAATATGTCGCCGAATTGCGAGAATATATCTTCCATCGACATGCCTTGTCCGCCGCCGAATCCGCCTGCTCCGCCCATGCCGGCAAAACCGTATTGGTCGTAGCGCTGACGCTTTTGCGGGTCGGACAGCACCTCGTAGGCTTCGGCTGCCTCCTTAAATTTCTCTTCGGCCTCTTTGTCACCGGGATTTTTATCGGGGTGATATTGTATCGCTTTTTTGCGGTACGCTTTTTTTATTTCTTCGGCTGTGGCGGTTTTGTCCACCCCCAGCACTTCGTAATAATCTCTTTTTTCTGCCATAATTCAATTAATAATTAACAATTAACAATTAACATGCTAAGTGGGTTTTCTCCTTGTTCTTTCCTTGTTTTTTTCCTGTTTTTACCTTGTTCTTACCCCCCGTGCATGTCATTTATAATTCTTAACTCCTAATTCCTAATTCTACATTACTCTCCCACGACCACTTTGGCAAAGCGAATGACCTTGTCGCCGAGTTTGTAACCCTTTTGCGTACAGTCGATTACCTTGCCTTTCTTGTCCTCGCCGGCGGCAAAAGTCGTGATAGCCTCGTGCTCATCGGTGTTGAAATCGGCATCTTTGGTCTCGATGGCGTGGATGTTGTGCTTGTCGAGGAAAGAAATGAACTTTTGGTGGATAAGGTCGATACCCTCACGCAAGCTCGACACGTCTTCGGTCTTGTGCATGGCGTCCGATGCTCGTTCAAAGTCATCCACCAGCGAGAGCATCTCGGTGAATATCTTTTGTCCGGCAGTCTCCATCAGCTCGAGCTTCTCCTTTTGGGTACGACGGCGGTAGTTGTCATATTCTGCCATCATACGCAGGTTCTTGTCCTCCAACTCGGCAATGCGAGCACGGAGCTTCTCTATCTCCTTGGCTTGCGTATCTTCGGCCTTGGGCTCGGCTTCGGCGGCCTCCTTATTTTCGGGGGCGGTTTGAGCCGCGTCGGTTGCTTCTACCTTCGGGGCTGCTTCGGGATTTTGCTCATTTTGGGGCTGTTCGGCAGCGGTCGTTTGCTCAGTTTTTTGCTCAACTGTTTGCTTTGCCGTTTGCTCTGCGTTTTGCTCCACTTTATTCTCTTCCATAGGTTTATTTTTATGTTTCTTACTCATTGTGTATGCTCCTTTGTTAGGTTGGCACCATTGCCGTAATCGGTATGTCAATCTATGTGCCAAATGGACTATATGTGCCATTTTGTCATATTCGTTGTCATAGTATTGTCATAATGTCGCGCAGGTCGGACACGATGTAGGTTGCGTCGTTGCGCTGAGCCTCGGTGGCGTCGCCCCGCAGTACCCATATCGAGTCGATGCCTGCGGCTTTCGCCCCGGCGATGTCGCTCGCGTAACTGTCGCCTATCATCACCACTTCGTTGGGCTGCAGGTTGGGCATCTCGGCTCGGTTAGCCTCCACGGCGCGTAGAAATATCTCCGGCTGAGGCTTTTGTATATTCACCTCCTCGCTCAGTATGACATGTTTGAAATAGGAAGCGAGCCCCGTATGTTCCACTTTGTGGTATTGGCACTCTACAAACCCGTTGCTCACAATGGTGAGCGGATATTTTTTCGACAGGTATTGCACCACCTCTTCGGCGTCGGGCATCAGGGTACAGTAGGCGTTGGTCAGATACACGTATTCATCAGCCATCTGCATCGCCATGGTGCGCAGTCGGTCGGGGGCTTGCGCGGTGTCGATGCCTATTTGGTGGCAGAGGGGATAGAGAAAATGGTCGAGATAGAGATAGTCTTTGGTAATCTGTCCTTTGCCGTATAGCACCCAGAGGTCGCTGTTGTGGGCATTGTACTTCGCAAACCATTCCTCGAACGAGTCGAACCATTCCGACAAGCGGTACTTGTTGTAAAGTTCGTGTTGCGACTTGCGGGCAACGCCCATCCAGTCCCCTACGGTATCATCCCAATCGATAAAAACAGCCCTGTACATGATTTTTAGAATAGTGTTTGTTGATTGTCAGCGGAATATCTTGTTTTGTGTAAGTGCTTATACGCCAAATCGGTTACCTCTCGCCCTCGTGGGGTGCGCTTGATAAAACCTTCCTTGATGAGGTACGGCTCATAGACATCCTCTATCGTTCCGGCGTCTTCGCCCATGGCGGTGGCTATCGTGTTGAGTCCGACGGGCCCGCCTTGGAACTTATCAATAATGGTGCAGAGCAGTTTGTTGTCTATTTGGTCGAGTCCGAAGGTGTCGATGTTGAGAGCCTCCAAGGCGTATTGGGCAATGTCCAAATCGATAGCCCCATTGCCTTTCACTTGGGCAAAGTCGCGCACACGGCGGAGCAGCGCATTGGCAATACGCGGCGTGCCTCGGCTGCGGCGTGCTATCTCGCCGGCGGCTTTGCTGTCGATGGCCACGCCGAGCAGTCCGGCGCTGCGGGTCACAATACCTGCCAGTATGTCGGCATCGTAGTACTCCAAGTGGCAGTTGATACCGAAACGCGCACGGAGAGGCGAGGTCAGCAGACCGGAACGCGTGGTGGCGCCGATGAGGGTGAATCGGTTGAGGTCTATTTGTATAGTGCGTGCCGACGGCCCCCTATCTATCATAATATCAATACGATAGTCCTCCATGGCGGAGTAGAGATATTCCTCTACAACAGGCGAAAGACGGTGTATCTCGTCGATGAATAGCACATCGTTCGGCTCGAGGCTTGTCAGCAGTCCGGCAAGGTCGCCCGGCTTGTCGAGTACGGGGCCGGAAGTAATCTTAAACCCCACGCCCAACTCATTGGCGATGATGTTGCTCAAGGTAGTCTTGCCCAATCCCGGAGGTCCGAATAGCAGCACGTGGTCAAGGCTCTCGCCTCGTAACTTCGCCGCCTCGACAAAGATACGCAGGTTGCTCACCACTTTGCTCTGTCCGGCAAAGTCGGCAAACCGAAGCGGCCGCAGGGCGTTGTCCTGCTCCTTCTCGGTCATCTGTTGGCGTATATCAAATTCGCTCACCTTTCCAATAAACAATTAAAAAATAAATAATTAACGTGCAGGGATTTAATTAATAGTTAATAATTGACCATTAATATGCAAGGTGGTTTTTCCTTGTTTTTTCCCTGTTTTTACCTTGTTCTTGTGCTGTTCTTTGCAGCGCAATTTCATTAATAATTAACAACCCTGTTCTCCAATTTGTCGGTTGGGGAGTGCCTCACGCATCTTGCAATGTGCATTGTGCAAACAGCTCCTCCAAATCGGAAATCTCCCCGATGGGCTTGTCGGCACGGATTTGCCCGTGGGAGAGTATCACGACGCGGTCGCACATCTCGCGGACCTCTTGCAGAATATGGGTTGAGAGGATAACGGTATGGTTGTGGCTCAACGAGCGTATAAGGGTGCGTATCTCCACCAGCTGATTGGGGTCAAGCCCCGTCGTCGGTTCGTCGAGAATCAGCAGCTCGGGGTCGCCGAGCATGGCTTGCGCCAGCCCCACACGCTGTCGGTAGCCCTTGCTGAGGCTTGCTATGCGTTTGTGCCGCTCCGGGGTAAGACCCACTTTCGCTATCAGCGACTCCACTTGTTCCGCTATCTGCTTATGTGAGGCGTCACGCATGGTCAGCCCGCCCATAAATTGCAGGTATTCAGACACATACATCTCGCCGTAGAGCGGGTTCTGTTCGGGCAGATACCCGATATGCTCCGGCACGCGCACCACGGTGGGGGTATCCGCCGAGGAGCGGTCCGAGTCCCAAATACCGGTGAGAATCTTCATTAGGGTCGATTTGCCTGCCCCATTGGGGCCTAACAGCCCGACCACTTCGCCCTCCGAGATGGACAGCGAGATATCGTGTAGGATATGTTGGCGACCGATGTGCTTGTTAAGATGTTCGATTTGTACTGACATATCGAGATGAAATAGAGCCTGCAAAGGTACTATAAAAATACGAGATATGCAAAAATCCACGCTTTTTGATATCATTGAGTCGGGAACTGCCTGTGAAAAAGACGCGCTTTTTTGCCTTTTGGGTGTCATTTTGTGGTTATAAGCGTTTTTTGAAACGCTATAGCTGGTCCGATTTTTTTCGATTAGTAAGGAATATTTGCACATTTGCACAAAAAGCAGTACTTTTGCAGTCCCAAAAATAGGGAATAAATTATGAGTCTTTTGTTAGAAATACGAAATCTGCATGCTTCGATAGCCGGTAAGGAAATCCTTAAAGGGGTGAACCTTAGCATCAACGAGGGCGAAGTGCATGCCATAATGGGGCCGAATGGTGCCGGAAAATCGACTTTGAGTGCGGTGCTGACCGGAAATCCCGCCTACGAAGTGACTGCGGGAGAGGTGCTGCTGCACGGCAAAGACCTGCTTGCCATGCCTGCCGAGCAGCGAGCTCGCGAAGGGGTGTTCTTGAGCTTCCAGTATCCGGTGGAAATACCGGGCGTGAGTATGGTGAACTTTATGCGTACCGCGGTCAACGAGAAGCGAAAATACGAGGGGAAACCCATGCTGACGGCCAAAGAATTTTTGGCTTTGATGCGCGAAAAGCGTGCGTTGCTCGAGATGGCGGATAAGCTGAACAATCGATCGGTGAACGAAGGCTTTTCGGGTGGCGAGAAAAAGAAAAACGAGATATTCCAAATGGCGATGTTAGAGCCTTGCTTATCGATACTCGACGAGACGGATTCCGGATTGGACATCGATGCGTTGCGTATCGTGGCAGATGGGGTGAATAAGCTCAAGACGGCGCAGAATGCACAGATTGTGATTACGCACTATCAGCGTCTGCTCGATTATATTGTGCCCGATTTTGTGCATGTCTTGGCCGATGGGCGTATCGTGAAAACGGGTACGAAAGAGTTGGCTTTGGAATTGGAGGAAAAAGGCTATGAGTGGCTCGAACATATCCAATAATACGGCCATGGAACCCATCGTCGTACATACAGGAGAGGTCTATGAGCGGGTGTATCTCAATGCCCCTTCGTTGGATTTGCATTTTGTGCAGGAGGAGGGCTCGACCCTGCGACTGCATATCTTGAACCTGTATTCGGCGATAGATGAGCCGGTACGAGAGCAGTTGCGTCTTCTGTCGGGAGAGTTCGAATTGGCCTATTCGGCACCGGTGGTGAATACGATTTATGTCGAGCAGCAGGGGAAACAATGCAAAACGGAGCTGTATGGTTTGGCTTTCTTGAGCGCTCAGGAGCAGGTCTCCACATCGACGCATGTTTATCACAATGTGGGCGAGGGCGAAAGCAACCAGCTCATTAAGTTTGTATTGGACGGCGAGGCCAAAGGGGAATTCTTCGGTGAGCTGAAGATTGCTCCGGATGCCCAAAAGACTTCGGCGCATCAGACAAGCCGAAACTTGCTATTGAGCCGTACGGCTACTATGCGTACCCGCCCGCAGTTGGAGATTTATGCGGACGATGTGAAGGCTACCCACGGGGCTAGTACGGGGCAATTAGATGAGAGTGCGCTGTTCTATATGCAACAGCGCTGCTTGAGTGAGAAAACGGCACGCCAACTGTTGGTGGGTGCCTTTATGAAAGATATAGTGGAGTCTGTCTCGGATACCGCCTTGCGAGAAAAGTTAGTGGAGGCGATTGATGGCGTAGTCGAATAGGCTGAGCAGACTGTTTTTAGCAGGAGAGTCGCGGAATACGGAGAGTATTTCTGCGACTTTCTTTTTGTAGTCATACATTTGGCGGGTGGCATACTCCACACCTTGATAGCGCATAACAAAGGTTTTTATCTCTTGCTCGGCTTTTTCGGGGCTGATATGCGGGTCTTGGTTGGCTAATGCTTCGGCAATGGTTCGGATATGGTCGGCTTCTTCTTGGGGCGCACGGCGTAGCGAAACAATAAGCGGAAGGGTTACTTTTCCGTCTCGAATATCGTTCATGGTGGGCTTGCCCAACTCCTCGTTGTCGGAGTAGTCGAACACATCATCTTTTATTTGGAAACACAGACCGAACAGGCGGCCGTATTCCCGAAGGGCGGTGCGCTGACGCATGGTGGTGCCCACCGATTCGGCACCTGCTTCTACGCAAGCTTGGAACAGCTTGGCGGTTTTCTGCTCGATGACTCGATAGTACTGCTCTTCGGTAATCCACATCGTATCGTTGGCATGCAGCTGCAGCAGCTCTCCCGAAGAGAGCGACTGTCCCAGTTCGGAGACAATTTCCAGAATCTTGGAATTGCGCAATTCGGACACAATAGCGATCACTTTCGATAGCATATAGTCGCCGGCCAGAATTGCCACTTTGTTGGACCAACGCACTTGGACCGCTTCAGCGCCGCGTCGGGTGGGGGAGTTGTCCACTACGTCGTCGTGCAGCAGCGAGGCGGTGTGCAAGAGCTCCAGTGCAACGGCCGTCTTGAGCGTCTTGTCGGTAGGGTCGTTGCATATCTTGGCTGCTAATAGTACCAGCAGGGGGCGAAGCTGTTTGCCGCGTTGTACTGCTACGTAGCTCAACACCGAATTGAGCGTTTGCGCTTCGGTCTGCATAGTCGATTGGTACAATTTTTCATATTCCGGAAACGACTCCTCGACGGGCTTTCGTATTTGCTGAAGGGTATTCACTATTGTTTGTGGATTGGTTTGATTGATTTTTGGGGTTGGGCGGCGGAGGTATTCCGCCTAAAACGGAATAAGCACATAGCCGCTTTCTACAAAAACGGCTGCAAAGGTACGCAAAAAGGACGGAATATACAATAAAATAACTATATAGTGTGCTATTTCGTGGGGACGCCATTTGGTTTTCCGACAAAAAAGTAGTACCTTTGTGCGCTTAAAACGAGCGGACCGGCGGATGCGCCGGTAAAATCCGTTTCCGTTCGTTGAGAGAAAAAGTAAATTTTATAATACACACATACAAAACGATTCATGCTGACTAACGCCGAACAACAAGAGATACTTCGTCGACGCACTTTTGCGATTATATCACACCCCGATGCGGGTAAAACCACCCTGACAGAGAAACTGCTGCTCTACGGAGGGGCTATCCATGTGGCGGGTGCGGTGAAATCGAACAAGATACGCAAGACGGCGACCTCCGACTGGATGGAGATTGAGAAACAGCGCGGTATCTCGGTGGCGACCTCGGTCATGGGGTTCGACTACACGACCTCGTCGGCATCCCCCTCTCTGAGGGGGCAGGGGGAGTCGGGGGTGGTAACTTACCACATCAATATCCTTGACACCCCGGGGCACCAAGACTTTGCGGAGGACACTTTCCGCACGCTGACGGCTGTGGATTCGGTCATCATTGTGATTGATGCCGCCAAGGGTGTGGAGACGCAGACGCGGCGTCTGATGCAGGTTTGCCGTATGCGCAAGACGCCTGTGATGGTGTTCGTCAACAAGATGGACCGCGAGGGCAAAGACCCATTCGACCTACTCGACGAGATTGAGTCCGAACTCGGTATCCATGTGCGTCCGCTGTCGTGGCCTATTAATAGCGGGCAGCGTTTCAAGGGAGTGTACAACCTCTATCAATCGACCCTCGACCTCTATCAGCCAGACAAGACGCACGTGACGGAGTCGCTTCGGTTTGACGACATCAACGACCCGCAAATAACCGCGCTGGTCGGTGACAAGGACGCAGAGAAACTGCGAGAGGATATCGAGATGATAGCGGGGGTATATAATCCGTTCTCGCAGGAGGATTACCTTGCCGGCGAGTTGGCTCCCGTATTCTTCGGCTCGGCACTGAACACTTTCGGCGTGAAGGAGTTGCTCGAGTGCTTTGTGCGCATCGCCCCGTCACCCCGCCCCGTGCAGGCAGAGGAACGGGAAGTAGAGCCGATGGAGGATAAGTTCACGGGGTTCTGCTTTAAGATACACGCCAATATGGACCCGAATCACCGCTCGTGCATCGCATTCTTCAAGATATGCTCCGGCAAGTTCGAGCGCAATGTTTATTACAAGCATGTGCGTAAAAACCAGCAGATGCGCTTCTCTTCGCCCACTTGCTTCATGGCACAGCGCAAAGAGACAGTGGACGAGGCGTATGCGGGCGACATAGTCGGTCTGCCCGACACGGGGAACTTCAAGATAGGCGACACGCTGACGGCGGGGGAGAACCTGCATTTCAAGGGGTTACCATCCTTCTCGCCCGAGATGTTTAAGTACATCGAGAACGCTGACCCGATGAAGCAGAAACAACTCGACAAGGGGGTTAGCCAGTTGATGGACGAGGGCGTGGCGCAGTTGTTCGTCAGCCAAATGAACGGGCGCAAGATAATCGGAACGGTCGGGCAACTGCAGTTCGAGGTTATTCAGTACCGCTTGGAGCATGAGTATCAGGCGAAATGCCGTTGGGAGAGCCTGCAGATGTACAAGGCCTGCTGGATAGAGAGCGACGACGAGGAAGAACTTGCCACTTTCAAGAAGCGCAAGGCGCAGTATATGGCCACCGACAAGGACGGACGCGATGTCTTTATGGCCGACTCGGCGTATGTGCTGCAGATGGCGCAAAACGACTACAGGCACATTCAGTTCCACTTTACCAGCGAGTTTTAATGTTGATATATGAGAAGCACGAGTATTAAATGATGTGCAATACATATAATTCTTAATTCTTAATTCACAATTCATCTTTACATGAAACACATCACATGGCGGTTGATACTGCTGAACTTTCTTGAATTCGCCGTTTGGGGCGCGTACTTGACATCGATGGGGACCTACCTTGCGGGACACGGATTGGCTACCCATATTGGTTGGTTCTACTCCATACAAGGCGTGGTGAGCCTGTTTATGCCTGCGCTGATGGGCATCGTGGCAGACCGTTGGATTCCCGCACAGAAACTGTTGAGCCTGTGCCACTTGGTTGCGGGGGCGTTTATGATAGGCGCGGGTGTGTACGGTATCTGTTTGGGCAACGATATTCAGTTCGGTGCATTGTTTGCGCTCTACACCATCTCGGTGGCGTTCTATATGCCGACGCTTGCACTCAACAACTCGGTGGCGTTCACCGCACTCGAGAAAGCGGGTAAGAATATCGAAACCGACTTTACGCCGGTGCGTGTCTTCGGCACGGTGGGCTTTATCGCCACTATGTGGGTAGTCGATTTGTGCGGCTTCCAATCGACCAGCCTGCAGTTCATCGTCAGCGGCGGATTGAGCCTGCTGTTGGCACTCTATGCGCTTACGATGCCTGCTTGCCCCGTGAAAGGAAAGGTGGCTGCCAAGTCGGTGGTGGAGGCTCTCGGATTGCAGGCCTTCGGGTTGTTCAAACAGAAGAAAATGGCTATCTTCTTCATCTTCTCCATGTTGTTGGGAATGTGCCTGCAAGTTACAAACAGTTATGCCAATCCGTTCATTACGAGTTTCGGAGCAATTGAGCAGTTTGCCGATACATTTGGCGTAAAGCATGCGAATATGCTGATTTCCATTTCGCAAATCTGCGAGGCACTGTGTATATTGGCAATCCCGTTCTTCCTCAAACGCTATGGCATTAAGAATGTGATGCTTATGGCGATGTTCGCATGGGTACTGCGTTTCGGACTGTTCGGGTTGGGCAACCCCGGCTTCCCCGGTGTGCTGCTCTTTGTGTTGAGTTGTATCGTCTATGGCTTTGCGTTCGACTTCTTCAACATATCGGGCGGTATGTATGTCGATCAAGAAGTCAGTGTGTCAGAGCGTTCGAGTGCGCAAGGACTCTTTATGATGATGACCAACGGCCTAGGGGCGACAATAGGTACGCTCTCCGCACAGGCTATCGTGAACCACTTTGTCTATGCCGATGCGGTAGAGACACAAGGGGCGATGGCGGTATGGCACGGTTGGCAGACTAGTTGGTATATCTTTGCGGGCTTTGCGTTGGTTGTAGCCCTGTCGTTCTGGGCGATATTCCCCAAGACTAAAAAAGTAGCCTAAGGGGATTATAATAGCCCAAATTGGTTAAATGTGTGTGGAATTGCACAAAAGTGTACAACAAGTTTGCACCTTCGGCGAACTTGTTGTACTTTTGTACTGAATCTAAATTATACAATCGTATGAGAAAATCATTTTTTCTTTTTCTGTGGCTATCGGGGATAACGTTCCTGCATGCTGCAGATTTTGTGCAGGTCACCGATGCCGCACAGTTACAAGACGGCGATCGTGTCGTGTTGGCTTGCCCTGAGAAGGGAATGGCAGCGGGTAGCTTTTCGGATAGGTATTTGTCTGCTGTGGCAGTTTCGTTTTCTGCCGACAGCACCATTATTTTGCCGACTGCCGACACAGAGGTCTTTACGCTCGGTGGTACGGCTGCCGGTTGGACGCTGACCAATGTAAGTGGCCAGAAATTAGGAGCAACCGCCAAAAAGAAAATGGCCATGGACGCCGGAACAACTACATGGACGATTGCTATCGAAGATGGCAAAGCGACTATCCGTAGTACTGTATCTGCCAATGGGAATATTTTGTACAATGTCAATTCCCCTCGTTTCTTAAACTACACATCGAATGTTTCGGCAACTATGTTGTTGCCCACATTGTTTGTTGAGGGGGAACTGACTACTCACACCTTTGAGTATGCCGACTATCCCGACAAGAGTACGCGCTGTGGAGTGGCGACCTATCCGCAAGGAAAGAAAGTGGTGCTGTCCAAGGGTGTCCCTGCGCAGGAGGGAAAAAAGTTTATGGGGTGGCTGTATGATGGCAAAACCTATCAGCCCGGTGATACTTTTGTGATGCCCGCGGCGGATGTGTCGCTCGTGGCGCAATGGAGCGAGGCAACAGGTTGCCAAACCCCTACGGCGCAGGAGCAGGCACACAAGATATTGCGCAACAACGCCCTCTATATCGTGGTGGGCGACCATACCTACGACAGCATGGGGCGACAAGGACAAACTAAATAAGACATACTGAGAATGAAAAAACAGATACTAATCGGGCTGCTCTGTGCGGCAACCCTGACGCTCAATGCCATGCCTGCCTATCGCGGATGGCAGACAAAGACACAGCCGGACGGCACTACTCTGCAGGTGCGGCTCAACGGCGATGAGTACTATCATTTTTACACGAATGCACAAGGTGAGGTAGTTCAAAAAAACGCAGACGGCTATTGGCGAGTGGTAGAAGCAGCGTTGTCTGCCGACACCATTGCGGCACGGCGAGCAAAATCGCCGATGTTGCGTTCCCATCGTGCAAAAAAGGATGTGGGAACGATAAACCTTGCTCCGCGCGGATTGTTTATCTTGGTCAACTTCTCTGACACGAAGTTCCAATCAACGAATACGCAGGTCGAAATGGACTCGATGATGAATGCGGTGAATTATACCTATGGCAATGCGTACGGCTCGGCACGCAAGTATTTTATCGACCAATCGAATGGCGCCTATCAGCCTCAATTCGATGTCGTTGGTCCTGTTACGCTCACAAAGAGTTTTTCCTATTATGGAGAGAACAAGGACAGCGTGCAAGGAGATGATATGTACCCGGGCGATATGGTTGTCGAAGCCTGCAAGTTGGCAGATACACAGTATAATATCGATTTCACGCAGTACGACAACGATGGTGATGGACAGGTAGACTTTGTCTATATTATTTATGCCGGAAAGGGCGAAGCCGATGGCGGTGATGATAGTACAATATGGCCGCACAACTGGAATATTTGGTCGACTATCCAGTATGGTAGATGCTCCTACCAATGGTCGGATTGTAAGGTGGACGGCAAGTATATCAACAATTACGCCTGCTCAGGCGAGTTGAACGGAATATCCGGCGAACGAAATGGTATCGGCACGCTCTGTCACGAGTTTAGTCATGTGTTGGGATTGCCCGACTACTATGACACGGACTATGGAACGAACTATGATGAGTATTATACACCGGGCGAGTGGGATGTAATGGATGGTGGCGGCTACAATGGTGACGGCGATTGCCCACCGAGTTATAGTGCGCACGATAAGTATTTCTTCGGTTGGACAAAACCTGTCAATCCGGGGGCTACGGGGGCAGCCTATACGCTTAATACGACTGATGCGCCTCTGCAGGTTAATGCTTCCGGTATATTGCAGACGGCTACGACCAATGGGGTGAACTACTATCTCGAGAATCGTCAGCAGAAGGGGTGGGATAAATACTTGCCCGGACACGGATTGTTGGTGTGGTATGTAAACTACAGCCAAACGGCGTGGGATAATAACGAGCCGAACAACACCGCCGGGCAACCGCGCTATACGCTTATCTCTGCCCAAGGAAAAAAGACCGGAATTGGCACAGCGGCGGACCCCTATCCGGGAACACGGAACACGACGGCTTGGTCATCTATTGCATTCAAACCGGTGAAAGACATAGCAGAGAACAATGGTGTAATTTCGTTCATATATATAAATAATGTGGAAACCGCTCCGATGGTAGTATGGATGGTAGATGGCGATACATTAGAAACAAAAGAGTATCAAGCGGGCGAGGCACTTCAATTACCTGCCAAAACCGTTACGCTTTGTGAGGGGACGCGTTTTATTGGTTGGACAACGGAGCAGAATTGGCGCGACCCGTTTGTGGAGCCAGAGGATTTGTTCACAACGGTTGATGAGAAAACGGTTTCGCGTTCCGTTACATATTATGCCCTGTTTGAGTAAGCATTGAGTGCTTTTTGCTATAGAAGAGGATGCCTTTTTGGGCTGTTCTCTTTTTTATAGGGGCTTTGAATGCTTATTGTGCAAAAAGTGCATAAAAATTAGGATAAAATTTGGTGGTGTCGGAAAAAAACTCTAACTTTGCGTGTCTTTTAGAATTAGTCAAAAATAGATGACCGCACGGGAGTTTTTAAGACAATATGGTTTGCAGGTAACCCAACCACGAATAGAAGTGGTGGAGGATTTAATGAATAACCATGTCCATGCGACAGCTGAGGAGATTTTCCATCGAATTAATGCGGTTGATGATACGGTTTCACGAGCATCGGTATATAATATATTGAATGCTTTGACCGAAAAACATGCCGTACGGGCCCTCTCGGTTGATGATAAATTGACTCATTATGATATAGACCTCTCGCCTCATGCTCATTTTCGGTGTACGTGTTGCGGACGAATTATTGATATTGCAATGCCCGAAGTGGGAGATACTATTTTCCCCAAAGGCTGCAAGGTAGATACCCGTGAGCTGTACTACATGGGATTATGTCCCAAGTGTGCCAACCGAGCTGCAGCGAGAAAATAAACCAATAACCCTTTCAAAAAACAAACAACAATGAAAAAGAAATTTATTTGCCCGATATGCGGGTTCGTATTTGAGGGCGAGCAGGCACCGGAGCGTTGCCCGCAGTGCAAGCAAGTAGTTGAATGGAAAGAAGTGGACGAAAAGGCGGGAATATCCTTCGCTTGTGAGCATGTGATTGGCGTAGCCAAAGACACGGATGAAGAAATGAAAAAGGACCTGAATGCACACTTTGTAGGTGAGGCTACTGAGGTCGGTATGTATTTGGCGATGTCTCGTCAGGCTGACCGCGAGGGGTATCCGGAGGTGGCTGAAGCGTTCCGCCGTTATGCGTTTGAGGAAGCTGAGCATTGTGCAAAATTTGCAGAGCTGCTTGGTGAAGTTGTATGGGATACCAAGACCAATGTGGAGAAACGTATGCTGGCAGAGGCAGGTGCTTGCGAAGACAAGCTGCGTATTGCCAATCGTGCCAAAGAGTTGGGATTGGATGCTATTCACGATACCGTGCATGAGATGGCTAAGGATGAGGCTCGGCATGGTAAGGGATTCGAAGGATTGTTCAATCGTTATTTCAAGAAGTAATCTGGTGCGGATTGAATAAGAAGCAAAAGGGTATCTTAGATAGTAAGGTATCCTTTTCTTTTTTTGCGTTGGTATAGATAAAATGAAAAAATGGAGTAAACTATTGTGGGAATAAAAAAAAAGTCGTACCTTTGCACGCTTTTTGCGCAGAGTAGGGCTCGATTTGTGGTTTATTCTTGAATTGCAGTAGAGGGTAAATGCAGGTTGCGGAGCTGCCGATTGCGTGAATAAGCAAAATGTAAATTATTAACTATCAAACAATTAACAGTATTATGTTAAATCATTACGAAGCTGCTTTCGTTTTGACTCCCGTTTTGTCTGAACCACAGATGAAGGAAGCAGTTGACAAATTCGAGAACCTTCTCAAGCAGAACGGTGGTGCCGTGCTGAATCGTGAGGAGTGGGGTCTGCGCCAGCTCGCATATCCTATCCAAGGCAAGACTACGGGATTCTATGCTATTCTTCAATTTGATGTGGAGCCCGCATTCGTTGCAACTCTCGAGACTGAGTTCCGCCGTGATGAGCGTGTCATTCGCTTCCTCACCACTCGTCTTGACAAGTACGCATTTGAGTATGCTGAGAAGCGTCGTGGTAATCTTAAAAAAGAGGAGGCTTAAATTATGGCACAGAATGATGAAATTCGCTATCTGACTCCGCAAACCGGCGAGCAGAAGAAGAAAAAGTATTGCCGTTTCAAGAAGAGCGGTATCAAGTACATCGACTACA